>JBOHJQ010000071.1:0-19494 GCA_050728655.1 Methylocella sp.
GCATTGAGCTTGCGCATCCGCTCGGCATTGGCCTTGGCGAACGCCGGGTCGGCATGGAGCTTGCGCATCCGCTCGTCACGGGCGTTGGCGAACGCCGGGTCGGCATGGAGCTTGCGCATCCGCTCGGCGGCGCGCTCGGCATTGGCCTTGGCGAACGCCGGGTCGGCATGGAGCTTGCGCATCCGCTCGGCGGCGGCGGCGCGGGATTGCGCGGACCAGGTCATTCCGCCGCCTCCCGAGGTTGGAGTTCCGGCGGCAGGCCACTTTCTGGCTCACATGCAAAGCGGAGGGGATGATCAACCCACGGTGGCCACTTGGCATTCTCCGGCCAATTGTCCGCGAACCAGCGGAGAGCTCGATCATATGTCTTGATAGTGAAACCGCCCTTGCCGGAGCTGATACGCTCGAAAAATCGCGCATCCCCGACCGCGCGCGCCCAAATCGTCGATTTCGCAAGGCCCGAGACCTCGACGAATGCGGACACGACAGCCTCTAAATTGGCCCTGAGCTCATTTTCCATCCGCGCACGATAATTAGAAATATACAACCATGTCAATATGAAATTTTCAAATCGCCGTTGGGCTAAATTTGTTGGATAAATACAAACATGGAAGAACCCACAAGCATCCTACTAAAATCCGTAGTCGAGCGCCGCCTGGCTGAGCTTGAAAGAAACCCATTCGAGGCGGCCCGCAAAGGAAGTCTTGAGCGCTCCTTCGTTAACGACATATTGATTGGGAGAAAAACAAGCGTTCGAGCTGACAAATTGCCAGACCTCGCTCGCGCTTTGGACTGGACCCTCGCCGAGCTAATGCGCCGCATTTCGCCGTCGGCGCCCCCTTCCAACGGCAGCGCCGAGATCATGGGGAGCGTCTCCGAAGCCTTCGCCGTGGCCCTCGAAGCGCCCCCGCTTGCGGACCTAGACATCCCGGTGCTAGGCGCGATCGGCGCGGCCGATTTCCAGGCCCCAAGGCTCACCAATACGGAGATGGTTCCAAAGCCATGGCCACTGCGCGGGCGCGAGGGAATCTATGCCCTTTACGTCGTCGGCGGCAGCATGGCTCCCATTTTTCCTAGCGGCGCGACGATCTATGTCGATTCGAAAGCCGAGCCAAAGCAAGGCGATTACGCCGTCTTTAAGGCTACCAGCTATCCAGGCGCCAAAGAGAGCCGCCGCTATTTGCGCCTCGTCAAGGCCATTTCCGACACACATCTTCATTGCGCCCAGATCAGCCCGCCAATCGAAGACTATCATCGCATAGAGAATATCAAGTGGATGCATAGAATAATCATGCCAGGAGAATGAAAAATACACCGTTCGTTGCCAAGAGTTTCTCTTCGTAGGCGCCACAAAGGGACCAAACAAAAATGAAAGAAGGCGATGTAGCTATACCCTTAGCCGGATGGGCATCATGTCCAATGTCCCAAGAGCGCGTGGGAATAGAGCTTCGGTGGGCCGAGAATGAAAAGGATTTATTCGAAGGGCGGTTGAAAACCCTTAGTCTTCATCTTTCGGTCGACGAGGCCGAGGATTTGGCGCGCAGTCTTCTAGCTCAGGCTGCCGTCTCGAGACAGAGGAAGGCTCCAAACTGACGGCAGGCACCAAATAGAATTCGGCGATCTTCTCCACCGGAAAAGTCCGCTGCGTGAGATATCTCAAATCGTCGGCTCCGATCATTAACATCTGAAACTCGGCCATAATCTTCCCCCAGCCCCGCCCCGCGCGGGCATTTTCATGCGCGCCTTATAGGCGACAAAACTTAAGCTGTCAAAAATAATTGGATTGTACCAATGTTTTCGCTTGACAGTTGTAAACTTACAATTATCCTATCCCTCCATCAGCGCTGGCGAGAAGTTGGAAGGCCTCCGGGCCAGGACCCTGCCGGCGCACACGATGGAGACTGCCGCGTGAAAATCAAATTTCAAGGAATTCTGACCGTCGAAGCGGCCCTCAAGGCGGTCGAGCAAAACGGCGACGCGCTCTGCTACGTCAAGGATCAGACCGAGGCCGTCTGCCTCAAGGCGGTCGAGCAAAACGGCGACGCGCTCCGCTACGTCAAGGATCAGACCGAGGCCGTCTGCCTCAAGGCGGTCGAGCAAAACGGCGACGCGCTCCGCTACGTCTTAGATTTTAAATTATTCGTGAAGCTCACGGCGCTTCTAAAAATCGAGATATCAAAATGACCGACGAGCCCCACACCCTCGACATAACGGCTCACGGCGGCGTTCCGCGCGAGCAAAGCTGGGCCGCACCGCTGAACCCAAACAGCCCCACCATGCAAGCCGTCCGCGCGGAACTCGAAGCGCGAGCAAAGGCAACCGCCGAAGCTATTATCGAAGCCCGGGCGCGCGATTTCGCGATGCAGCCGGCGATGCTTGATCTTCTGGAGCCGGATCGCGCGCTGCTTGGCCTGACGCCTCTTTCCAAACTGCCGCCACTCCGGTTGCGTTCGCGTATCGAGGAACTGACAGCTGCGGAAATTGCCATGCCGCGCCGGTTTCGCGGATTTGGCGGCGAGGTTCCTCTCATCAATCTGAAGGCGGCGCTGCGCTACGCGCAAAGGCTTGTCGATATCGAGGATGTTGCGAGAGGCTTGCGGCACGCGACGACCGAAGGGCGCGCGCCATGAGCATGTGCCCATGCAAGTTATTGAAGGATAGTTGCAGTGTGAATTGCTCTTGCGCAAATCCGTCGCAGTACGGTGGATGCCGCTACTGTGCAACATACGGAAGCAGAGATCAACAGCTCGCCTCAGCGGAATATATCTCTCGCGCAATTAACAGCCATGACGAGCTGATCGCATCCGTGAAGACGGCCATATCCATGTTGGATGACCTGCGATGTTCAAAAACAGCCGATCAAATCGATTGCCTGCTTGAAGGCGCTATCGCAAAAGCCTCGAAGAGGCGGCCATGATCCTTTCCAAATCGCAACAGCTCGATTTTCTTTTGATCTTGCTTCGCGCGACGCCGTTTTGCGAAAACGTCGATTTTTATCTTCCTGTCGCGAAATGCCGCGCCGCCGTTGCGGCGGCAACCACAAGAGCCGCGCTCGACGCCGCCGTTGATGCTTACGAATCGGATCGCGCGCTAGTTATTCGCAACATCGTCGCACGGCTGCCGGCGCCCGAATACGCCGCGATCGAAGCCGCTTTTAACCACGCCGTCGATTTCCAGAGCGCGACCCATGCTAGCCCGGAGCGCGCGTCATGAGCATCGCGCGCGCCCGACTCATCGAGGCTATCAAGCGAGCGCTAAAATCCGCGGATAATGCCTTGCGCGATGATGTTGCCGAGTTCATGGCCAATTGCGCCCTAGACGCGATTCATCCGCTCGCCGCCATCGTGCCGAGATTTGCCACTGACGCGATGAGCATTGCCGGCAATTGCTGTTCCGAAGCCGATGTCGGATTCCTCAATGAAGCCATCGCCGCCGGCGATCTCACGCGGGAGCCGTAACCATGAGTGACCAGCATGTGATCGCCGAGGCGGAAGCGGCATGGCGGAAGGCGCATGCTGCGACCGGGCGGGCGGCGGCGGTATTACGCGCCGCCGAGAGAACTGAATTCAGGCTCTTCGCGGATTTTGCATTTTTGGTGCAACCGAGATTTGGACATTTTATGCATCGCCTGATCGAGCGGCAGGAAAAAGCTGAGCATGAGAAAGTGCTTGAGGTTAGGGAGAAGGAAGGCGGTCATGCAGACATATGAGTTCGACCATTTCGAGCGCCGGTTTTACCAAGCGCCGCAATTCGATCGTCGCGCCTTCTGGCGGTTTATCTGGCTCGCCGCGATGATTTTCGTGGTGACCGTCGCCGGCGTGGCAAAGGCGGTCGCGACATGACTGAAGCCGAAAAACGCGAGTTCATCGACAAGATCGCGCAAGCAGTTTCAAGCTACCTTGAACCGCATGAAATCTTCGCTTCGATCGAACCCTTAATCGACAAAATTGTCGGGCGCGAAATCGATGATGCGTGGCGCACGGTGCACGCCGCGATGTTCGGGGATCCTCCGGAATGACGACCGTTGAAGTTCTTACCCCGTCATCCCGCGAAGAATGGCTCGCCATGCGCCTTCTAGGTGCCAGCGACGTGCCGGTTCTGCTTGTCGATGACCACCCGTGGCAGACGCCATATGGGCTTTGGGCGGAGCGCCGCGGCCTCGCGCCGCCTCGCGCGGACACCCAAGATTTGCGGCTCGGCCGTTACATTGAGTCCGTTGCCCTGAAATTTCTACAAGACGAAAAACAAGATTGGGTTGTGACGCCTAACGTGATCGGCGAGGGAGGAAAATTATTCGTCGACCGCGCAACCGGCCGGAGCTGCACGCCAGATGCTCTTATCACTGACCCAACAAGAGGACCAGGCGTGTGCAATGTCAAAAAGGTAAGCGGGCACATCTTCAACAAGAAATGGCGGAATGGCGGCGTCGCCGAGGTGCCAGTCTATACCGCTATCCAAGTTATTCAAGAGGTTGAGCTGACCGAGCCCGCGTGGGGCTGCACCTGGGGATGCGTTGCGGCGATCGTCCTTTCGGAATTTGGCTCAGAATTTCATCTGCTAGAAGTTCCGCTTCACCCCGGCATTGCGGCGCGCATCCGCACCGAAGCAGCCGACTTCTGGCGTCGCGTGGGGGGGAACGATCCTTATCCGCCAGACTATTACCGCGATGGCGATCTGATCAAAAGCATCGATGTGGAGGCCACCGGCGGCGAGATCGATTTTTCATTCCTCGAAGTTGAGCCCTATAATGCCCTCTTGAACCTCCTTGCGCGGCGCGAGGCCCTGAAGCTGATCGAGGGCGCGAGCACTGACGCTAAGAAAGAACGCGACGCGATCGACTGTCGCCTCCTGTACGAATTCCTCGGCAACGCCGCGCGGGGCACGCTCACCGATGGCCGCGTGATCGAGGCCAAGACCGTGCGGCGCGCCGGCTATGCCGTCAAACCGTCGAGCTACCGATCCGTGAAAATCAAGACGCCAAAAGAGAAGAGTGCGGCGGCATGACAAAGGAGAACGAAATTGAATAAGCAGATAATCACCCAAGAAGACGCCGCATCCGCGACGCAATTGACTCCTTACGAGGGGGTGGGGAGCCTCGCATTCGGGCTGGCCCGGGCCGAGATCGACCAGCAGGTTGCGACCGCCCATGCCTTTCCGCGCAGTATCGCTAAAGCGACGGATGCCATCACAACGCTCGCGACTCTCAGTGAAAGGATCGCCGACGAATGTATCTACGCGGTCAAGCGTGGCAGCGAGATAAAGGAAGGGCCAAGCATCCGGCTAGCGGAGATCATCGCGAGCCAGTGGGGGAACTGCCGCGTCGGTGCCCGCATCATTCACGTCGATCGCTTCGAGAAGTTCGTCGAAGCCCAAGGCGCATTTCACGATCTTGAGACTGGCATGGTCCAGACCAAACACGTCAGGCGCGGCATCCGCACCAAGGAAGGCCGGCTATTTTCCGACGACATGATCATCGTGACTGGGAATGCCGCATGCGCGATCGCCACGCGCAATGCGATCATTGCCGGAGTGCCGCGCGGCGTTTGGGAGCCAGCCTATGAGGCATGCGAGGCCGTCATTATTGGGGACGTGAAATCTATCTCGCGCCGGCGCGCATCGGCCATCGCGACATTGACCGCCGAGTATAAGGTGGCGCCAGAACAGATTTTTGCGGCACTAGAAATCGGCGGCGAGCAAGAAATCGACGGTAAGTTACTGGTCAAACTAAGTGCTATGCGAACGGCCATCAAAAATGGCGAGGCCACGATAGATGAAATGTTTCCTTCGCCGGCACCGCCGCGCGGCAGCAAGCCAAGTGGCTTGGTCGCGGAATTAGCCGCCATCGCGGCGGCGGGCAAAGGCGAGCCGCGGCACGACCCGGTGACGGGAGAAATCATCCATCCCGAAGGAAGCGCTGCGCGGCTTGAGCAAACCGTCGAAGAACTAGAGAAATTGCCTGATGCGCCTGACGCGGCCACCGGACAGAGCAGCGCTACCGCCGAGCCCAGCGATCCCGCGCTTCAAGCGCTCATGGACGAGGCCCGCGACAAGGCCAAGGGCGGCGCCGCGATATTCAAGAAGTGGTGCGACTGGCTCGACGCCAAGGACTATGCGCTGATCAAGCCCCACCTCGATTCCTTTCGCGAGCCTGCGATCTTCGCCGACGAGGCGAGGAAGAGCGGATGATGGCAATGCAAACATCAAAAAACGAGGAAGACGCCGAGTATGCTCGCCTCAATCATCTTCTCGACCTGGCGCTCGCCCAGCTTCATACCGGGGACGGCGATAGCTGTGTGCTCGCACTGCAGGAAGCGCTTGTGACGGCGAATCAGTTTCCCAAACGGCCAGCCGTAATTTATTTGCTTGATCAATCTAAGTGACCAGTTCTGACCTTTCGCGATGCTCAATGTCACGTCCGATCCTCCACGGTTGTAGTGCGCTATTGCGCCTTTGACGTTGGGCATCGCTGAAGCGCCAGCAATGGAGTGAGTAGTCCTAGGCAAAATGCGCGGATGTCGCCCGCGACGCTTCACCCTGGAAGACGCGAAGGAAAATCGCATGACACTTGAGCAACTCGCGAGTTTCGGATTTGGCTTCGTCGTCGGCGCGTTCTCAATGATTTTGTTCCTCACTTCGATCTTCGGCCGCAACCGAACGAGATAACCATTGGGTGCGCAATCAAAGATCGAATGGACTGACGCGAGTTGGAACCCGATCCGCGCACGGCGCCTTTTCGCCGAAGGCGATGTCATCGTTTGGGGCCGGTCGTCCACCAAGCAACATGGTCTCGGCTGGCATTGCGAGCATATTAGCGAAGGCTGCCGCAATTGCTACGCCGAGACCATGAACCGGCGCCTCGGTACTGGCCTAGATTTCAAGCCGGGCCATCTCGATGACATCGAAATCTTCCTCGACGAGAAGATGCTTCTCGCTCCGTTCCATTGGCGCAAGCCGCGCAGAATTTTCGTGTGCTCGATGACCGATCTTTTCGGCGCGTGGGTCAAGTACGAATGGCTGGATCGCATATTCGCGGTCATGGCGCTCTGCCCGCAGCACACGTTTCAGGTGCTCACGAAGAGGCCGAAGCAGATGCGGGGATATCTGTCGATTGGCCGCGCTAATCCGGTCGGATTAGAAGCCCTTGGCATCGTCATGAGCGAAGCCAGAATCAATCCTCGATCGGACGTGGGAGCTGGCGTAATGCTGCAAGGCGACATCCCTCATCTCAAGGTTTGGCCGCTCCCCAACGTCTGGCTTGGCGTTTCGTGTGAGGATCAAGCGACGTATGACCGGCGCAAGGACGATTTGCGCGCAACGCCTGCCGCTATTCACTTCTTTTCGATTGAGCCGATGCTCGGCCCTATCAATGCAGATTTGCTAGCGGATTGGGTGATCTGCGGCGGCGAAAGTGGCCACGGCGCGCGGCCGATGCACCCGGACTGGGCGCGGTCATTGCGCAATCAATGCGCGGCGGCTGGCGTGCCTTTTTTCCTGAAGCAATGGGGCGAATATCTGCCGCGCGGTACACCGCCGGAGATCGGGTCTGGCTATGACCGCGTCGGCAAGAAGCGCGCTGGTCACCTTCTCGACGGCCGCGAGCATAACGAGTTCCCGACATGACCGATCGTCAGCTTAATTTTTTCGCACCGATGATCCTGGCGTTGCTCGACGGCCGCAAGACACAAACACGTAGAGCTAACGTTGAAAGATGGAAACATGCGAAGGCAGGTGATCGCGTTTGGGTGCGCGAAGCGCTGTGCGCTTACAACCTTGATCTGGCAGGCGAGTTCGGTCTCTGTGAACCGCTAACCGCCCTCGATATGACCCATTGCGACGTGCGCGCCAGCTACTCGGCTGACTGTACGCGATGTATAACCGGCGATGAATTCCCCTTAGCATGGATATGGAAACGGCCGGCTCTGCCGGCCATCTACATGCCACGTTCATTCTCGCGCTTTACGCTGATCGTCGAAGGCGCCAAGATCGAGCGGCTGCAGAGCATCAGCGAAGAGGATGCTCGCGCAGAAGGGATCGAACGACTCCGATCCGGGCGAGGATACTATGACCCCCGCTTTGGGCACGGAGGTATCCATTTAGGATATTTCGATACCGCGCGCGATGCCTTCGAAACGCTTTGGGACTCCATCCACAGCAACGGCGCTTGGCACGCCAATCCATGGGTTGCCGCTATTTCCTTCAGCGTCATCAAGGCGAACATCGATGCCGTTGCGGAATTGGAGCGCATGTAACCCATGGGAACGCATCGCCCGTCGCGCGTCATCGCTTTCCTTCACGAGAGCAACATTATCGAGGGGATCGATCGGGGCCCGACAGACGAGGAAGTGCACGCGTCGGAGATATTCATGGAATTATTTTCCATATCCGTGCAAGGGCTATGCGATCTGCAGGAGGTCTTCGCGCCATGGAAGCCTCTGCGCGATAAATTCGGGATGAATGTTCGGGTTGGTGATTATGTTGCTCCGCCAGGCGGCGATCAGATCGCAAAGCACTTAAAAATTCTTTGCCAAAGAGCCAATCGAAACCACGATCCTTGGAAAATCCACATCGCGTTCGAAAGGCTTCACCCTTTCATGGACGGGAACGGCCGCACCGGCCGGATGCTTTGGGCGTGGATGATGGTGAATCAACATGAGCCCGCGTTCTCTCTCCCTTTCCTTCACCGCTTCTATTACCAGACGCTTGCCGCACGGGAGCGCGCATGACCCGTGAGCGCGCCGCCTTCCGCCAGTCCGCTTCTCTCCTGACCGCAGAGCGTCTTCGGACGCTTGTGCGTTATAATTCGAAGACCGGGATATTCACTAGGAACGTCCGCTCTTCAACTGCGATGCCTGGAAACGTTGCAGGTAGTCATTGCAGCAACGGGTATCTCGAATTTCGCGTCGATGGACGTAAATATTTAGCACATAGGCTTGCATTCCTTTACACCCAAGGGACATGGCCAATCGCAGAGATCGATCATGTCGACAATTGTCCTTCCAATAATCGCTGGAATAATCTGCGGGAGGCGACACGATCACAAAATCTAGCAAACACCCGTGCGCGCATTGGTCATAAAGGCGTGTGTTGGCATAAGAACAGGAAGAAATGGTATGCCTTAATAAAGGTCTCCGGTAAAAATCACCATTTAGGTTGCTGTGATACGCCGGAAGCAGCCTACGAACTTTATATAGCTGCTACTAAGCGCCTATTTGGCCAATATGCGAAAACCAAGCCATGACACGGTTGCGCTCGCCATTTAGGCAGTCTGACGTTTCACGCGCCGTCAAGGGTGCAGCTGGGGCTGGACTTTCCGTGGCGCGGGTTGAAATTGACGCGGCGGGCAAGATCGTGATCATATCTGAGGCTGGGGCGAGACAGGAACCATCCGCCGCCGATGCGCGTACCGGGATTATCAAGCGACGGATTGAGGCTGAGATATGACCGAAGACGAGAAACGCGAAATCATCGAGACGATGACGCGCGCTTTTTGCGGAGACGATCACCTCGCGTGTTCTTTTCCGGACTGCTCTTGCGTGACAACGCCACCCAAGGCGCTCGCCGCCTTCACCGCGATCGAGCCGCAGATTTGGGGCATCTTTCAGCGAGAGAAAAATAGAGCAATTAACGAACGAATCGATCGGACCAGAGAATCCATTGGGTAGCGTCAAAATCCCCTACTACGTTGTCGTCAAAGGCCGCGGCTATTGGCGGCCGAAACAAGCCATGCGCGACCTTGGCTTCCGGCGCGTCAATTGCGGCCCGGACGGGCCCGCGGCATGGACGATCGCCGCCGCTTGGGCGCTTCGCTGGGCGCAGGCCAAGCGCGGAGAATACCGGCCGCACGCGCCGCCAACCGCACAATCTCGCAAGATTTACCCGCCTAGCTCGGTGGGCGAAGCGTTTCAACGCTACCGGCGTACCGAGGAATGGGCGCGGAAGGCCCCGCGCACACGTGAGGAATGGGAAAGGGTTTGGGCTAGGATCGACCCTCTTCTCGGCGACGTGGCGCCGGGCACGATTCGCATGGAGGACATGAGCGCGATCCGCGCCAATGTTCAAGCGAAGGTTTCGCTCCGCGAAGCGCACCGTGTCGTCAAGATATGGCGGGCGCTGTGGAAGGTCGCGGCGAGCATGGGCTATTGCGACCGGGGAGCAGACCCATCGCTCGGCGTGCGCAATAGCGCGCCGGCACCGCGGCAGGCTCTTTGGCGGGAAGGGGAAGCCGTCAGACTCGCGAAGGGTGCATGGCGCGCCGGCTATCGCGGGCTCGCGGCGGTCATCGCGGCGAGTTGGGACACTCAGCTTTCGCCGGTCGACGTGCGGGGTCTGACCTCGGCGCGAATGGTCTGGATCGAAAGGATTTCAGAAAGGAAGGTGATTCCAAATGATGCCGGACCCGAGAGGGTATTTCACGAGCGAGATAAAACGATGCCCGGCCGTCAACGACGGACGGCCGGGCTCGTCTTCATGGTTTCGCGCGCAAAGACCGGCCGTGCGGCGGCGGGCACGCTCTCGCGACGGGCCGAGGCGGTGCTCGACGCCTATATCGCCGGGCTCGGCTTCACGCTGCATGCCAACGCGCCAATTTTCCGAACCCGTTCAGGGGCGCCCTACTCCAAAGACACGCTTGGCGATGATTTCCGGGCCGTTCGCACGGCGGCGTTCGGCCCGGCCGAGCACCGGACGCTTGCCGATTTTCGCCGCTCCGGCGCGATTGAGGCAGCGGCCGGAGGCGCCGACGCGTCGACAATTGCGGCCAAGATGGCGAACACGCTTTCGGCCTCAAATGCGCTTCACCGCGCCTATCTGCCGGTCGAGATCACGAAAGTGAGAGCCGCCGACGCCGCGCGGCGGGCGGGAAGGGCGAAGCTACGAGGGGGGGCAAGAAGTGAGTGAAGATTGGATGCCGTTGCCGCAACCGCCGGAACAGAAAGCGGACGCGAGTCCCAAAAAGCCGGGAAACTTGGGACAATGTTAAAAAATGCGAAATCGACAAGCTCTTGAAATAACTGGCGAGAGAGACGGGACTTGAACCCGCGACCTCCGGCGTGACAGGCCATCTTGGAAATGAATGATTTCCATGAGTTTGGAACTTTTAGCGGCCACTTTTGCGCAACGCAGCGCACGCGGGCGATTTTCGCGAGTCCCAACAAAGAAAGGAAAATTGAATGAGTACCGAAGAAGTCGAAATCGCGCGCGTGCCAACGATCGTCGAGGAACCAATGGAGTTCACGGTGATCGCGACAAATCCATCCGAGATGGAGCGCGGACAGAAAAGCATGATTCTCTGGGCAGCGCGTAAAATTCAGGCGGAAAAGCAGGACTGCGCCGACGCAGAAGCGCAGTGCGCGATAGCCGCAAAAAACAAATGGACGATGGGGCCATGGCGCCGGCGGGTGAAGATCGCCGGCCAGCGCATGGATTTTTACCGGAAAATCAAGCTTGCGCTCGAGGCCGGCTATTACATCATTCCGCCCTTCCCGATGGATGTCTTCGCCATTAGGACGAACCGAAGGTTCCCCCGCTTCCAACAAGCGGAAAATAAGAACGACATCCGCCAGCTTGCACAGGCGTTGGCGCCAGGAGCAGGCACATACAAGAGCCCGCATCCGCCGTTTCACGCCGAAGATAGCTATGCACGGAAACAGGACGGCTCTTTCGACTATGATACGCTATTGAAAACTGACTATTACGCAGACACCTATCGCGATCTCGCCCCTGTCGATTTCCCTTTCAAAATGGTCAAGCCGATCGTCATGGAAGAGACGGCTAAAGCCATGGCGCTGAAAATCTTCGATCAGTTCGGCATGTTGCCAGTCATTCCGAACCCGTCGCAGCCAGTGCGGGCCGACCCGATCATCTGCGGGCAGATTTTGGCCCCGCACAAGGGACGCAAGCCATTGACGTTTTTCATCGCGTGGTGGTTGGACACCCGCTCGATATGAATGCCGCATACTCTTCTTTTATGACGGCTTATCTTTGCTTGGCTCCTCGCCGACCATTCGCCCAAATCGCGCTTCCAGCCGTTCGATTAGGTCAAGAGCGGTGGCGAGGGCGATGCTAAGTTTCTTGACATGCCCATTCCCAATCACCTGAATCACTTCAAGCACCCTAGTCGCGGACTGACCTAGATTGTTCGCGGTTACGTTTGCCGCCGCGACGGCATCCTTCAACTCTCGCGCTCGCGTAGCGGTGTCTTCAGCCGCTCTCGCGGCTAATCGTGCGTTCCTGCCCGCGAGATACGCGGCGATAATAACGGCGACCACCGGCGAAAATATCCCGCCAATAACCGCGCCACCCTGCATTGCTGAATCGAGATCAATTTGAATGATCATGACTCACTCATCTTGCTGTCGCGAGCATAATTCATTGTCATTTCTTCGCGACCTCCGTGGTGGGAACTACCGGAGGTGCCCTCTGAATCGCGGGCGCCGGCGGATTAGATGGCAACTATATACTTGACAACGGAAAAAGATTTGGTATGATGGTTCTCATAGGAGCTAGTCATGGCCAAATCAGACATACAAAACCCCGCCTTTACGGACGACAACAAGGCTCGCGAAGCCCTTGAAGGCATTCGCTGGCCTGACGGTCCCTATTGCCCTCATTGCGGCAACCTCGATCAAGAGAGAATCGCTAAGGGTTACGGCAAAGCGCATCGTTCCGGCCTCTACTATTGCGCTGCCTGCAATGGCCAATTCACGGTGACGATTGGCACGGTAATGGAGGACAGCAAGATCCCGCTTTCCAAATGGCTCCTCGCAATGCACCTCATGGGCGCCTCGAAAAAGGGCATGAGTGCAGTGCAGCTTTCCCGCATGCTTGGCATCACCTACAAGTCGGCTTGGTTCCTATGCCATCGTATTCGCGAAGCCATGGCGCCCGTAAGTCGCTCACGAATCGGCGGCGAAAGCAAGGTCGTTGAGAGCGACGAGACTGTATTCGGCGGCAAAGCCAAAAACCGCGCCTATGCCAAGAAAGAGTCCAAGAAGCACGCTGTCATGACACTTGTCGAGCGCGATGGAGAAAGCCGTTCGTTTTACGTCGCCAACGTCAAGGCCAAAACGCTCCGCGAAAAGATCGTCACAACCGTCAGCCGCGAGTCGCACCTCATGACTGACGAACTGGCGTCCTATGAGAAAGTCGGGAAGGAATTCGCGAACCACGGAACCGTAAATCATTCGGCCAATGAATATGCCAATCTCGGCGGGTTTGTTCATGTCAACACGGCGGAGTGCCGTTTCAGCCTCATGAAGCGTGCCGTGTTCGGAACGCATCATTCGATCAGCGAAGCTCACCTTCCTCGCTATCTCGCCGAGTGGGATTTCAAATGGAATACGCGCGGGATCAACGACGGGGAACGTGCGGCGCTGATTGCCAAAGGCATCGAAGGCAAGCGCCTCACGTACCGGCCGACTAACTGAAATCACAAACCGAGCACAATTTATCAAGCGCTACGCGGCTTGGAGGAAGCGGCGCGGTCTTTGACCTTCCGCTTCCCTTCGTCTCTGCCGACCTTCAAATCCTTGTTTCGCTTCGGAGGCATTGCGAGAACACGCTTCGCAACCGCTACCGTAGCCGGGTCCAGTTTCGTCTTCTTTTCCGACATGCAACGCGCTCCACTCAAGCCACGTCTGATAGTGGCCCGATCTGTTGGACTGGGCCAACTAAATCAGGAACGACAAGGACCGGAGCAAAGAACATTGCTTCAGTGCCCTGCCGTTTCTCCCTTGCAGAATATCCAACCTGATAGACGATACGACGGAATTTAGAATAGAGACACCGGATTGGCTCTACGTTATCATACGAGACAATCCATGCGCGGCTTGCCATTTCGGATTCGATAAATTTTGCCAGAGCAGCATGGTCATCGGGTTTATAAAAATCGTAATAGAGTTGCCTTCCGCGCTCGAAATAGGGCGGATCGAGATAGATCAAGGTTTTCTTTGGCCATCTCGTAAGCCCATAGCGCAAAAGCGCTAGGGCATCGCTACGCGTGAGCTTGATGCGGCGCCTTAGATTGGCGATTGATTGAACGCGAAAAACTAGTTCGTCCGCGTTGTATCGAGCGTCAATTTTCCACGGTCCCGTCTGATCACGACCCCCAATGATCCCACCGTTGAGGATTCCAGAACGGTTAGTTCGGTTCAGAAAGAATGCGGCAAATCCAAGCTCGACGTGGCTGTGATCGCGAGGGTTTGCGAAGATACGCTTTTGCCGGTCCCACGCCGCAACGGAACGGCGCGTGTTCTTGATAAGTCGGCAAAGCTCTTCCGTGTCGGTTAGGACGCTTTTCCAGAAAGCATAAACTGGCGCGCTCAAATCATTGATGTGGATTTTCGAGACGTATTCTTGCAACAGGAGTTCAAGACCGATTGCTGCGCCGCCAGCATATGGCTCGACATATTCACCGTCAAAGAGCTTGTTCACCTGAATAATTTCTTTGACATAAGCCGCCAGTTTCCCCTTGCCACCGGGATACCGCAGCGGCGTAAAGTGCACTAACCGCCGCAGCTCATGATCGGCCTTCGTCATGCCCAGACGCGCTCAAACAGCGGCTGAGCATGATCCCATGCGGCCGTCAGCTCTGACGGACTCGGAGTGGCAAAACGGTCGTGAACGTATTGGTGAAAAAGGTCGATATTCATCGGACTTGTCCTGACGCTGAGGCTCCGAATGATCGCTTTAAAGTTCGCTTCCGGCACACCGACCTTTACCAGAACATCCACCGCCTCGGCCAGCTTTTTGTCGAGCTTCTTGGGTTGCTCCCTTCCGCTGCCCGCCGGCGTGAATCGCAGCGAGATTTTATTCTTTTCCAACCAATGATCGACTGACAACTCCAAGAAAACGCGCATCAGCACGGCGATAGCGTTGCGCGCTTCATCGATCTTGAGCGTGCGCAACTCCTGATAGATTTCAGCAATACGATTGTTCGTGACATTGAGTGCGCAGTTTTTTGGTACGACGTTGCGGCGCTCCCCGGACGCGGCCTTTTTCGAGGTGCCACGTCGGGCTCGCGCCTTCGCAAACTCGGTTTTTTGGATTCCTTCAACAGGACGACTGGCGACCTTCTTGCTGAAATCCGGCTTGTCAGCTTTGCCAAACCCGCGCACGTATTCGAGCATTTTCTCGGTCTTGTTAAACCGCCGCGAGTCGACATTTTTGGCAGCGATGTCGAGAACGATCTTTTTGAGCGACTTGATCAGTTCGCTGCCGGGGAGGACTGTGTGAAGTTGCCCATTCTCCACGGTGAGGCCCAGCTCAGCTCGGACGTCTTTCGAGTCCATAAGTCGTCGCAGAGTTGTAAGTGAAAACCCCTCTCGAATGTTTTCGGCGGCTTCTTCATCAAAGCCGCCATGCTCGATGACTGCGTCAAAGGCTTGGATGGTGGGTTCCTTCTTGCGGAAGCGTGAAGCCACGATCGGCTTCCAAGGCACAACGCCGCGCCCATGGTCTTCGCCATTGTGGCGAAGCTCGATCCAATACCGGCTTTCGTCGCGGGAGCTCACTTCATAGGCGTCGATTGGTTCAACCTTGCTTCGATCAAAAATCTTGGCCAAACGCTCCATTGAACGCTGCATCCCGTCCGGCATAACAAGTCCCGTCATAGCCGCCGGGTTTGTCAAAAGCTTCAGCGCGGTGACTCGGCGATTGCCTTCAAGCGCGACATACCGCTTGGGCTTTTGGTTGACCTCCAGCACCATGAGTCGCTCAATGGGGCTGAGGCCATGTTCAACAATGCTCTCCGCTAGGCGGACCAATTTGGCTTTCTGATCCCGGACGACCTTCTGGAACACCTGTTGCTGTGCTTCCGCATGCGTGATGCGCGGGTTGTCGCCATCGAGCACAAGGTCATCAATTCGGATCTTGATTTCTGGCATGGGATTTCCCTCCCCCTCTGAAAAGGGAGAATATCCCGCGCTTATCCGTTGTCAAGTATATAGTTGCCGATTAGATGGCACTAACCGCGCCTCGTCGAGCGCCGATACGAGCTCGCTCCGGAGCGCCGCCACCATTGCGGAGAGTATGGCGGCCTGGTGCTGCGCGTCGCCACCGATAAAGGCACGATCGACATTTTATTGCGCGACTGGAACTGGCTCGATGCTCGGGATGGGCACCTTTGCGATTGCGGCGGCGAGCTCCGTCTTCATCGCGGCGAGCTCCGTCTCGCGCGCGCCAAGCTTGTCGCCGAACCCACCCAGCGTGGTCATCATGCTTTCGAGCACTGTCGCGTGGGCGCTTGCGACTGCTGTCCCAAGATCGGCAAGCGCCGCGGCCAGGGAGGTTTTCAGATCGCTATGATCCGCCGCCATTTTGTCGAATCTCGTGTTGATGTCCGCTATTTTCGCGTCGATGTCAGCTATTTTGGTCATGATGTCATTGTGCCTTTGTGTTTCGATGCCGAAATAATCGAGCACCATTTGTTGGAAGTCTTGATCGAGACTCATTGCGCGATAACGCGTCTCTTTGCCTCTGCCGTCGCGGGGATTGTACCGCCCGTGACGTTCTTGTCCTTTGCCTGGATCAGCCCATAGCCGGCGGCTACGGCGGCGAAGAGTACGCCCATTTGGGTCGCATCCGGCATTTGGCCGACAGAGAGTGAATGGGCGATCCCAGCCGCGGCCCCCAAGATAGCGCCGATGCCGGAAAGGCTAGTCTGCCAATTTGATCCTAACATTGTCCTGGTCCTTTCGATGATCGCCGCCGGATCGGCAGCTTCTGGTGATGGCAAAGCCAGAGCGGGTGAAATCGTGGTCAGCTTTTCAAATTCGGCGATGGCTGTTTCGATGATGGCAAGCTCGGCGGCGACCCGCGCGCGCTCCGCATCTCTTGCCGCGAGGTCTTCGAGATAATGTGCACGTGTCGTCTCCAAATCGTCGAGAATCGCGGCGAGACGCCCGGCGGTCGATGCCGACGGAGGGGTCGGCGCGGGCAAAGGCGCGGGGAGAGCCGGCGGCGGTGCTTCTGGAACTGGAACGGACGGAACGGTCGCGGGCGGGACGGGCTGCGGCGCGGGTCCGGCCTTGATGACCTTTGCGCGCTCCGCGACGGCTTCCGCATGGGCTATGCGATTGTCAAGGTTCGCCGTCGCTTTCGCCGGGCGCTCATATGTCCAACAGAAGTTCGCCGTGAGATTGGCGATGGATCGCGAACCGGCCGTCAGCTGCTCATAGAGGGTCGTGAACGAAGGAGTTGACCGCAGTTCATAGACCACGAAATCGCATTGGGTCCCAAGATCATTGAGGAGCGAGCCCTTCGGAACGCCGAGTTTCGCCTCCGCGCGCCCAATAAACGCGATGAGGGCGGTTTTTCGGCCGCCGAGCCATTCCTCGAAGCCACCAGATTTTAACGCCTCTGGCGCGCCGCCGGACCAATCCGGGTGCGCCCTGAACATGGTGGCGACGAGGAATTCTCCGCTTTCCTGGCATCCATTCCCGACCGGAGCCGCAGCGCCATTTTCCGTGAAGCCCGCCAAGACAAAATGATTATACGCGGCGAGCATCGGCGCGGTAACATGAACTTGCAAGTTTACACCTTGTGTAGTAGAGTTTTAATCGAGCGGCGGCGTGGAAAGCAGACACGCCTGATAAACGGAAGGATGGGCGAGTTGACGACTGCGCCCGCGCCGGATTCCAGCGTGTAAGAAGGGTGGCGATCCGGCGTTGCGCACTCTGGTGGTGATCCAGAGACAGCCTTCATAGGCAAATGGCCCCGTCACCAAGGTGGCGCATTTGAGCTGGGGTAGCGTCCGGCCCGCTCAACTGGTATGCAGCTCGCAAGCCTGGGTCTGGATGCCTGACCCCATGGCAGGATGTCGCCGCGCGTGGCGCAATTTTAGTGAACGATTGCGTGGCGGCAGCCGGCCCGCGCGCCGCAAGGAAATCCAGGACCGTCATCAAAATTCCAAGAACAATAAGAACAATGCCGATCACGTCCACGACGCTAAGATTTTGCCGAACCGTCATTGCAAAAGCTCCCTTGCGAGCGCGAAAATCGCGCCGCACAGTCCAAGCGGAAACGGGGTGAGCAGTTCGTCGATAAAACCGCGCCTGCCATTGATAGATTCGAGCCAACACCCAAGCGTCATAAGAGAGACGACGGTCAGAAAATTGCCACCGAGAAGAACGCTCATTGAATCGCTCCGACCGTGAACGGCCCAGACGATGGGCGCGGATTGTGATTGAAGTCCAATACGACACCAGCGCCGTGGAGATTTGTCCCGGCGTTGAGTAGGGGGGAGCCCGCTGCCGGGGCGAAATTTTGCGCCGAGGCATCGACGAACATCGGATCGACGCCGATCTGCCCATGCGCCTCTTGCGGCGGGTTCTCGCCGGCGGCCCACGCGGAAAGATTTTGGTTAGGCGAGGGAACCGCGCAATACAGCGGCGCGGTGCCATTCAAGCGCGACCACAAATTATAGTCGAGCAGCATGTTCCCACTGCCGCTCCAGTCCGTCAAAGCTCCCGACCCGCGGATCGAGCAGGATGTCCCAAGGCCCGCATAGACATTATTGAAATTATTATAATTCGCGGGAGCGGGCGACGCTGCTCCGTTGTGGTACATCCCGTATTGCTGCCCATCCTCGCTTGAACCGCCAGCGCCCCATCTTTGCCCTTCCGACCAACTCGGCGCATTATATCCTGTATTGTTGTAAATCGAGATGTTCGAGAGCGCCGCACCGCGGGTAATTATTTGGAAAATACCTTGGGTCGTATTGGCTATTACATTGTTGCGGTACGTCACGTTGGTAACAAGAGCATTCGAGGCAAGGGGTTGAATTGTAAGCCCACCGTCGTAACATTCATATGCAAGAATACGTTCGTAGACAATATTGTTCCCGCTAAGTATAATATCCGCTGCATTCCCGCCCCGCACTCCAGCACCATTAATGTTGCCCCCACCAACATACGATATGGTTAGATCACGTGCGGTAAAGCTATTTGTCTGCTCCGCCATGAGGCCAGAGCTCGCCGCATAGCGAAGCGCCAAATTCTGCACCGTCACAAATGCGCTGTTGACGAAAAACGCTCCCGTTTTATTGATCGCCAATTCCAATCCTGGCATTGCAATCGCCGGGTTGGTGGTGGAATAAACATGGACCTTCCAGTCAATGATGCTGAAGTACCACTGGTCCTGGACGGCATTGGAAGAAAGAAGTGCATCTGTTTGGGTTATAACCTGTAGGGCATATGTAGTAGTGCCAGTATTTGTTATACCGGAGCTTGTCCAAATTAAATTCCCCACGTCGTTGGCCCGGTTGTATGGGAATCCATTGCCGCCGGCGCTCTGCGTGCCGGATTGCGTACCCGATGTGTTAATTGGCGTGCCCCCAGGCGTGGCGGCGATTTGGAAGGTGCTTCCCGATTGGTCGACAACGAAGTATCCGGTGCCAGCCGTAATCCCCGTGGGGAGCGCGCCTGTTGTGTAAAACACCACGCCTTGTCCGTTCACCGGAACGTTAGTGTGCGCGGCCCCAGCCCATGTTACCACCGC
>JBOHJQ010000072.1:0-18431 GCA_050728655.1 Methylocella sp.
ACTACCAGTCACACGATCACCTGAAACCACATCTGCATACGTTCTTAATGGCCTACAACTTCGCCAAACGCCTCAAAACCCTCAAAGGTCTGACCCCCTATGAATACATCTGCAAAATCTGGACGAATGAGCCGGACCGCTTTCATGTCAATCCATTCCAGCACAACGTGGGACTAAACAATTAGGCCGCGTGAAGAACCGCGCTCCGGCGTCCTGGGACCCAACCGCCTGAAACCCGGCCCCGCCACACTCGCCTTCGCCAGCTCCGACGACAGCAAGTCCTTCGATCAAGCAGAGGAGGACCTCGAGTGCGCGGCGCGCATCAGTCGCGTCGATCGCTTCCTGCTCGTCGAGGACAACGGCAACTGCGGTGGCATGGGAATCAGCTTCACCGGCCTCTACCATCGCTAGTCAAAGCCAGCACACGAGGTCATGAGCCATGCTTCGTCTGACGACCGGCTTCGCCGCCATTTGTTCCTGCCTCGTCCTCGGGGCGCGGGCTTACGCCAACGAGCCGTCGGCGGAGAACGTCGCCGCGGTCAAGGCCTGCACCGGCCTGACCGCGAAGAGCGCCAATCTCATCGTCTGGACAGGACGCGGCCGTTGGACTGCCTGTGGTCGTGGCGCTAAGATTTCGTAGAGGTGATCCATGCCGGCGGAGAAAGCTCAAGGATGCATGACCGGGTTTTGCTGCGCGCCGGGGCTGACCCCGCAAGACATCGCGGATGTCTTGGCCGTCCTGCCGTCCGGGCTTGCTTCCCATATGCCAATTGTCGCGATGGGCGGCCAACATGCGGCGCAAGCGAACGAGCTGATTCTCGCCAGCGAAAGCCTGCTGCATTTGTGCGGCGCGAAAAACCTCGACGACCTTTTCGACTTTTTCTCCGGCAGGGAGGGAGGCTGCTCGCAACGGCTCAACGATGTTGCCGCTAACCTCGGTCTCGATGCCGCGCCCGCCATCGCAACGCTTCATTTCCGTATCGGCGGGGCTACGAGAGCCATCACCTTCCTTTGCCGCCGCACCGGTGCCGGACGAGCGCCGCCATTGTTTGCCGCTGCGGTCCTAGATGTTGTTGACCCTTGGGAGGAGGCAACGTCCCTTGCGGCGCACGATCTTGCCCAGGCCGGCCCAGGAGCCGCGGGCCACGGGAACGAGCCCATCGAACCGGGGCCGCCAAGGGCCGCGCTCCGCCCGTTGCGGCCGGGCGCTGCAAGCATCCGCGATAGTCTCGAAAATGAGCTAGCCCGCCAGAAAGCCGAGTTTCGCGAGCTAAGCGCCATTTTGGATACCGCGACGGACGGCATTGCCGTGCTCGATTCGCAAGGGCTAATCCTCCGCCTGAACCGCTCCGGCGAGGCTCTTTTCGGCTACGATCAAAACGAGGTAGCGAGTGAGCATTTCACCAGCTTGATCGCGCCGGAAAACCGGGCGCTGGCGAATGCCTATTTCGAAGGGCTGAAATCGCATAGCGCCGCCAGTCTGCTCAATCGGGGGCGCGAGGTCATCGGCCTCACTCGGCAAGGCGGGACTATTCCGGTCTTCATGACGCTTGGCCGCATCGGGGCATCGCCCGGCGCCGGCGAGCAACGGGCGGCGCGCTTTTGCGGCGTCTTGCGCGACCTCACGCATTGGAAAAAGGTCGAGCGGGAACTCGAGCAAGCCCGCAAGGACGCCGAGCGGGCAAGCGCGTTGAAATCGGATTTTCTCGCCGGGATCAGCCACGAAATCCGAACGCCGCTCAATGCGATTCTTGGCTTCGCCGAAGTCATGCTGGACGAGCGGTTTGGCTCGATTGGCAATCAGCGCTACAAGGATTATCTCAGCGATATTCATGGCTCGGGTACGCTGGTCATGAGTCTCGTCAACGATCTTCTTGATCTTGCCAAGATAGAGGCGGGCAAGATGGATTTCGCGTTTGCCTCGATCGACGCCAATCGCATTGTCTCGGAGTGCGTCTCGATCATGCAACCGCAGGCAAGCCGCGAGAAGGTCGCGATCAGGCTCTCCTTGTCGCCAGCGTTGCCGAACATTCTCGCGGACGAGCGTTCGCTTCGCCAGATCGTCTTGAATCTTCTGTCGAACGCGGTGAAGTTCAACCGGCCGGGCGGTCAAGTCATTGTCGCCACCGCGCTCGCGGACGCTGGAAGTGCCGTGATTCGCATTCGCGATACCGGGGTTGGCATGTCCGAGGCCGGCATCGGCGTGGCTTTCGAGCCGTTTCGGCGGCTTGCTACCGCGAAGCCGTCGCGCGGCACCGGGCTTGGACTGCCGCTGACCAAAGCCTTGGCCGAGGCCAATCACGCCTCCCTTACCATCAAGAGCAAGGAGCACGAGGGAACTTTGGTCGAGGTTGTCTTCCCGCCGGCGCGCATCCTAGCCGAATGATCCGGCGCCATAGGCCCTCGCTCGGATACGTCCCGCGTCGCTGCTTGCACGGTTGCGGCGGCGAACAGCCGCGCCCCAAAAGCCGCGCGGTCGGTGGCTTCATTCCCGTTTCTGACACAAAAACCGATACGTCACTTGGCGTTTCCCACTGTCTTGCCAGCGCGAGCTATTTCCCGCATGACACTTGGCCAAACGAATCAGCGCGAACCTAATTAAGGTTTCGGGATCTCAATCGAAGGCTTTAGGCGCCATGACAAAAACTGTCCGGGTTTACGAGGTTGGCGAGCCCGAGGTGATGCGGATCGAGGAGATCGACGTGCCGCCGCCCGCGCGCGGAGAGGTGCTTGTCCGCAACCATGCGATCGGCATCAATTTCATCGACATTTATTTTCGCGGCGGCGCTTATCCCGTGCCCTCGCTTCCCTTTACGCCCGGCAACGAGGGCGCCGGCGAGATCATAGCCCTCGGCAAGGGCGTGAAAAATTTCAAGCCTGGCGACAGGGTCGCCTATGCCACCAACTTCGGCGCGTATACCGCGGAGCGGCTCATCGATGCCGACCGTCTCGTCAAGCTGCCGAAGAGCATTACCTTTGCGACGGCCGCGGCGACGATGCTGAAGGGCCTCACCGCGCAATATTTGCTGCGCCGAACTTTTCGGGTGAAGGCAGGCAATACGATCCTCGTTCACGCAGCGGCGGGAGGGGTCGGACTCATTCTGTGCCAATGGGCGAAGGCGCTTGGCGCGACCGTGATCGGGACGGTGGGCTCGCCCGAAAAAGCCAAGCTCGCCAAGAAGGCCGGAGCCAAGCACACGATCCTCTATCGCGAAGAAGACTTTGCCGCGCGCGTGAAGGAGATCACCAAGGGAAGACTCTGCGATGTGGTCTATGACGGCGTCGGCCAAGCGACCTTCCCGGCCTCGCTCGACTGCCTGAGGCCGCTTGGAATGTTCGTGAGCTTCGGCTCCGCCTCGGGCCAGATCGAAGCATTCAATCTCGGGCTTCTTTCGGCGAAAGGTTCGCTCTTCGCCACCCGCCCGTCGCTCGCAACTTATTCGGCGCAACGCGCGGACTTAGAAAAAATGGCGCGCGATCTTTTTCGAGTGGTGGCCAGCGGCGACGTGAAAATTCCGCTGCATCGGACCCTGCCGCTCGAGGACGTGGTCGATGCGCATCGCGCCCTAGAACACCGCGAAACAACGGGCGCGACCGTGCTGATCCCGTAAGTGCCGGGATAGCTTCAGCCAAATTGACGTTAGACAAGTCGTATCCATAAGCTCATAAGTGAACATGAGACAAGCCGTCGAGTGGAGTTTGACCCTTGACTGTTTCGTCCAATAATACGCACTATTTAGAAGAATACACGTGTAGGCGCAATATACAATGGGAGGAAAGGGTGAACGCAAATCAAGATCAAAGTTCCAGAGGTATCATTATGATTATTGCATGCTGTGGCGCTTTATCGTCGTTAGTCATCTTATATGCCATACATCTCTTCTTTCAACGGTCACAGGGCGACCCATTTTTTGCTAGTGAAGAGTATATGGTTTTCAGAGAAAGTATCGCTGTAAAAAATATTCGCCGGGACATTGCCGAAGAGTTCGTGGGTGCTGTGGTCAATTGTATTTCTCCGCCAATATTGCCTGGTCAAAGTTTAACGGAGCAGCAAGTAAACGAACGCGTCATGACAGCACTGGAAACCAACGCTGCATCAAAAGAAAATACGAAAAAACAGAAATGCGTGAATAACAACCCGCATTGGACATTCGAGTTACCATGCAAGCTAACAATTAATAGTTCGCCTTACAAGCTCAGAGCGGAAGTTAAATTAGGTGATATTAATATATGTGAAACGGCCATAGCGACAGGTATGCGTTCTTCTATGGGGGGTTGTTCGGTTTCGACGAATTTCCCAGCGTGCCTAGTAAGTTCTGTTCTGGCGAATGATGATGTAAAGAAGGAAATCGATAAGCCTGTCGAAATTCAGGCGATTAATTCGAAATAGTTATCCGTTGCTGGCTTTGATAGTGGAACACACCAAGTATGGAATGGCGGGACGACGGCCTCATCATCGGCACCAGAAAGCATGGCGAGACGAGCGTCATCGTCGAGGCGATGACGCGCGCGCATGGCCGCCATTTCGGCCTTGTCAGGGGCGGCCGCTCCAAGCGCATGCAGCCGTTACTGCAACCAGGCAATCACGCCCAACTCGTGTGGCGGGCGCGGCTCGACGAGCACCTCGGCACGTTTATGGTGGAGCCCGTCAAATTGTGGACCGCGTGTTTGATGGCAAACGCAGAAGCGCTGCACGCGATTTGTCTCGTCGCCGCCCTGCTGCGCCTCGCTGCCGAGCGGGATCCGCATCCAGCGCTCTATGAGGCGGCGATGCGGATCGCCGGCGATATCGACAGGCCAGAGACATTGCCGCCGCTTATTGCGCGCTTCGAGGCCAAGCTTCTTGCCCAAATGGGGTTCGGCCTCGATCTTGAGACATGCGCCGCGACCGGCGCAACCAACGATCTCGCTTATGTGTCGCCAAAATCCGGACGTGCGGTCTCGCGGGCGGCGGGCGAGCCTTACAAAGCACGGCTTCTGCTGATGCCGGCTTTTCTGCGGGGCGAAGTCGCGGCGCCGCCTCCCACCGACATAAGGGATGGTTTCAGACTGACCGGCTTTTTCTTGCTGCGCGATCTCTTCGGCCCGCGCGGTCAAAGCTTGCCGGAGGCGCGCGGCGCCTATCTTGCCGAACTCGCCAAGCGCTTTGGTTGGGCATGAGTAATTTTCGGATTTGGCTCGCTCGGAGCTCAGTGACTATTTGACGATTTCCAGAACGTGAAGCGTATGAACCGATGCGCCGGGCGTTCGATACAGCATTGCGTGAGAATATCTGGTACTTGGCCCACAAGTAGTGAGAGGGGTTCGGCTACAGGTTGTTATGGTTATCTGTTATTGGGGGAACTCGTGGAAAAAGTTGATTTCAAGAAAGAGCTGACGCACCTCTATCAACCCTCGGCCAAAGAAGTTGTTCAGGTCGATGTTCCAACGATGAATTACTTGATGGTGGATGGCGAAGGCGATCCCAACACCTCTCACGCATACGTTGACGCCGTTGAAGCCTTATTCACCGTCTCGTATGCTGCAAAGTTCATGATTAAAAAGGGGCCGTCAGCAATTGATTATGCGGTCATGCCGCTGGAGGGGCTATGGTGGGCCGATGATATGTCGAAGTTCTCAATCGAGGACAAATCCAGCTGGAAATGGACAATGATGATTATGCAGCCTTCCTTTGTCACACGGGAAATCATCGACTGTGCGATTGCCGATGTGAAAAAGAAGAAGAATCCAATATCAATTTCCAAGCTGCGTTTAGAAGTCTTTGCAGAGGGTAAGTGCGCACAAATCATGCATATTGGTCCGTTCTCCGAAGAAGGACCAACAATTAAGAAAGTGCACCGGTTCATTGAGTCCCGAAGCAAACTTACTGGAAAACATCACGAAATCTATTTGACTGATATTCGGAAAGCTGCTCCGGCGAAATGGAAAACCATCATCAGGCAGCCAATGCGATGATCGCTAGCAATATTACTTGATCTTGGTTTCCTTGAATTCGACGTGCTTGCGGACGACTGGATCGTATTTCTTGAACGCCAGCTTTTCCGTCTTGGTGCGGGCGTTCTTTTTGGTGACATAGAAATAGCCCGTGTCCGCCGTGGACAAAAGCTTGATCTTGATCATTGCGGCCTTCGCCATTCTAGCGTTCCTTTATGCGGCGCGCGGTCCGGACCAAACCCGGGCAGGATGAGCAAGCCGCGACCATACGGATCGCGCTCCGCTTGTCAATAAATGGACGCTGGTATGCAGGGCAATTCTCCCCCGGTCTCGATTGGACCTGCATCAGGATCAGGCAATCCCGGCTCCGGCGGAGCTGAGCAAGACGCGGGCATTTTCCCTGGCAAACCGGTGGATCACAACCTCTGTGGATGGCCGATTCCACGGCTGCCATTGATCGCCGCTTAAAAAACGAATACCTGGATCGCCGACAAGAGATTGGCGCCGCTGCGTCCGGCGTCGCGACCGGCATCGCGTTAATCCGCACCAGCCTTGCCGATCGAGAACGCGCTCCAGGCGCTGCTGGCATAGTGCGACCCCGGCCTTGCCACCGCGTAGACACGCCACGCGTAGCGCTGCGGCGCACCCGGCAGCTCGACGAGGGTCGCGGAGGCTTCGACGTAGCTCGCGGATACCTCGCGCGAACCGGACGCGTCGAGCGCTCTGAGCTCGACGTAGTATTCGACCGGGACCGGCTGCTCCGGCGTATTCCACACCAACGCGACTTTCGACTGGCTTTGGCCCGCGGGCAGGACGACATCGACCGGCGCGACCGGGACGGGGCGCACGGGCGATAAGTCGCCGGGCGGAGAAGAGGACGCCGCTCGCCCGGCTCGCACAAACCCCGCAAGGCGGGCGGAAGCGGCGGCGAGGCCGCCACGCGCGGCGGCGCGGTACCACGCCTCCGCGGTCGCCTTGTTGCGCGGCACGCCGTCGCCGGCCGCATAGAGCTGGGCGAGGGCGTATTGCGCACGATGGTGACCGCTGGCGGCGGCCCTGGCGTACCAAAGCGCCGCTTCGGCGCCATCGTGGGGCACGCCGGCGCCGCTGTCGAGCATGACCGCGACATTGAACGCCGCCCGCGCGAGCCCGGTCTCGGCGGCTTGGCGGTACCAGCGATAGGCGATCGAGGAATCTTGCGGCACGCCGCGGCCGAGATCGTACAGCAGGCCCATATTTAGCGCCGCCTCTGCGTCGCCGGTCTTGGCGAGCGCCAGCCACAGATGGCGCGCCTCGTTGAACCGGCCGGCCTCGAACGCGCGCCTGGCCTCGCGGTCGTCCGCGCGCAACGGCGACGCGACGGCCGCGAGAACCGCAACAAGCAAGCTCGCCGTGGTCCGGCGCACGCCCGACCGCCAGTTAGCGCCAGGTGAGCTCGGCGCGTCGGTTACCTGGCTCGGCCGCGCCGGGCGAGGTTGGGACCGGCGGTTCGGTCTCGCCCTTCGCCAGGATCTGAAAGCGCTCAATCGGAATGCCGCGCGCAACCAGCCCGCGCAGCACCGCGTCGGCGCGCTGCTGCGACAGCCGCAGGTTGCTCCCCGGCGTTCCCACCGCATCGGTCGAACCGGTGACCACCATCACGAGCGGCTTGCCGTCCCGGTAGAGCCGGGAGGCTTGGTCTAGCAACGCCACGTCCTGCGGCCGCACCTTGGCGCTGCCGCTTTCGAAATAGAAGACAAGCGAGCTCGGCGCCGCGGACGGCGCGGCGGACGGCGCAGATTCTTGCGAGAGCGCGGCGCCCGCGGGCAGGGCAAGCGCGGCCGCGAGTGTGAAAACAAAGGAACGAGACAGCAACATGAGAGACTCCTAAATTGATGGCCGAAAGCGGCCGTTGTGAAATCGGCGACCGATAACGGAGGTCACCTTACCGGCACCAAAACCTCGATTGTCCCGGGGCGGGGGAGCGGCTCGCCGGGTGCCACCGGCGACAGCCGGGCGGGCCCGAACCCCTCGCCGAGGTCCTGCTCGACGCGCCTGGCGCCGTCGCGATCCTCCGCAAAAAAATAGGTGATGTCGGCCTTGCCCGCGACCCGCGCGGCGAGTGCCGGGTCGCTCGCCGCGAGGCCGCCGCCGCGCAGCCGGCGCACGATCTCGACCGCCTCCTGCCTGGCCGTGGCACTGCGGGGCGCGTAGCCGACCAGCACGCGGATCGTCGGGCTGTCGGGGAGCAGTTGAGGCGCATTTCCGGACGGTGCCGCCGGCTCGGACGGCGGTGGCGCGATTGCCGCCGCTGGCGGCAGGTTCAGCGTCTCGCGAGTGTCCGGCAAAGGCGAAGGTCCCGCTTCGAGCTTGGGTGATGCCGGCGCGCCGCTGGAACGAGGCCCGGTCTCGGCAACAACCGGAACGGCAGGGAGTTCGAGCGAAGTGGCGACACCTGAGCGGTCATGGTCGCGGGCGGGCAGCGGCGCGAGCCAGGCAGCGCTTGTTGCATCGCCCGGTTGCTCCGAAGCGGATGGTGCGGGTGGCGGCGCGAGGGCCGCCGCGTCCGAGGCGGGTTCGCCCGGCGCCGGCACGGACCAGGCAGCCGGAGGCAGTTCTATCGTCGGCAGTATGGCGGCGACGGGGCTGGGGGCCGGTGCAAGTGGCGCCAACGCGACGCGGGTCCACAGCAGGGTACCGGCCACGCAGGCGGCGGCGAGCCCAGCGCTCGCGATCGCCACACGGGCATTGCTCCTGGGGGCCACCCGGAGAATGCCCCAGGTGGTTGAACTTGGCGCGGCGGCGGTCCCGAGCGGCAGCGGCTTGAAAGTCACGACGGTGAGCGGAGGGGGAAGCTCATCAAAGACTAAGGCGGACGGGCCGGCGAGGACGACCCGCCGGCCCGGCGTGCGACAGATCGCCTCCAGCATCGCCGTGTCCATCCAGGCCGCGTCCTCGATTACCAGGACACTGTCGGCCACCGCCGGGGGCTCCGGCGGGTCGGCGCGCAGGAACGTGAATGTCACGGCGCGCCCGCGTTCCCGGAGCCCCGCCTCAAGGTCCCTGAGGAAGATCGTGCGGAACGTATTGGCGTCACCCAACACGACGACGATGCCGGGCATCTCGAGCGCGGCTAGCGCGCGATCAAGGGCTTGACGCCAGACCCCAGGCGGTACCAACGCATCGAAACGGACGATGATGCGGTCGGTTACGCCGCTCTGATCCAATACGTCCGTAGTTTCTGGCAAGCCGTTTCGAGCCTCGAAATAATGTGCGACTGGCGTCGCTGCCTGACCGCGGCGAAATAGTAGCAGAGCAGTGGCGGGAGGCATCCCCCAAACAGGGCATAGTCCGCCCCCTGCTCGGCCGCGCCGGCGCGACATTTTAGACCCTGTTCATCGCATCCGCTGCAACCCATGAATTTTCGTGGCGGCGCCATGCCACCCAAGAGCGGTGATTTCTCTGTCGATTTACTCGCGGTTGACGACCAGCTCTCTTGGACGCGCAACCTTGTCGTCAATGGTTCTCGCTCACTCCGCTGCCGTGAGGTAAGGTTCGATTCCGGCGATGCGTTAGCAAGCGAGCTTCAAATATTCGGACTCGAGTTCGATGCCGATGTAGTGGCGGCTGACGCAAATTGCCGCCGTTCCACCATTCCCCGCAAGTGGGTGGCGGAGAAAGCCGGTGGAGCGGCGGCCATAGCAATAATGATTGCTCGGTGTTGAAATACCAGGCGCAAGGCTTGGCAGGGTGACCGGCTCGCCCCACGATGATGGTAGCCGCTATTGCAGAATAGTTGTCGCTCCTCGTCAAACATTCGTTCTAAGTGTGTTTGTCCCGCATGCTGATCTTTACCTGAGCGCGGGCGAAAAGGTTTCAAACGCGGGATGATTTCTTTAGATCCTCCTCGTCGAAGGGGGGGTGTTACGGCGAACGGCGTGCCGCGTGCAAAACGAATAGCCGGATCACCGAGGAAAGATTGGCGCCGCCGCGCCCGGCGTCGATCACTCCGACGAGATTGGCGCGCGGCTGCACGCGGGCCTCGCAATTGTCTTGTGCTCTTCCCAAAATGCGAATTCCAGGAAGACGCTGGCGCGATGGCCAACGACGCTAAGCGAATGTTTGACGATTGTTGCCCGAAATGTGTTGGTTTGCTTCACTCGGCAAGCTCGTCGGCCGGCTCCCGCCGGTGCGCCTCAAGGCGCTTATCTTCCAACGACCGTGCGCGTTCGGTCGCGTCGCGCTCGGCGCGCCCGCGCCCGGATTTTGCCCGCATGGCGGCGGCGTCCTTCGTTGCGGCGATACGCGCGCGCTGCTTGCGCGCGCGGCGCAGATTTATGATTTCGCTCGTGTGTCCTCCCAAGATCTTAACCAAAAAGTCTTCAACTAATTGGGATCGTACTCTAGCTCTTCTTGCGAAAGGCGTCGATCGAGACGACCTTGGGTTCGCCTCTTTGCGGCTTTGCCGCGGCACCCTCGGCCTTTGCCGCTTCGCGTGCTTTCTTGGTTTGCTTCGCCATCCCGGCTTCCGGCAAAGGCGGGGCCTGGACCGCGGGTTCCAAAACGCTTGACGGCGTCGTTTGCGGCGGCGAAGATCCGGTATCGCTGACGCCGGCCGCCTCGTCCTCGACCGAGAACCGCAACTCGAATCCCACGGACGGATCGGCAAAGCTGGTTATCGCATCGAACGGGATGAGCAGCATTTCCGGTATATTTTGGAACGAAAGACCGACCTCGAAGGCCTGTTCGGCGACGCTTAAATCCCAGAACTGATGCTGCAGGACGATCGTCATTTCGTCCGGATAGAGCTCGCGCATCCGCGACGAAAGCCGCACGCCTCGCGCATGGGTGCGAAAACCGACGTAAAAGTGATGCTCGCCCGGAACTCCATCGCGCGCCACATCGGAAAGGACTTTCCGCACGACCCCGCGCACCGCGTCCTGGACGAGAAGATCGTATCGGATCAGGTCAGCCGCCATTCAACCTGCTCGCCCACGCGATTTTGGACAACTTTCCCAACGCGAAAACATTAAACGCGACGCCCGATCGGCGAAAGTGGAGGCTTCTGTTGCCAGGTGCCTCCGGACCCCGCCTTGGAGTGCTACCTCCAAGGGCTTAATTTCGGTGCTATTACCGCATTACGCGGCAAGAGCCACCGGAGCATAGTTGTCATTAGCAACTATAAGGTTCGGTCCGATGACGGCGGAACCATGCCGGGCAAAAGATCGTCCTTTACACTCCCCGTCGAACCTATTTCGCCCCCGCCGAAACTCGCGTCGCGCGGCAAAAGCACGCGCCACGGGCTTTGGTGGAGGCGCCGGGTACCGCCCCCGGGTCCGAAAAGCTTATTTCGACGCCGTTTATCGCCATAGCCGCGCCAGGCGGCGGCACGAATATAAGCCTCACGGCGCTATTTTCAAAGGGGCAATCCTGGCTCAGCACATATGAGACAGCTTTGGGTCGCCGAGGCTGATAGCTTGAAGATGCGCGGCGGGCGTTTGGCCGGCAACAGCACCATCCCGCCTGTGGTGGTTGAAGCGGTGGGCGAAGGCTTCGGCCAAGGCCTGCAGCCGGTTGAGTTTATTGTGATTTCTTGGCACTTCGCGGCGAGAAGCCGCGACGTCACCCGGCTGTTTCGGATAATATGAGAGGATCGGCCAAATACCTGCATGAAGGGTCTCCTGGAGCTAGCTGATTGGCAACTCTCAGCTTCGGAGTCCACGTTTTATTGCTCAAGCTCCCGACTCATATCTTTCCGAGGCCGGGCAGCGGCCAGACGGAAAAGCCGATTCACAAAATATACGTCTCCCGTTGGCCGCTGTTCGAGCATGAGGCGTTGCCGTCTTCGCACCATGCGCTTGACCTCGAAGCCTTTACTCTGGCCACGCAAACGTGTAACCCGTTGCCGCAATGGACCCGGTGCAGCCCGTTTGCGCCGGGCTTATTTTTGGCGGCTTTCGTAAACCGGGAACCTTCGCGCAAGGCGTTCAGATCCAATGGCGAATGTGGTGGTGGTCGGCGCCCAATGGGGCGACGAAGGCAAGGGCAAGATCGTCGACTGGCTGTCGCTCGAAGCCGACATCGTGGTGCGCTTTCAGGGCGGCCACAATGCCGGGCATACGCTCGTCATCGACAACAATGTCTATAAGCTCACGCTGTTGCCCGCTGGCGTAGTGCGGCCCGGAAAGCTCTCGATCATCGGCAATGGCGTCGTCCTCGATCCGCATCATTGCCTGGATGAAATCGCCAAGCTCGCGGGCCAAGGCATCGAGGTCTCGCCCAACAATCTGAAGATCGCCGAAAACGTGATCCTGATCCTTAGCCTGCACCGCGACCTCGACGCCCACCGCGAATCCTCAAATGTCGAAGCGTTGAAGATCGGAACCACAAAACGTGGCATTGGGCCAGCATACGAAGACAAGGTGGGACGGCGCGCAATTCGGCTCATGGACTTGGCCGAGCCGGACAGTTTGGACCAAAAAATCGCCCGCTTGCTTGCCCACCATGAGCCGTTGCGCCGCGGGCTTGGGCTCGAACCTGTCTCGGCGAAGGCTATTCGCGCCGAGCTCGATTGCATCGCGGCCAAAATTCTTCCCTTCATGGATGCGACCTGGGAGTTGCTGGAGGCCGCGCGGCGTGCGGGCAAGCGCATTTTGTTCGAAGGCGCACAAGGCGCGATGCTCGATGTCGATCACGGCACGTACCCTTTTGTGACCTCGTCGAATACGGTCGCCGCCAATGCCGCCACGGGGTCTGGCCTTGGCCCAAAGGCGATCGGTTATGTGTTGGGAATTGCCAAGGCCTATACGACGCGGGTCGGCGGCGGGCCGTTCCCGGCCGAGCTTAACGATGCGATTGGCGAGCGGCTCGGCGACCGAGGTCATGAATTCGGAACCAACACGGGGCGGCGCAGGCGTTGCGGCTGGTTCGACGCGGTGCTCGTGCGCCAGGCGGTAAAAACCTCGGGGATAGACGGAATCGCCTTGACGAAGCTCGATATTCTTGACGGCTTCGAGGAGATCAAGGTCTGCGTCGGCTATCATCTCGACGGCCAGCGCATCGGCAGATTGCCGGCAAGCCAGGCGGCGCAGGCCAGAGTCGCTCCAATCTATGAGACAATCGAGGGGTGGAAAGAAACGACGGCGGGCGCCCGCTCTTGGGCGGCGCTTCCGGCGCAGGCGATCAAATATGTCCGCCGGATCGAGGAATTGATCGAAGCTCCGGTCACGCTTCTTTCGACCAGCCCGGAGCGTGCCGATACGATCCTCGTTCACAATCCCTTCCGCGATTGACTGGCAAAGTTCCGCGGCGGGATTGACGGAAGGCCGATCAAATGCTCTCAACACGATATGGCTGACTATTACCCGCTGCTCGCCAAGGCTGTCGCGGGCCTGCCGGATGCCACGGTCGAATCACGCCACGCCATTTACGAGCGGGCGCGCGGGGCACTTTTCCGCCAATTGCGGAATCTCGATCCGCCGGTGCCGGAGGAGGCGATCGCGCGCGAAGCGCAAGCCCTGGAAGTGGCGGTTGCCCGGCTTGAAACGGAAATTGTATCGCGGTCAGGCACCGGAAGCGGCGCGCCTGTGGCCGAACCGGATCTCGCGGGCCTTGGGCGAACGGCCGGGAGTCCGGCCGTTACATCCGTGGCGAATGAGCCAAGCGCGGCGCTGTTGCCTGAACCCAATCCGCCGAACCCAGAACCGCTCAGTCCCGCTCCATCCGCGCCGGTTCCTATTCCAGACGCGCCAACGCCGCGGCCTTCGCGACTCCTCAAAGTTCGACGCGATCCGCGGCCGGCCGGCAGGAACCCGCACGCCCGCCCGGCCGGCGCGCCGCAGTCCGGCCCGGCTTTCGACCCTATCCGGCCGGCGCCGCCTTCGGACCGCAACCCGACTCGGGCGGCGCCGACCGCGGCGAAACCCTCTACCTCGCAGGACGAGCCTCAAGCCCTGGCAACAGACACCGCCCCGCCCGACCAAACTGCTTCGGCTGGGCGCGACTTCGATGGGTTTGCCCCGGCACCGGCCGTCCCGGAGGTCCATGCCTTGGAAGCGCCCCCCGATGTAGCGCCCGCCGTTGAAGCGTCTGACCCGGAAGTGCCAAACCCGAACTCCGAAAGTTTTGAACCCGCGCCAAGAATGCGGCTTGAAGCGCAACATCCGTTCGCACCTCGGCCCGCGCCAGATGCCGGTCCCGCGAAGCGCCTTGTGGTCGTCGGAGGAATCGTCGGTCTGGTCGTCGCCTTTGTCGCGATCGCCGCCTATAAGCTGCGCGATCGCCCCGAAGAACTTGTCCGCCCGCAAGCTGCTTCGCCATCGACCCAGGGCGAGGCCGGGGCTGGCGGCAAGATCGTCGACCGCATCGGCGCCGGCACCGCGACACCGGAGTCTGCGCCGGGTTTGGCCGGGGTGCCTTCGTCAACCGCCGATCGAGACGATGCTGCCAAAAGCGGTTCCGGGCCCGCCAATCCTCCCATTGCCGTCGCCCGCCGCGCCGCCCTCCTCGTCGAGGCGCCAGATGAGCCGTCCAAGGTAAAAACGTTGCGTGGCACCGTCGTCTGGCGGGTCGATAACGTCAGCAATGGACAGGATGAGCCGCTCAGCATGGCGGTTCGCGCCGAGATCGATATTCCTGAAGAAAAGCTGCAAGTGGTGATGACGATTCAAAAAAATTTCGACGGCACTTTGCCGGCGTCGCATACCGTGAAGCTGATGTTTCAACTGCCGCGCGACAGCCCCTTGGGTAATATCAAGCAGATCAGCGTGTTGCAGATGCGCCGCGAAGACAACCAGACGGGAGAGTCGCTGAAGGGAATTACGGTGCCGATCACGGAGAATTCCTTCCTCGTCGGTCTCGCCCGCGGCCACGCCGAGGCACCCAATCTCGATCTTCTGCGATCACGCGAATGGTTGGATGTTCCGATGGTTCTCGGCAATGGCCATATCGCGAAATTGACCTTCGAAAAAGGACCCTCGGGGCAGCGCGCCCTGGATGACGCGATGGCGTCCTGGCGGCGCGATAGTCTGAAATAAACCACCTCTGACGGCGTCGGGTCGCCCGGAAGTAGTGCCGGCCGAAGCCGGGATGGGCAGCGCGGATGCCTCGAAATATCCGTCCCCCGGCTGGCCCCAGTGTGACCCGGTCTCACTTGCAAATTCCGCGCGGCGCCTTCACGTCGGCGGCGACGGCACGCGCTTCGCCGCGAGCGCGGCACGCAGTCGCTCGATCTGGGTTTCCACCGGGCTCGGCGGCAGGCTCTCGTCGCCGCGCGCGTCGCGCGACCTATAGATCAGAAGATCGAGATGGATAATGCGCGCCTGCACGCGAAGCGATATCGAGATGAGGTCGCAAAGACGCGACGGCAAGCGGACAAGAACTTCCTTTTTGGACACGATGCCTTGCTCGGACAAACGAATCCTGCGTTTTTCGGCGGCGGCCTCGGCGCGGCTCAGCTCGCCTTCGTTGACGGCGCGCTGGAGGAGCAGCCAGGAGGCAATTTGCATGAGCCTTGTCGTTAAACGCATGCTTTCGACCGCATAGGCGACCGCCGCCGGGCGCGGCAGGTGCTTCGCCTCCTCGCGGCCATCGCCGTCCAGGTAGGCGGCCGCCCGTCTCACCAGATCCATGCCCTCCTGGAAAAGAACCATGAATTGTTCGGACGCCGCCAGCTTCTCGCCGAAGGAGATGGTCTTATCCTCTCTCAATAACGGCGTTTGAACCATCACACGCCTTTCTTGCCGGGCGCCGATCGAAGTGGACTTGCCGGAACGCAGGGCCCGCGGGCGGCTAATTTTTCATGTCATAGGCCAATTCGCCGGCCCGTAGAATACCCCGTTCAGGTGAGACGCCGAAAATTCAGTGTGTCAGGGGAAAGTTTATCTTTAATTAAGCTTAATACAAGGTTTGCGCTGGCAAGACGATTGACCGGTTAGAGCTGGACCCGCGCAGCGGGACGACTTGAACCGGTTTCTTGGTTGGAAGCCCGGCCCGCTTCCGACCTCTTCTATCAAGCCGCCCAACGAGCCGTCCGCGGTGTTGGCGTGGACGGAGGCTGACCAAGGGTTACGCCAAGCGAAACTTGCTGCAGTGGCCAGCGGTGGGATGTGGTCAACGAGGAAGCGGTGTCGACCACGTCCACAGCCGTCGCGATGCCGAGGCGTCGTGCGATGCGAATGATGCGGCAAGCGATCTCGGCGCGATTACCGATCATGATTTTCGAAAACATCACAACCGTCCGGTCTAAGTAGGAGTTATTGAACTCCGACCGCAAATGGCCGGCGAGAACCAACTCTTGCAAAGAGCATAAGTCCGGTGCGAAAGTCTGCTCATACTCCGTCTATCAGGAAAAACGCTCCCATGCCGCTTGGCGCGAAATGCCCAACGCTGTTCCTATGTCTGCCCAGCTCACTTCTCGGCTCCGGAGCGTATCGACCTGCGTCTGGAGGATGCTCCGTGTCGCCTCGACCGTCGCGACCGCAGGCCGCAGGGCGCCGAGAAGCTGTTCGTCGGTCATTGCTTCCCAACCGTCCCAACCGGCGGATGTCGCTGGGGTGGCCTCCAAAATTCGGTTGCAGACGCCAACGCAGACATCGCAAATGTAGACTGCGGGTCCGGCGATCAGCTTGCTGACTTGGCTATCTGGCTTTCCGCAAAACGAGCAACGCAGCGAATGCGGACGGCGCTTCAAAGTGAATGTCATCGGACACCTAATTGTGTTGTCAAGGACTGCCTGACATAATGGATTCGGACCAGCCGATTGTCAAGCCTATCTTGACGTGCTGAATGGGTGTCGGTTCGAGCAAAACTCTAAAAATATGAAACCTCACATCCGGAACACGCCAAAGCGGGTCGTCTCGATGGGCGCATTGAGGGCGGCCGAGATCGATAGCGCAAGAACCATCCGGGTTTCCGCCGGATCGATGATGCCGTCGTCCCACAGCCGCGCGCTTGCATAATAGGGATGCGCCTGGCGTTCGAATTTTTCCCGGACCGGCGCCACAAAGGATTCTTCTTCTTCAGCCGTCCAAACTTTTCCGCCTGCTTCAAAACTGTCGCGGCGCACTTGCGCCAGCACATTGGCGGCTTGCTCGCCGCCCATCACCGAGATTCGCGCATTCGGCCACGTCCAAAGAAAACGCGGGCCGAAGGCACGACCGCACATGCCGTAATTGCCCGCTCCAAAACTGCCGCCGATGATGATGGTGAATTTTGGCACGCAAGTGCAGGCGACCGCCGCGACGAGCTTGGCGCCATCCTTGGCTATGCCTTGCGCCTCGTATTTCTGGCCGACCATGAAGCCGGTGATATTTTGCAGAAAGACGAGCGGGATTTTGCGCTGCGCGCAAAGTTCAATGAAATGCGCGCCCTTGAGCGCCGATTCCGAAAACAGGATTCCATTGTTGGCGAGGATGCCCACGGGATAGCCGAAGATGTGCGCGAACCCGCAGATAAGGGTCGTCCCATAGAGCGCCTTGAACTCGTCGAACGCGCTGCCGTCGACGATGCGGGCAAGGATTTCGCGCACGTCATAAGCCTCGCGCGGATCGGCGGGGACGATGCCGTATATTTCTTGCGCATCGTAAAGCGGATCAGTGGGCTCGCGCACCGCGACGCCGGGGTTTTTCGCGCGATTGAGGTTGCCGACGATATTCCGCGCGAGCGCAAGCGCGTGCGCGTCGCTCAACGCATAATGATCGACGACGCCAGAGACACGCGCATGGACTTCGGCGCCGCCAAGATCCTCCGCCGAGACGATTTCGCCGGTCGCCGCCTTGACGAGCGGCGGACCCGCCAAAAAGATGGTGCCCTGCCCCGCCACAATAACTGCCTCGTCGCTCATCGCCGGGACATAGGCGCCGCCCGCCGTGCAGCTTCCCATCACCACCGCGATTTGCGGGATGCCAGCCGCCGACATCCTCGCCTGATTGTAAAAGATGCGGCCAAAATGGTCGCGGTCGGGAAAGACTTCGTCCTGGCTTGGCAGATGGGCGCCGCCGCTATCGACGAGATAGATGCAAGGCAGATGATTTTCCCATGCGATCTCCTGGGCGCGGAGATGCTTCTTGACGGTCAGCGGATAATAGGTGCCGCCCTTGACGGTTGCGTCATTGGCGATGACGACGCATTCCTGGCCGCAGATGCGCCCTATGCCAGATATCAATCCCGCCGCCGGAACGGTTTCCGCGTAAACCTCATAAGCGGCGAATTGCGAAAATTCCAGAAACGGCGTGCCCGGATCGATGAGCGCCGCGATTCGATCACGCGGCAAAAGTTTTCCGCGAGCGACATGTCTCTCGCGGGCCTTGGCGCCGCCGCCTTGCGCGATGAGCGAGACCTTGCCGCGCAAATCCTCGACCAGATCTTGCATCGCGGCCTTGTTCGCGGTGAAGTTTTGGCTATCCGGCGCGACGGCGGTTTTCAGAACATTCATCGCCCTAATTTCCGTCAAACAGCTCGCGCCCGATCAACATCCGTCTTATCTCGCTCGTGCCGGCGCCGATCTCATAGAGCTTGGC
>JBOHJQ010000073.1:0-18028 GCA_050728655.1 Methylocella sp.
CGCGCAGGCGTTGCGGCGCGCCCGCGCTTCTGCCGGTCATCTCGTCAAGATCGAAGTCGAAATCGATAGTTTGGACCAGCTCAAAGAAGCGCTCGGCGAAGGCGCCGATGCCGTGCTTCTCGACAATATGAGCTTGGATAGGCTCGCCAAGGCGGTCGCAATAGTCGATGGCCGCGCGATGACCGAAGCCTCGGGGCGGGTCACGCCAAAATCGTCGCCGGCGCTCGCCGCGACCGGCGTCGATTTGATCTCGATCGGCTGGCTGACCCACAGCGCCGCGGTGCTCGACATCGGGCTCGATTTCGTGGACTAGGGAAGCGATGGAAGCCCCTCCACGCTTGTATCATCAATCCGAGTGCTTTTTGCGGTATCCGGTCGATAGCTGAGTCGTCCTTTTCGGAGAATTGTGAAACAAGTTCCAAACCAAAAGGATGCACGAGGCCATGCTCGGGCCAAGAACGCGCCCAATCTCTCGCCTTCTGTGCTCATGCGTCTCAAGAGCGCCTGGGAGATCGCATGTCGGCGTTGGCGGAATCGCGATCGATCAGTGCGCCATTATGCTTATGCGTGGGCGGACGGTGTCTGGGTATCCCAAGAGCCGTCTCGATCGGTTTTTGCGCATAACGGCGGCGGCCATGCCGCGCCGGCCTGGGGCGCGGGTTTACCCAGGCCCGCGCATCAGCTATGGCAGGCGCCGGGAATCCCCATCGAGGCAGGAGTTCGGCATGCCGGAGGCCGGTAACACGCTCACCCTAGAGACCACGCAGGGGCAGGTCGTCATCGAAATGCGGCCCGATCTCGCCCCAGCCCATGTCGCGCACATTAAGAAGCTTGCGGCTGAGAAGTTCTACGACGGCATCGTTTTCCATCGCGTGATCGGTGGGTTCATGGCCCAGACCGGCTGCCCGCATGGGACCGGGACCGGCGGCTCGAAATATCGCAATCTCAAGGCCGAGTTTTCCGCCGAGCCGCATGTGCGCGGCACCTGTTCCATGGCCCGCGCGCAGGACGTAAATTCGGCCAACTCGCAGTTCTTCATCTGCTTTGCCGACGCGCGCTTTCTCGACAAGCAATATACCGTCTGGGGGAAAGTCACGGCGGGCATGGAGAATGTCGACAAGATCAAACGCGGCGAACCCGTCCGCGACCCCGACAGGATCGTTTCCGCGACAGTCGGCTGACGCCCGTTTTCGCCTTGGTGGCCGGGAAAAGCGGCCCTTGAGGATGTGGGCCGCCCGCACCCCAGCCGAAGATCGGCCCGTGGCCGGATCGCCGGCGAAAAACCCACCATGCGCGTAAATCTTTTCGATTTCGATCTGCCGTCAGAACGCATTGCGCTGCGCCCGGCAGAACCGCGCGACGCAGCGCGGCTTCTCATTGTCCGCCCACAGGGCTCGCCGCGTTTCGAGGACCGCGCGGTCCTCGACCTGCCGGACTTTTTGGCGCGCGGCGACGTTCTCGCCGTTAACGACACGCGGGTCATCCGCGCGGGGCTATATGGGGTTCGCGTGCGCGGCAAAACCTCGGCCCGGATCGAGGCAACCTTGTTCCGGCGCGAAGGTGCAGACCTGTGGCGGGCTTTTGCGCGGCCAGCGAAGAAACTAGAGAAAGGCGATGTTATTCGCTTTGCCGCCATAAACTGCATGGAAGGCGGCGCGGAGAGTCTCGATGCCGAGGTGGTTTCAAAAGGCGGCGAAGGAGACGTTTTGCTGAAGTTCGTCGTGTCCGGCGCGACGCTCGACAAAGCCATCGAACGAATAGGCCATATGCCTCTGCCGCCATATATTTTAAGCCGGAGGCCCGCCGATCGAAGGGACACACAGGATTATCAGACGCTGTTCGCGCAAAAGCCCGGCGCGGTCGCAGCGCCAACCGCAAGCCTCCATTTTACGCCAAGGCTCAATGCTGCCCTTTTCGCGCGGAGAATCTTTATTCAACGAGTTACGCTGCACGTGGGGCCAGGCACGTTTTTGCCGGTCAAGGCGGAGGACACCGCGGACCACAAGATGCACGCCGAATGGGGCGAGGTGAGCCAGGCGGCAGCCGATGTCTTGAACAAGACGCGCGCCTCTGGCGGGCGGATCGTCGCTGTGGGAACAACAAGCCTCCGGATTCTCGAATCGGCGGCACGGCCGGATCGAAAGTTCGCGGGGTTCGCCGGAGAAACGTCGATCTTCATCACGCCGGGCTATAAGTTCAAGGCGGCCGATGTGCTGTTGACCAATTTCCATTTGCCGCGCTCGACGCTGTTCATGCTTGCCGCCGCTTTTTCCGGCATTGAGACCATGCAGGCGGCCTACGCACACGCGATCGCGGAAAACTACCGGTTCTATAGCTATGGCGACGCGTGTTTGCTGTATCCGGCCATTGCGGAGAAAGGCGCGTGACGGATATTTTCCGCTTCGACGTTTTGCGCCAGGACGGGGCGGCGCGCACGGGACTTATCACAACTCCCCGCGGAAAAATCCGCACTCCGGCGTTCATGCCGGTCGGCACGGCCGGAACCGTCAAGGCGATGCATCCCGAAATGGTGAGAGCGCTCGGCACCGATATCGTGCTTGCCAACACCTATCATCTCATGCTGCGGCCAGGACCGGAGCGGATCGCGATGCTCGGCGGCATGCACAAATTCATGAACTGGCCGTGGCCGATCCTGACCGATTCCGGCGGGTTCCAGGTCATGTCGCTCGCCAAGCTCAGACAGCTAGATGAGAATGGGGTGACCTTTCAATCCCACATCGATGGCGCGCGGCATGTGTTGACTCCCGAGCGGGCGATGGAAATTCAGGATCTGCTCGGCTCCGACATCGAGATGCAGTTCGACGAATGCGTCAAACTTCCCTGCCCGGAGTCGGAAGCGCGCCGCGCCATGCTGTTGTCGCTGAACTGGGCGGAACGTTCCAAGACATCCTTCGCCGCCAAGCCCGGCCGCGCGTTGTTCGGCATTGTTCAGGGCGGCGATGTCAAGTCGTTGCGGGTGGAAAGCACGAAGGCGCTCGCGGATTTCGGATTTGACGGTTACGCGCTGGGCGGGCTTGCCGTCGGCGAGCCGCAAGCGACAATGCTCGCGATCATCGATTGCGTGCTCCCATGGCTTCCTTGCGGCAAGCCACGCTACCTCATGGGCGTTGGCACGCCGGACGATCTGCTGGAGGCCGTGTCGCGGGGCATCGACATGTTCGATTGCGTGTTGCCGACACGCGCCGGACGCCATGGTCTCGCCTATACGCGGGCCGGGCGGCTCAATTTGCGCAATGCGCGCCACGCCGGCGATCCGTCCGCGGTCGATGCGCTGTCGTCGTCCGCGGCGGCGCGCACCTATTCCCGCGCGTATTTGCATCACCTCGTCAAATCGGGGGAGATTCTTGGCATGATGCTGCTGACCGAGATTAATCTCGCCTATTACCAGGATCTGATGGAGGAGATGCGCGGCGCCATCGCGGCGGGCCGCTTCGGCGATTTTTGCGATGCGGCCAAAACGGCATGGCGAAGCGGCGAGCGAAGGCCGGATTTGCTCAAGCAGCAGTGAGTCGAGCTTCGTCCGAACGGTTCGGACATTGCGCTATCTTACCGGTTTCCCTCGGGTTTTTGTGCTCTGGCCGGATTATGTAAGTTTGCCCACTGGCTGTCTTAGGTAATTGTACCTGACGGTGGTATGCTTCCGGCCAGAGTCTTCCGCTTTCGAAACGGAGTGTTTCGTGCAGCCGGGGCAAGAACTTTTGCAAAAATGGGATGCGCGGGCACGCGAGCTCCGTCCGAGCATGGAAATTACCGACGAAGGGCTGACGCTCGGCGCAGGAACGATGCTTGCCGGGATGGCGCAAGACGAACGCGGCGCGCCGGCAGGGGTCGCGTTGGACGACGAGCCGCGCGTCATGGCGCTGCTCGCGACCGCCTATGAGCAGCCGGTCGCGGCCTATGTCCTCGGGAAGATGCGGCGGGCGGCGGAGCTTTGGAACGAAGGCGAAAAGGCGCTCGCCCATATTCATCTCGCCCATGCCGGCTTGCCGCCGTGTCGCGAAGAACGGGCCTTGCGGCTTTTCGTGGCGGACGAACTCATCGAGGCCGGATCATCACCTGCTGCCTTGATGGAGGCGCAGGGGTTTGACTCGGCGCCACTCGACCTATTGAAAGCCAATTTCAATCCAGATCAGCCGCGCGTACCAGCGGGCAGTCGGCGCGAGAGCGGCGAATGGACGGACGGCGCGAGCATTGATACCGCGGGGGTAACGGATTTCCTCGCCCGCCTGGCGCTCGAAGCCGCGCGTCGGGCCGCCCGCGCGTTGCTCTCCTCCAAAACCAAACCGGCCAATCCCGAGGTCGCAAAACCCGAAACCAAGCCGCTGGAAGCACCTGAAGCTGAGCAATTACCTGATGTTGATGCAAATAAGCTACATCATATCTTTGACAACCCCGAACATCCGTTCGGGGATTTCGTATCCCAATATGGATCCGAAGAAGCAGCTTTCCGCGCCATTGAAGACGCTACGCGTAAAGCCTTGCAGGAGCAACATATCACAGGTAAATATAGAATTGAAATTGAAGTAGGCGGGCGTAGACTGATCGTGAAAGGCAATGTCCTGGAAGACGGGACTGTCAAATTTGGGACCGCATATCCATGGTAAATTTGACGAACTTGGAAAAGGCGGTGCTCGAGAAGCTGCTGAATGGAAAATCGGAAACGTTTCAGATTCTATGCAAGCAGTACCTTGCGTTACAGGTCGTTGACCGGGAATACACAGGGGTTGGATTCTGGACGAATTTTTCAACTCCGGCTGGAACGGTAAAGCTTTCAGGAAGCCCTTCGTTCTGGTTCGGCGATGTCCATGCCAAAATTAAGGGTCTTGAACACGGTGCCGGCTTCGAACTCCTCGTGAGGGATGGCTATCTTCGAATGCTTGAAGGCTATTCTTATGAAGAACCTTGGCCGGACGATACAAACACGTTTCATCTATACTATGAGAGCGGCCCCGAAAGAAATGAAGACGCAGTCATCAAGTCTTTCACGCCAGCAAAGGCGCTGCGATAGTCGATGAATCGCCGTCAAGGGCTTCGTGCTGCGCGCGGGGGAACGGTGCTGGCCGGGATGGCGCGGGATGGACACGGCGCGCCAAAGGTCGCGCTAGACGACGAGCAGCGCGCCATGGCGTTGCTCGCGACCGCCTATGAGCGGCCGGTAGCGCCTCATGTTCTCGCCAAGCTCCGGCGAGCCTGCGACCTTTGGAATGAAGGCGAAAAAGCCCTCGCGCATATTCATCTCGCCTACACCAATCTGCCGCCCTGCGACGAGGAACGCGCCTTGCGGCTGTTCGTTGCCGAGGAACTCATCGAGGCCGGCGTCACGCCTCACGCGCTGATGAAAGCGCAAGGATTGGATTCGCCGCTCGATTTATCGAAAGCCCATTTCAATCCCGATCAGCCGCGTGCGCCGGCGGGCAGTGGGCGCGAGAGCGGCGAATGGACGGACGGCGAGGGAAATTTCACTCCAGTGACTTTCCGTAGCCGCAGAGGAAGGCATGGACGAGGTGGAATTGATTCGATCCGCAGTTTTCTCGAACGCCTTCGGGAATTTCTAAAGCCAAAAGAAGGTGTCGCACATCAAATCAAGCCATTCCGGTCGCCGGAATCCGATCTGCCCCGGCCAGGCTATGGGGAGGAGGTTTCTATTCCGGGTTTACCCGATACCATAGAGGGCACGGATATTACTGAGCCCCGCGCGAGGATGCCGAATTACGAGGTTGACCTCAGTCGGTCGGAATTCGAATCGGAACTCTTGGAATTGGGTTGGACGGAAGAACCCAGTCCGGACGGAAAGGTGCTGATATTCCCGAAAGACGGCGCGCGTTACACTGTACGCGAATTTTCAGACTCAACAGACGGCCCTACTGCGGAATTTTTCCATCCCTTCAGTAGTAGAAGTGACGCCGACATGAAGCTCCGGCTAAGGAAGGATTAGATGAACGACAATTTTTTAACCCTGGAGCAATTCTCTCATGCGAAGCAGACAGTGGAGAGCATTTTCCGCGTCGAAAACCGGCTGCCAGAACAGGTCTTCAAGCGGCCGTACCGGTTCCAGCTCTTATGTGAGTTCGATTTCGCGATGAGCGATATCCTCGAAACGCTGCGCAAGATGCGGTCCGCGCTGGCGCGCGAGACCGTCCTTCTGACCGTGCTGGAACCGGATCCGATCACCTTTTTCTACAAGCGTTACCAAAAGATCTACGCCTTCTACTTCAAGGCGGACATTAGTGAGGACGAATATTATTCCATCCGGTGGCACGACCCAAAAACTCCAGCAAATCATCCCAAGCCGATCCAATTCAATACGGAAATCGAGACCTATATTCCGAGTTCGCTCAGCTGGGCCATGTGGGGGAAAAGATCGCGGGAGATCGCGGTGATCGGTCTCGATGATCCCGAACTCGCGGCTTTTCTTGTCAACGAGAATGGCTATTGGATGGATGCGGAGACTGCATTGGGAAGGTTTGCAAAGATGCCTTTTGTCGATCGGAAAGTCCCGGAAGATTTCCGCCGCGCCTTGATCGCCAATTACGGCAACCGGGCCGACTTGGAAAAGAAACTTGGCCAGAAGGTGGAATATCCCTGGGAAAAAGAAGTCGCTGCGCCTCGCGGGTGACTAGCCGCGCGTCATGGCACTGCTCGCGCCAGCCTATGAGCAGCCGGTCGGGCCTGATGTTGTCGCCAAGCTTGGGCGCGCTTGCGAGCGCTGGACCGAGGGCGACAAGGCACTCGCCCATATTCATCTCGTCTACGCCGGCCTGCCGCCATGCGGCGAAGCGTAGGCATTGCGCCTCTTCGTGGCGGACGAACTCATCGACGCCGGCGTCACGCCTCAAGCACTGATGAAGGCGCAAGGTTTTGATCCGGCGCCGCTCGATCTATCAAATGCCAATTTCAATCCTGCGCAACCCCGCTGGCCGGCCGGCAGTGCCCGCGATAGCGGCCCAAAATCGACCAAAATTCAAAGGCGACCGCTCAAGTGAGCGGGTTTCCACACAGTCTGCCTAGGTTATGCACCGTTTTTTGCGTTTTGCGCGGAATTCGCGTTCCCCGCCGGTTCGCGCTGATCCTTAGGAGGAAAGCAGCCGTTCCCGAATGCAGTGGCGGTGGCCTCGCGCCCGCACCGGCCGATTTTCCTGGCGGCACAGCCCGCTCACTGTGGGACAACCGCGCTCAAGTCTGTTGCAAAGGGCCGCCATCTTGTGATTCCTTATCCGCGCCGGTCGAAAATGATTTTTTGAGTCGCGCGTCAGCAGATAGCACCAACCGCGGCAAATGCCGGTGCATTTCCCGGTTCCCCCAAAGATCCATCGGAGGTCCCGGAATGCCGCTTTTGCAACGCGATCGCGCCGAAAATCCCCTGGACATTATCGAGAAAATCGCCGCGCACAATCACTGGTCTTTCGACCGGGAGGAAGAGGACGAAATTTCGATCTTGGTTGCCGGCGGCTGGACTGAGTACAATATGGCCTTCACCTGGCTCGCCGAGGTCGAGGCATTGCATGTTGCCTGCGCCTTCGAACTTAAAGTGCCGGCCGCGCGCCTTTTGGAGCTTGCCTCTCTCGTCTCGCTCATCAATGAGCAACTCTGGATCGGGCATTTCGACATTTGGCCGCATGACGGAGTGATCATGTTCCGGCATGCCATTTTGCTCGCCGGCGGGGCGGAGCTGAACGGCGACCAATGTCAAACCGTTCTCGCCAGCGCGGTGCGCGCGTGCGAACGCTACTACCAGGCTTTTCAATTTGTCGTCTCGGCCGGCAAAACCGGTCCCGAGGCGATCGGCTCGATCATGCTTGAAACCCAAGGCCGGGCCTGACGTGGACGCGCCGGAAGCGGATCGCCTCAAGGCATCGCTCGCCCTCGCCGGCGCGGGCAAGATGGGCGGCGCCCTGCTGCGGGCCTGGCTCGACCGGGGCTACGATCCGCGAAAAATCAGCGTCATCGAGCCGCGCCCGTCGCCAGAAATTATTGAACTCGCACAGGCGACCGGCTTTGCGCTGGCGGCCCCTTCGCGGCCGCCAAAAATTCTCGTGCTCGCGATGAAGCCGCAAGCCCTGGATGAGGCGGCCGCCGGGCTGGCGCCGTTCGCGAGCCGGGACACATTGGTCGTCTCGATCCTGGCCGGCAAGAGCCTCGCCAATATAGCGGCGAGGTTTCCGCACGCGACGGCAATCGTCCGGGCGATGCCAAATCTTGCCGCCGTGGTCGGGCGCGGCATGGCCGCGCTTGTGGCGAACGCTGCGGCGACGCCCGGCGATCGCGCGGCTGCCGAGGCTTTGTTTGCGGCGACGGGCCGGGTCGAATGGCTTGCCTGCGAGGATATTATCGACGCGGCAACCGCCGTGTCCGGCTCCGGCCCGGCGTATGTCTTTTATCTCACCGAATGTTTGGCGCACGCTGGCGTCGCCGTTGGTCTGCCGGATGACGTCGCCGCGCGCTTGGCGCGGGCCACGGTCGAGGGCGCCGGCGAATTATTGTTCCAATGCCCCGAAAGCACCGTGGCGGAACTGCGCGAAAACGTAACGTCGCGCGGCGGCGTGACCGCCGCCGCCCTCGAAGTCTTGATGGCGCAAGACGGACTTATGTCCTTGATCGAGCGAACGGTGAAGGCGGCGAAGCAGCGCGCCGCGGAGCTCTCTGGGTAACGATCCGATTTGACCCCGAAAGTCCAGATAATGCACGCCTCCCACTTGGTTTGGCGCTTTGCGGCAAGCTTACTCCCAGAATTGGGTGCGGCAGGCCTTGGGCACCCAAGGCACCTAAAGAATTATCCTCGGCGCTTTCCGGCATGACCAGGGAGACGGTGCTGACGGGGTGCGTTATCTGCATGACGTTCACAGTTACGAGCCTCACTTTAAGCGGATGCCGCCGTCACAATCGATCACGGCGCCGGTCATGAACTCATTGCCGATCAGGAAGCAAATGGCCGACGCAACTTCTTCAGGGCGCCCCGCGCGGCCGACTGGCGTAGCGGCGGTCATCCGTTTCGGCGCCGCAAACTGATCTTCCTGACCTGGCCGGTTCCACCAGGGCGTGTCGATAATGCCAGGTGAGACCGCGTTCACCCGCACGGGCTTCAGTTCTGCGGCGAGGGGCTCGATAAGGGCCTGTATCGCGCCGTTGATCGCGGCGAGGCCTGCCGTGCCCGGATTGCCGACTCGTGCCGAAGCGGCTGTAATGAAGGTTATGGAACCCGTTTTACGCAAGGTCTGCAGGCTGGCCTGCGCCAAGCTCCAGTGAAGGAAGAACTTGGCATTGAAGCCTTCGCGTATGTCTTGTTCCGAGACGGAGACAAATGGCCCTCCGCCCTTGCGGCCGCTCAATGCCAGAACGAGGTGATCAAATGGCCCGACTCCGTCGAAAAAAGGACGGACCGCCGAAACGTCAGCGGCATCGAAAGCGATACCCTGCGAGGCCTGCCCGAGGGTGAAGGCTGCTCGTTGAGCTTCGTCGGCGTCACGTCCAGCGACGACGACTTCCGCGCCTTGCTGGACCGCTAAGCTGGCGGTGGTAAGACCGATGCCTGATGTTCCGCCGACAATAATGATTTTCTTGCCTTGCATGTATTTAGCTCCCCACACTGGACTCTCGTTCTAAGATACGTTACTATTCGTAACGTTTCATCTATTGCACAGTATTTCCTCGGGCGCAATGAAAATGCTCAGGCGCAAGAGTGTCACGGAGAGGCAGGGTTGGAAAAAAACCGCGTTGAAGCGTTTAGCGATGGCGTTTTTGGAGTTGTCGCGACGCTACTTGTAATGGACCTGCGGCTGCCGGAAGGGCCGTCCGTCTGGCAGGATCTGTTGGCGATCGCCCCGAAGATACTGGTCTTTGTCCTCAGCTTCGTCATCGTGACGATGTACTGGGTGGCTCATCACTCGATGTTCCACTTTGTTTCCAGAGTCGATAGAAGCCTTCTTTGGCTGAACAACCTCAGCCTGCTCTGCGTGTCGTTCATTCCTTTCCCAACCGCAGTGCTTGGTAATCATCCTCTGGAACCGAGCGCGATTGCGCTCTACGGCTTGACGCTTATACTCGTGAATCTAATGGGTACCCTGACTTGGTCACATGCCGCTCGGAATCCGGAGCTTTCAGGGGAGCACCTGACCCCGCATGTCGCAGCGGGTGTGAAGCGCCTGCACTTGTCCCCCGTGGCGGCCTATACGGTGGCCATCATCGCGGTGAGATTCCAACCCTGGTTAAGCCTGGCGATTTTCGTTCTTGTGCCGCTGTTTTTTATCGTTCCTAATCGCTGGGTGCACGGCACCATGCGGAGCCTTGCCGAGTGACGAAACGGGCAAGGAAGAAGACGCCTTCGCGGAATCCGGCGGGACGGCCGCGCTCTCTTGACGTTGACAAAGCCATTCTGAATACTGCCGTGCGCTACGCGCGGGAACAAGGATATGCAAGTCTGACGATTGACGCCATTGCAGCCGAGTCGGGCGTCGGTAAGCCTTCGATTTACAGGCGATGGTCGTCGAGGGCCGAAATTGTCACGGAAGCACTGGTGCGCCAGGCCGAGCATGATATTCCCGTTCCCGACAGCGGGTCCTTGCGGGAGGATCTGACAAGGGCGTTGCTGAATGTGGCGCGGCAGCTCCGCAATACCGATGGCATGATTGTGCGGAGCCTGTTTGCAGAAGCACAACTGAACGAGAACTATCGACCGGTTTTCCGGGGGTTCATCGAACGCCGGCGTCGAAAAGTGCGCAGTCTCGTCGAGGCGGCAATCCTCAAAGATCAATTGAAGACTGAATTGGACATAGATTTGATCGTTGATGAGATCTATGGAACGTTGATTTACCGGATGCTTGTGGGACACGCGGCGATCGACGATGAGTTCGTCAAATCCCATCTTGGTTACGTTTTCACGGCGCTGAAGTTGTAACTGCGCGCCGCCCCTTGGAAGTGGTTGTTGCAAGGACTAAATGAGAAACGGATTTAATTTAAAATCCGATCGTGGCGCGGGAGACGAAGATGGCTGACGAACACCTGACCGGCAGCGCCGGAGCTGGGCCCCAATCCAAGTCTGGCGACATCGCGGCGGCGCCCAAGGATCCGAAAAACGCAATCATCGACGCGCTCTTGGAGCTCGCCGGCGAGCGCAACTGGGATGATATCACGATTTCGGATGTCGCGGCCCGCGCGAATGTCTCGCTCTCCGCCTTTCGCGATTTTTTTCCCTCGAAGGGCGCGGTGCTCGCGGGTTTCTCACGCCGGATCGATCACATCGTTCTCGACGCCGCCGGCGATGACTTGGCCGGTGAACCGGTAAAGGAGCGTTTGTTCGACGTTCTGATGCGCCGCCTCGATGCATTGGCACCTTACAAGCTCGGCCTCGAAGCCGTTTCCGACTGGACCCGGCGCGATCCGCTGGCGGCCGCCGCGATCAACCGTGTGGTCGTCAATTCGATGCGCTTCATGCTGGAGGCGGCTGGAATCGAATCCGAGGGCCCGGTCGGCGCGTGCAAGCTGCAAGGCCTCGCACTTGCCTGGATGCGGGTTCTGCGGGTCTGGTTTCGCGACGACGATCCGGGGCTTGCCTCAACCATGGCAGCGCTCGACCGAGAATTGACCAGGGGCGGCGATTTTGTCGCACGGGCGGAGGATTTGAACCGGCTTGTCTCGCCTTTATTTTCGCTGGCGCGTTCCTTGTTCGAGCGGAGGTCTAGTAGTGGCGGGCCGTCCCGTCGCGGCGGCCGCGGCGAGAGCAAGGACGAGCCGGCAGCCTCTTGAGGCGCAAGCGCTTTTAAGGTAACGGCCCATCGTGCCGCGACCATTCCCACGGCGCGAGCTCGGTGGCTCGTGGCGCCGCAGGGCGGTCAAACTTGCCGAGCCTGAGCCTCTCGGCGAGCCAAGATCTGACCGACGGCGCGGCGAGCGCCAGTCCCACTAAGTCGGAGATAAAACCCGGTAGGATCAACAACACCGCTCCGAGCCCGGCCAGCGTGCCGTCAAGGACCGCTTCCCTCGACCAACCCCTCTGTTCGCGTGTTCTCCTCGCCACCACCTGCCGCAACCGCAGAATTGCCGATAGCCCAACGCGACGCAACGTGCTAAGACCGGCGAGGCTCGTCAGAATGCAAACGAGAATGGCACCGGCAATTCCGATCAAGTGAACTACAGCCACAAAGGCCGCGAGTTCCGCCCCGAGCCAAAGCGCGAGATAGGTGACGAACAAAACCGGCAGGCGCACGATAGGTTGACGCATAATGGCGCGGTTCGATCGAAGGCGAAGCATAAAGGCCCCGGTGAAGACTGGACTTTGGCTTTTCTCTCCCCAAATAGATAACATGATAAAAGCACAATCAAGGCCCAATAGGGTCCGGCTCAGAAATCAAGCAGCACCACGATGCAAAACTCCTTTGATATGACGACGATTGTTTTCGCGCTTCTCGCCGCTTTCGTGGTGTGGAAGCTGCGTTCCGTCCTCGGCACCCGCAATGGCGCCGAAAAGCCGCCCGGTAATCCATTCGCGCGCCGCGCGCCCGGCGGTGCTGGGGCACGCCGCGGCGATGCGGACAGCAGCGAGCCTGGTAATCGAGTCATCCCGCTTCCGGGAGCGGCCGAGCCACCGGTTGCGCCGGCTAAGGACGACAGATGGAAACCAAATGCCGAGCCTGGCTCGAAGGCCTGGGCGGGGCTTGACGCCATCGCCGCCGCCGATCCGGCCTTTGCCATCAAGCCCTTTGCCGATGGCGCCAAATCCGCCTATGAGATGATTGTCACCGCCTTCGCCGAAGGCAACCGCGAGGTTTTGCGAAACCTTTTGTCCGCCGAGGTTTTCGAGAGCTTTGCCGCCGCACTCGCCGCGCGCGAAAAGCGCGGCGAGAAGGTTACCACGACATTCGTTTCGATCGACAAGGTCATGATCGACGATGCCGGGCTGAATGGCCGGATCGCCGAAATCAAAATCCATTTCACCGCCCAGATGATCACCGCGACACGCGACCAGGCCGGGACGGTAATCGACGGAAGCGCAGACAAAGTCGTGCAAATCGACGACATTTGGACCTTCGCCCGGGACACCCGTTCCCGCGATCCGAACTGGAAGCTCGCCGCGACCGAAACCGCGCAGTGATTGGTGGCGGAGCGGCATTGGCGGCATAGGGGCTCCGCAGCCAAGCGGGCGTGCCGGCGACGCTTAGGACCATGATCGCTTTAAGTTGATACGATCATCGTCTCTATGTGTTTGTTTTACCCCATGTTTTTATCCGAAAAGCCGCCATCTTTCCGTGATCATCCGCTGAATTTTGCCAATGACCGCACCCCCTTTCCCGCCGGATTCCGCGCCGGGAATGCGAGACCGGCGCGAGTTAAGCCTTACCCGCCTATCTTTTGCGGATCTTGGTGATTTCGGGCGGGACGATCATCTCGAGGCATTCCAAGTCTTCGCGCGATCCTGCGAGGCAAATGCCGCGAAAAAAAGCCCTTTACGAAACGGGGCTCCCGCCATCCCTGCACTTGATGCCATAGCCCACGAGGCGCTCCGCCAAGACGTGCGCGAGCCCGCACAAGCGAGGCAGTTTTTCGAATCCCATTTCCGGCCTTTTCGGGTGGCGGCGAAACACCCGTTTGCGAGCGACGCCGGGTTCCTCACCGGCTATTACGAACCCATCGTCGAAGGATCGTCGCTGCGAACGCGCGATTTCACGGCGCCGCTGCTCAGCTGGCCGGACAGTCGCAATGCCCTCGCTTCCTATCCTGATCGCGCTTCGATCGAGGCTGGCGCCATTGAACGGCACACGGCGCCGATCATCTGGCTGCGTGACCAGGTCGAGGCGTTTTTCGTCCAGGTGCAAGGCTCGGCGCGCGTTCGCCTCGAAGATGGTGGACTCCGGCGGTGCGTCTATGCTGGGCGCAATGGTCATCCCTATACCTCGATCGGCCGCATTCTGATCGATACCGGCGAAATCGCCGAGGCCGATATGTCGCTTGCCACCCTCAAGCATTGGATTCGCGCGCATGGCCAAAATCCCGGGGACGCGGGCGCGGCGTTGATGCACCGCAACAAATCCTATGTCTTCTTCTCGCTCCATGAGGAATGCGAGCCGGCCCACGGCCCGATCGGCGGCCAAGGGATAAGCTTGACGGCACTGCGGTCGATCGCCGTCGACCGTGCGGTCTGGACTTACGGATTGCCGTTTTGGATTGCCGCCGATCTGCCTTGGCGCGGCTCGACCCCCTCGCCGTTCCGGCGCCTCATGATCGCCCAGGACACGGGTTCCGCCATCGGGGGTCCCGCCCGCGCCGATATTTTCTTCGGCTCGGGGGATGACGCCGGCGCGCGGGCAGGCGATATTCGGCACGCGGGCGACGTCGTTGTTCTTCTGCCCGCCGAAGAGGCGCCGGACCCGTGAATGAAAACTTCCCTTCCCCCGGCAAGCCACGGCTCCGGCGGCTGAGCGCGGAAGAGATCGAGCTCTGGCTTGCCGTGACGCGGGGCGTCGTGCGCCGGCCAGGGAGCGGTTCGCCACGGCTTCCTCAGCCGCACATTGACGCGGAGCTTCAGGCGAGCGAGACCGGCAATAATTTGCAAAAACGAGCTAGCGCGGAGACGCCTCGTTCGCCGGTCGAGCGCAAGGCTCCTCCCCCGCTCGCGCCGCTTGAGCGAAGGCTTCGGCAAAAGCTCGCGCGCGGCCGCGCCGCGCCCGACGCCGCGATCGACCTGCATGGCCTGCGCCGGCAGCAGGCTTTCGCCGCCCTGAGGGAATTCTTGGCGAAAGCGCAGATCGAGGGCGCGCGGCTTGTCCTGGTGGTGACCGGCAGGGGCGTGCGGGCCGCGTCAGGGGATGGCACGGCAGGCATTTTGCGCAAAAGCGTGCCAAACTGGCTGCGCGGCGCGGAATATCGTTCAATCGTCGCCGGTTTCGAGGAAGCCGCGCGTCCGCATGGCGGCGCTGGCGCGCTCTATGTTCGGCTCCGGCGGCGAGATCGCGGCGCGGGCGGAAAGCCATCGCCTTGACTTCTCCAAAACAAGGCTTTGGCAATGTCGCGGCGCCCTCGATCGCCGACCTCGAGCTCATGGCGCAATCGGCTTTCGCCGCCCTGCCGGCAGACTTCCGCCGCCTTTGCGACGGCGTGGTGATCCGCGTCGAGGATTTTCCCGACGATGAAACGCTCGACGAAATGAACTGCGCGAGCGAATTCGATCTGCTGGGCTTGTTTCGCGGCCGTGGCCGCGCCCAATCCGGGGCAACCCTGATGACCGGACAGTTTCCCAACATGGTGTGGCTCTATCGCCGCCCTATCCTCGACTTCTGGGCGGAGCACGAAGAGACGCTTGGCGCCATCGTCGCCCATGTTCTCGTGCATGAAATCGGCCATCATTTCGGGCTATCCGACGAAGACATGCGGCAAATCGAGCAGGCCGCCGGATAGCGCGCCACAGCGTTTCCCGGTCACATGCTTTTTCCATCGGCCGCTGGAGACCTAAAGAATTGTTGTTGGGTCGCTCCGAGATCGCCCGGTCTTACGGCCCGGGGACGTTGGCGCGTGCCCACGCCCGCCAGAGGTGGGGTAGCTACTTACAGGCCCAGGTAAGTACGGGCGTGGTGAGGGGACTCCCGTTTACGTTGACAGTCAAACTGTTCGGCAGCTCCGTGATCGGTCCGACTTGAAGCGCTACCCCTGCATCCGACCGGCTCAAGCTCACCGGCAGAATTCCAAATTCGGCAGGAGTCTCAAAGTAAAGTGATGTTGGTGTAACGAAGCGCTTGGTGTTGGCTGGGGTCGCGAGATCGAGCGGTGCTTGCGCGAGCACGCCCCAATGGCCGCTCTTTGTTGGCTCCAGGAACGCCAGAGAAAGTCCGGCAGCGGTGTTCTTGATCACCGCCAAGCTCTTCCCGTTGTCACGATCGTCGTCATCGCCTCGGCTAATGCCAAGCGAGTGCATTGCCGAAGACGTTGGCGCCGCTGTTATTTGAAAGTACATTAATCTTAACGGTTCTATTGATAGGAGCCGTCGGGAGGAGCGCTAGCGTCTGGTCTTCCAATTGCACGGTGAGAAAGTCTCCGGGACGGACCCGCGACTGGATCCAATTGCCGTTAGGCAGCGTCACTCGCAATGTTATGCCGGCAGTGATAGATATGAATTGAACACGCAACCCTGGAAAACCTTTAACAGGGGCGGAACCACCTACCGTGAGCGTCAGCGAGTTCATCGGAACGGCATCCGCGAACCCATTGTCGCTGTAAATGATTGAACTGTTTAGAACGACATCGTTGCCCTGAAAACAAGCCGCATCATCGCTTCTGGGTTTCAGCGCGCAAACCGCACCAAATGCTGGGGGCGAGGCACGGTGCAGCCGCGGGGGAAGATCGTGTGGGACGTTGTAGAACTCGAAACGATCCGTGTCTTTCCCAATGTGTTTGTCCAGGCGAACGGTATCGCTCGTGGCCCAGGCAACGCCAATCAAAGTTCAGTGGAGAGGGAGTTGTCCGGGCCACTTCGATCCGACATTGTCGCTGGGTACGAAGTTCTTCACAAGTTGTAATCGGCGACGACAAAAGTGTTCTGTGCGGCTGCAGATATGAAGGCGACCTTGTGACCATTCGGAGAGATCGATGTAGACTGCTTGGGGAGACCGTCGGTCGTAAAGCGGGCTATAGTAGCTCCGCTGTCATTGACCAAATACAGGTCGTTGGTCACTTGTACGAGCGCGTTGCATTTCGGGTTACCGCCGGCTTCCGCCTGAGTTCGCGCCGCCAGCAAAGTGCTGCCGATTGCAACAGCCAGAAGGAATTTCATTAGAGTCACGGTTTTCATGATGGGCACTCAGTTCAATAACTCGTGAACGTAACGCTAAGGGTAAGCCTGCCAGCACTTATGCACGCCGCTCGGCGCACCCCATAATATTCGTCGATATGGTATCCGGTGATTGCACCGCCCGAGTCTTGGGCAACTCTCGGTCCCACCGTAGCGATTGAGATGGTGCTCTGAAGTGGAATCACGGTACGGTCTACTGCAACGGTTGTTCCACCGACGGCACAAGTGCCCGTGGCTGTTAGTGGACAACTCTGGAGACTATATGTGCCATGTCCATCGTAGTGTATAGTCGTTCCGTCTAGGGCAATGCCTGATCCCTGTAACCTGACATCGTTGATAAAGCCCTGGTGATACGTCTTGTTAGCAGGCAAACCGTTAACGGGCCCTATCAGCGGAGTGGATGTAAAGCCAGTTTCCTGAGAAACAACGTAGCAGGTCGCTAGAAAGTCGCTTTCATATTTTGCAGGCAGCCACGTAATCATTCCAGGTGAGCCCGTTGTAATCGAGGGTGTTGCCGACATGATTGTCGACTCTCCCCCGAGTTCGTCCGTCGCTGCGTTCATGCGTGTTTCCACCTTGGCAGTCGTCACACCGGACGTGTTTGTTGGATCTGAAGGCTGAGTAATTGTGTCGTCAGTATCGCGGTTCGACTGCACGGTAACAACCGATCCCGCAGTTGGCGCTCCATTGGTCGTTACCGTCAACGTTAGGTCTGAATGCGTCAGAACCTTCTTGGCTTGAACAATGCTTCCCGCGGGAATAATCGGGGTGGCTCCCACAATTGTTACCTTGGGGCCGCCGAACCGAGCCCAAGAATCGGTTCCAGAGGATCCATCAGCCAGTACGTAAGTTCCAGACGCTGCGTTACAGGTACCCTGCCACGCTAAAATCTCTGTAAAACTTTGACAATTAGTCCCACTATATGCTGCGTTTACGGTGAATCCAGTAGGTCCCTGCAAGGTAACCGTTAGCAAAAAGGGCAAGGAGCAGACAAACAATTCTCCAGACACATCTGCGTACCCGGATAAATTCGTGTCGATAAAAAAATTTCCAAAATACTTTCCGATGGAAATGTCTTCCCAGGCGCCAGGTACTTTGCACGTCTTAGGTGTTTAGTCCCACGTTGTGCTGGTGTATGTTATAGCCGGCTGCAACGGGACGGATTATGGGACAAGTTTTACACGGCTGCGCCCGCACGACAGAGGCGGTGCGTCGAGCAATCCAACATAGTCAAGA
>JBOHJQ010000074.1:0-17910 GCA_050728655.1 Methylocella sp.
GCCGAGCGCCCCTGCCTCGAAGGCGCGCGCGACATGAATCGAGTCGTCGTGCACGCTGAAGACGAGGACGCGAGCCGAGTTGTCTTCAATCTTCAGCCGCCGGATCGTCTCCAGCCCGCCGCTCCCCGGCAGGTTGAGATCTATGATGACGAGGTCCGGGCGATCCTCCTTAAAACTCGCCAAGGCTTCTTTCGCCGTCGCCGCTTCACGGATTAGGGCATCCAGCTCGACGGAGATGAGGCGGCGGAGCCCGGCATGAACGATCGGATGGTCGTCGACGATCAGAACCTTCATGCGTCGCCTGCCAGGGATGAGGCGCGAACCCTATTGCTTCGCGCCGGAAAGGAAAGTTGCCGTGACCGAAAATCCCAGCCCCGGTTTTCGGGTGAGAACAAGGCGGCCGCCCAGGGCTTCTACCCGCTCCTGCATGCCGGTCAGCCCGAAGCCAAAACCGGCCGCTTTGTCCATCTCCTGACCATCATTCGCAACCTCGACGTTGACGTGTTCCGATCCAAGAACTTCAGCTGGTACCGATGTCACCGATATAGAAATCTTCGCCGGATTGCCATGGCGCACCGCATTACTCAAGCTTTCCTGGACAATGCGATAGATCGAGGTGTCGATCAAGGCGCTGAAGCTTGTCCCGTCCGGCGGGAGCTGCAGGTGGAAACGAATCCCTGGATGCCTCTGGCGCCAGAATTCGACCAAGCTCGTGATGGCGGCGGCCAACCCGAAATCGGCGAGAACGCCGGGGCGCAAGCGGCCGAGCATCGTCCGGATCTGCCGCTGCATGTGGGAGACGGCTTCCAAGGTCGATCGGATCTCCCCGTCGATCTCGGCACTGAGCCCGTGATTGGCAAGCCGCGAGATGGTGGCGAGGTCAACATTGACAGCAAATAGGAAAGGGCTGATCTCATCGTGCAGATCCCGCGCGATCTCGCTGCGTTCCTCTTCTTGTAAGGTCAATAGCTTCTCGTTCAAGTGGCGCTTTTCCTCGTCCATCTCCGCTAGTTCGGAGGCCATCCGGTTAAAGCTGCACTGAAGCCGTGATAATTCCGGTACCGAGTTGGCGCCGATCCTCATCTTGTAATCCCCGTGGCCGATCTGTTTGAGCGCACCGGCAAGGTGATCCAACGGCCGCAAGGCGCGGCCGATGAACAAATAGATGAGCAGAATGTTGAGGCCAAAGAACAGACTCAGCACGACGAGGCCGTCTCCGAGATCGTTCCAGACTTCGAGGATCTCGTTGTTAGGGTCGGTCTCGATGACGATGCTTCCATAGTCTTGTCCCGCGATCGCGATCGGCACTCGGGCTGCAACGGGAACGACGCCGAGGAGCCGGACGAACCAGGGCGGCACGGCCCCGAAATGCGACCCTTCGAGGGATGGTTCCACGGTGGCGGCCCCGCCGCCGGTCAAGGACACGCGAAGATGCCGATTGCCTTTAAACGCGACCACCAGCGCTTCGAGGTCGCGCCGTCGATCAGTGGATTCCGGAAGCTGTGCCAGCGCGCTTTTAACGATCTGCTGGCCGACTTGCAGCGCCGAATTCATTTCGGTCCGCACCGACCGCGAAGCGTTGAAAGACACGATTGCGCCTTCGACAGCGAGGCTGGCGATCAGGACAATCGCAATCAGGCAGATCAGGCGAAATCGAAGAGACATCGTGCTCGGCAATGTTGCCTGGCGTCTCATAACCGGTGCCAGACAACAATGGGAGCATGCCGTGAGACCGGGGGCAATGCTTACTCGCAGAAACGGGATAAATTCCCGAACATTTGCGGATTTTCTGCCCCGGTGAATTCGCGAAGGAAAAGTACCCAGACGATCAGCCTTCGACCTTTCGCCGGGACAATTCAAGGCGGCTGGCTGCGACGCATCAAAGGTCCACCGCAGCTTTTATTGAAGGGACGTGACGCGTCGGTTCACGTGGTCCCGTTGCCCGGGAAATATTTCCGAAACAGACGAGAGTTTTTCTCGAACATTCCGGGAAGTCCGAGCATAGTTCTTGGGCCATGGTAACATTATAAAACGTCCAAATAGTACTCTAACTAGAAGAAATTTTCCATTGTGAATGATGAACTATGCCTACTCCGTCCAAAATGTGTAAAGTGCATCTATGCAACAGTTCCTATCTATTTTGCATTCGCGTCAAGAAATTCTATTGCCTGTCGAATTTTGCGGATTTAGTCTTCTGCCTTGTTCAGAACGCCGGGAAATCTGGATTTAGGAGAAACATTATGCGGCGGATGGCCGGCGTCTGGGGAATTTTCGGGCTTGGCCCGCTGCTATGGCCCTCCGCGTGGGTCCTGGCACAGACCGCCTCGCCCGCCTCGCCCGGTGCGGCAATCGAGCTGCCGGAGGTGGAGGTGGTCGCGACCTCGCCATTGCCGAGCGGCGGCGAAAATCGCGACAACATCCCGGCGATGGTGCAAACTGTGCCGGCCGAGGATTTCGCCCGCACCAATTCCCCCAGCGTGACCGACACATTGCAGCAGCAAGTCCCTGGCGCCGTGTCAATCGACGTAAATGGCAATGAGTTCGCGCAAGATCTACGCTATCGCGGCTTTGTCGCCTCGCCAAGGCAGGGTGTCCCGCAAGGCCTCGCCGTCTATCAAAACGGCATCCGCGTCAACGAGGTTTTTGGCGACACCGTCAACTGGGACCTCATCTCGCCGCAAGCCATCTACAATGCCGAAATATTTCCGAATAATCCGGTTTTCGGTCTCAACGCGCTCGGCGGTGCGGTCAGCCTGCAGATGAAGAACGGTTTTCTTTGGCAGGGCCTGGAGACGCAAGTCACGGGCGGCTCGTTCGGCCGCGTCAGCGGGCTGTTCGAATATGGCAAGCAGATTGACGATTATAGCCTTTATATCACTGGCGACGCGACGCGCGATGGCGGCTGGCGGTTTTTCTCGCCTTCCACGCTGTTCCGCCTCTACGGCGATCTAGGCTACCGGACGCCTGGCAACGAGCTTCATTTCACCGCCTCGGGCGCCCGCAATTCGCTCGGCGTCATCGGGCCGACTCCAGTTGGCCTGCTCGACCAAAACGAAAGCGCGGTGTTCACCTCGCCGCAGACGACGGTCAACGCGGCCGGATCGGTCGCCTTCACCGGAAAATTCGACATAACTCCGCAATGGTCGATCGCGAGCAATTTCTACATACGCACTTTCGAGCAGCACCATACCGACGGCAACGACGCGGATATTCAAGATTGCACGAACAGTAGCTTACCCAATAATTTCGGCGGCTTCCTTTGCCTTACTGAGAGCAATTTTCCTAGCGTGACCGATGGAAATGCCTTCGTCATCTTGGATCGCAACGGCAACCCGATTCCGTTCTCGCCGAGCGCGATTTACGGAACCGTCGATCGCACCTCCATTCACGCGACGACCTTTGGCATGGCCCTTCAAGCAACCAATAACGACACATACTTCGGGCACGAAAATTATTTCACATTTGGCGCCAGCGTGGACCGCAGTCTGCTCAGTTTCAGCGCCAAGAGCCAGCTCGGCAACATCTTCCCGGATTTGGTCATCGGTGACGGAGCCTTTCCAGGATCGGGCTCGATCATCGCCACCGCGGGAAGAATCGGCTATGTGCCGACCTATCTCACCGGCAACACAACGTATTATGGCGTCTACACTCTCGACACCTTCGGCATCACACCCGAGCTTGCCCTGACGGCCGGCGCGCGGCTCAATATTGCTCAGATCGTCACTGAGGATGCTACCGGCCAGGCGCCGGAGCTCAACATCAACGACAGTTTTACACGGATCAATCCGGTCGTGGGCCTGACCTATAAAATTTTGCCCACGGTCACGATCTACGGCGGCTATTCGGAGGCAAACCGCGCGCCGACGCCGCTCGAAATCGATTGCGCCAACAAGAACCAGCCTTGCCTTCTTGAAAATCAGCTTGTCTCCGATCCGCCTCTAAAGCAAGTGGTGGCCCACACCTATGAAGCAGGCCTGCGCGGCGGGCAAACGGTACTTGATGCGGGCCGCCTCGATTGGAAGGCTGGTTACTTCCGCACGGACAGCACGAACGACATCGTTTCGGAAGCGAGCACGCTAACCGGACGCGGCTTTTTCGCCAACGTTCCCTCGACCTTGCGGCAAGGCATCGAGGCTGAAGCAAACTTCCACTATGGCAATCTCTCCGCCTATGCGAATTACGCCTTCGTCGACGCGACCTACCAATTCGCCGGCCCCCTGGCCTCGCCAAACAATCCCTTCGCCGACACGAACGGCAATGTATCCGTGACGCCGGGCGATCATATCCCCGGCATTCCGCGCCACCAGGTAAAATTCGGCGGCGACGTTGCGGTCACGTCCAAATTCAAGCTCGGCGCCGATGTGCTCGTCGCCGGCGCCCAATATTTTGCTGGCGACGATGCCAACCAGAATCCCAAGCTGCCGCTTTATTGGGTCGCGAACTTGCACGCTTCCTATCAAATGGACGAGCACGTTCAGTTTTTTGGGCTCATCAATAATATCTTCAACAACAGAAACGCGACCTTTGGCGCGTTCTTCAATACCGGCACCGATGTCCCGCTTGCACAGGCGGTCCGGAACGACCCGCGCACGGTCACGCCCCTGCCGCCGATCTCCTTTTACGGCGGCGTGAAGGTCACTTTTTAGCGGTTTATCGAAGGGACAGAGGCTGCTCTTACAGGGTTCAGCGCCGCTAGCGGTATGACGATGTCCCGGCGCAGGCCTTTCCTTCGCAAGTCCCATGCGCTAGTTCTTGAAGGTTGCCAGAAGGGCAACTCCGGAGACAAGCATTTGGGGACCCAATGACGAATCAGGCCCGCTCCATGATCGCCAGTCTCTTTAAAGGCAAGAGCGCGCCCGTGCAAACTACGCCTGTAGCGGCCGGCGGCACTCAGCCAGGAAGCGCGGGCGCCGGGTTGCATGGATCGAAGGGATTGGGCCTCGAAATCGAAAATATTGCGGCTCTGCCAGACGCCGAGGACTATGCGCTTCACGATTTCTATCGCGCCCATTTCACGCCATCGGAAATTGCCTATTGTATCAAGCAGCCTGCGGTAAAGGCGGCGTTTCAAGGTCTCCACGCGGCCAAGCGTGCCATCATAAAATCGGGTGCGGCGAGCGACTCGCCGGATGGACCGCGAAGCATCGAAATCGGCTTCGATGAGGAGGCCAGGCCAACCTATTCCGGCTGCCTGCTATCGGTCAGCGATACCGGCACGATAGCCGTGGCAGTCTGTCTCTGGCTTGGCGGCCTTGACTGGCCGCCCGCGAGGGGAGCGGAAGCCGCGCGGCCGCCAATGCGGACATTTCCGGTAAAAACCAGGATTCTCGCGTTTCTGGTCTTGGTGTCGCTGTTGCTTCTGTTCGGGTTGGGACTTTTGTGGGGGTTGGGGCTCTGGAAAATCCCCGAACCGTGGCACTAAATTTCCGCTGGCCGGCCCGCGTTGGCTGCCGTCGCGCGCAAAACCGGGCCTAATAAGTCCCGACCTACCTTACAGCCTTGCAATCTTTGACCGGCGAGCGTGAGCGAGAAGGTTATCCGATCCGCGGGCTCCTTCCCGCGCCGCGTCGAGATCGCCAGCAAGGCGCAACCATTCTTCTTCGGCGCCGACGGCGCGAAGTCCGGCGGGTTGGCTTCCAAGCGCGCCGGCCCAAGCGCGCCGGCTCGGCCTTATCTCTCACTTGGCTTGCGGAGCCTTCATCACTATTTAGATTCGGCCGATCGTGGATCTGACTTACCTGTTGTAATTAGCTGCACATTGTACACGTAGGGCCCGTTTGGAGATCTTTGTGCAATCCACGCGATATACCAATCTGATCCCCAGATTTGACCCGTGTCCCAAGGGTTTCCTTCGTTGTCCCACCTCCACACCTTGGTATCGCTTTCAGGGTTCGAAGGAAAAGAGGAGCCATTATACACGCGTATCTGCCCTTGCTGAGCCCTGAATGGAGCGTCGGAGCTCCAATGAACAAAGAGATTGCCCCGTTCTTGTTTTGCGGTCAGTGTCCACGTGTAAGTTTTGCTCGCCATAAGTCATTCCTTTCTGTATCTATGGTCACGGCGTGCATTTTGAATCCACAAGCACGAACTGTTAACCGACATTCCCCCATTTTCGAATGACGTCATCTATCACGTTTGGGTCGCCAGCGCAACAAGTTTCTCCCCCGACCAGGTCAACAAATCCGGGTTAACGCGGCGTCGGTCTAGGCCGCGATTTCCCCCTAAAACCCATGCTACCGGGCGTGATCCGGTCCAACTAAATCGGGTCACGCGCAAAAGCCCGCCAGCCGATGTCGTGGCGGGAGAATCCACCCAACCAATCGATCACATCGATTGCCGCGTTTGCATGCGCGCGGCCACAGTGGCGTTTTATGGGACTGTCGCGCTGGCGAGGCTCGCCGGCATTACCCGCTACAAGTCTCCGTGAATTCATGGATTTTGCTGTCCGCGCCGCTTGCTTCAGCTAAGATAGAGTCAAGTTGCCAGCGTATTCGCGGGAAGCACTTCCATAAGAACGAGTCCAGTGCATGGAAGACGAGGAAGCCAATCGCTTTTCCGCGCGCGCGGCGCGCTATGCCCGGGTCGGCGCTAATGCCGGCGGGGTCGCAGCCAGGATTGCCGGCGCCCGTCTTCTCGGTAGCGGCGGTGCCTCGGGTAGCCACGCGGCGGCCTTGGCGCAAGCGCTCGGCGGCCTCAAGGGGCCGATGATGAAGGTCGCCCAGATGATGGCGAGCGTCCCCGATCTTCTGCCGCCGGACTATGCCGAGGAATTGCAGAAGCTGCAAAGCGATGCGCCGCCCATGGGCACGGCATTTGTCAAGCGGCGGATGCAGGCGGAGCTCGGGGCGGATTGGCTTTCGCGGTTCGCCGCGTTCGATCCTCATCCGGCGGCCGCCGCTTCGCTCGGCCAGGTACACCGGGCGACCGCCAAGGATGGCGCCGCGCTTGCCTGTAAACTGCAATATCCAGACATGAATTCGGTCGTCCAAGCCGATTTGCGGCAGCTTGAAATTGTGTTCGCATTGCACCGGCGCCTCAATCCGGTCATCGACACGCGCGAGATCGCGAAAGAAATCGGCGACCGCGTCCGCGAGGAACTCGATTACCGGCGCGAAGCCAAACATGCCGCACTCTATCGCGATATTCTCGCCAATCTCGAGGAGGTTCGCGTGCCTGGAGTGCGGCCGGAACTGTCAACTGGGCGGCTGTTGACGATGGAGTGGCTCGAAGGCGGTAAACTGCTCGGCTTCAAACACGCCTGCGAATCCGCGCGCAGCCGCATCGCCAAGGCGATATTCGAGGCCTGGTGGATCCCGTTCATCCGGTTCGGCGTCATCCACGGCGATGCGCACCTTGGCAATTATACGGTGTTCGGCATGGCCGAAGGCCATGAAGCGCGCGGCATAAATCTCCTCGATTACGGGTGCATCCGTATTTTCACCTCCAAATTCGTCGGCGGCGTCGTCGAGCTCTACGAGGGATTGCTTCACAAGGATTTCGCCCGCACCGTGCATGCCTATGAAACCTGGGGCTTTCGCGGTCTCACCAAGGATCTCGCCGAAACCCTGAACATCTGGGCGCGGTTCATTTACGCTCCCTTGCTCGACGACCGGGTGCGCAGCGTCGCCGATGGCGTCGCGCCAGCGAAATACGGCCGCAAGGAAGCGTTTTACCTTCATCAGGCTTTGAAGAAAGAGGGTCCGGTTCTGGTGCCCCGCGAGTTCGTGTTCATGGATCGCGCCGCGATCGGTCTTGGAGGCGCCTTTTTGCATCTCGACGCGCGGCTGAATTTCTTCCAATTGTTCCATGAGACGATGGGCAAATTTTCGGCTGCCGCTCTCGACGAACGGCAAGCTGGCGCGCTCCTCGCGGCCGGGCTGCCGGCGCCAGTTTGATGGCGCGACCGATCCAATTTCATTTCCGATTATGCGCGGGCGCCCAAGACGCTTATCGCCTGGGCAAATTTCGTTTGCTGCAGAAACATTTGCCAGGTTCCGCCCTTTTCCACTTGCGCGCGGGGAAAAACATTGCGAGAGCTAGTGTGCCCCAAAAAGCGCAAGAAGGGTGGGCATGATGGCCCAACTTGCGGGCGCTCCCGCCATCGACTGCGCCGGACGCGAAAAAACCCGCTGGATGTTTCTCCACCTCACTGAAGACACCCTGGAAAGCGTGGCACTCCTCGTCGTCTTGCTGGCTTCTTTCTTGGGCTGACTGTTGTTGGCCTCGACGGCGCTTCCGATCGGCCACAGCTTGACCGGCGGACAAAAATCGGGCTGGGTCAAAGCCTCAAGGATTCCCCGGAGCCATTCATGCTGATCGCCATTCCCGCTGAAACCGACCCGGCCGAGGGCCGTGTCGCGGCGACGCCGGAGACGGTTAAAAAATTTGCCGGCCTCGGCGCGGAGGTCAAGGTCCAAACTGGCGCCGGACTTAGATCCGGCATTCCGGACCAGGAGTACATCCTCGCAGGCGCCGCGATCGCGCCCGACACTCTAGCCACGGTGAAAGACGCGGAAATTGTGTTGCGGGTCCGGCGGCCTGACGCGGCGGACATCGCCGGCGCCAAGCAAGGCGCCGCCGTCGTCGCGATCATGGATCCTTACGGGCGTAGTGATGCCCTGAACTCGTTGGCGGCGGCGGGAGTTTGCGCCTTCGCAATGGAATTAATGCCGCGCATCACAAGGGCGCAGACGATGGACGTCCTGTCGAGCCAAGCCAATATCGCGGGCTATCGCGCGGTCATCGATGCCGCCGCCGAATATGGCCGGGTCATTCCGATGATGATGACCGCGGCGGGCATGATTCAACCCGCGAAAATCTTCATCATGGGCGTCGGCGTCGCGGGGTTGCAGGCAATCGCCACTGCGCGCAAGCTCGGTGCCATCGTGACCGCGACCGACGTCCGGCCGGCGACGAAAGAGCAAGTTGTGTCGCTCGGCGCCAAATTCGTCGCCGTCGAGGACGAGGAATTCCAACAGGCCGAGACGGCAGGCGGATATGCCAAGGAGATGTCGGCTGACTACAAGGCGAAACAGGCGGCGCTCACCGCTTCGCATATCGCCTCGCAGGACATCGTCGTCACGACGGCGCTTATTCCCGGCCGCCCGGCCCCCGTCCTTGTCACGGCCGCCATGGTCGAATCGATGCGTCCCGGCTCGGTGATCGTCGATCTTGCCGTCGAACATGGCGGAAACTGCGAATTGGCGAATTCCGGCGAGACCGTTGTTTCAAGAAATGGCGTCAAGATCGTCGGCCATGTGAATGTCGCCGGACGGCTGCCCGCCACGGCCTCGGCGCTTTACGCAAAAAACCTTCTGGCGTTCGTCGAGACCCTGATCGACCCGAAAACCAAGTCGCTCGCGATCAAGTGGGACGATGAACTCGTCAAGGCAACCTTGCTCACTAAGGATGGGGGCCTCGTCCATCCAAGCTTCCAAACCGGTGCCGAGCCCAAGATCGCATCAACAACCAAGATCTCAATCGACAAGAAATCAAGCGGGAGAAAATGAGATGGCAGAAGTCGATCCACAAGTGCTGGACAAGATACTGACCGCGGCCCAGGCGGCGCGGCATGCCGCCGACAGCGCGCAGGCGTATGCCGAGCAGATCGCGGCGGGCGCCTCGGCAGCGAGCGGCGGGGCGATCGATCCCTTCGTTTTCCGGCTGGCGGTTTTCGCGCTTGCCGTGTTCGTCGGCTATTACGTCGTGTGGTCGGTGACCCCTGCGCTCCACACGCCGCTGATGTCGGTCACCAACGCGATCTCCTCGGTCATCGTGGTTGGCGCCCTTCTCTCGGCCGGCATTGATCCAAGCTCGGGCACCGCTTCAGGCACCGCCCGCTTGTTCGGGTTCCTCGCCCTCACCCTCGCGTCGGTCAATATCTTTGGCGGCTTCCTCGTCACCGAGCGGATGCTGTCCATGTTCAAGAAAAAGGGCTGACGCGATGTTGAACGGAAATATCGCGGCTCTTTTGTACCTCGTCTCGGGGATACTCTTCATCCTCGCGTTGCGCGGCCTATCCTCGCCCGAGACCGCCAGGCAAGGCAACCGGTTCGGCGTAATCGGCATGGGGATAGCGGCGGCGACAACCTTCCTCTATCAACTGCCGTGGGGATTCGCGTCGTTTCTGTGGGTCTTGCTCGCGATAGCGATAGGCGGTTCCATCGGTGTTTGGCGGGCCCGCACCATTTCGATGACGGCGATGCCTCAGCTCGTCGCCTTGTTCCACGCCCTCATCGGCCTTGCGGCAGTGCTCGTCCCGGCGAGTGCGCTCTACGCGCCGCAAGGCTTCGGTCTCGGCGTGCCTGGCGGCATCCGTGGCACCACGCTGTTTGAAATGTCGCTCGGCGCCGCGATTGGCGCCATGACTTTCACCGGCTCGGTGATCGCTTTCCTAAAGCTCGACGGGCGCATGACGGGCAACCCCATCCTTCTCGCCAACCGCCACGCGATCAATATCGGTCTCGGCATTTTGCTCGCGATCTTCATCTTTGCATTCATCCCAACCGAGACCCATCTGCTATTCTGGCTGATCGTTCTCGTGTCATTCACGCTCGGCGTTCTGTTAATCGTGCCGATTGGCGGCGCCGACATGCCGGTGGTGATTTCGATGCTCAATTCCTATTCGGGATGGGCCGCGGCCGCCGTCGGATTCACCCTCGCCAATCTGGCCTTGATCATCACCGGCGCTCTTGTCGGATCGTCCGGCGCGATTCTCTCCTACATCATGTGCAGGGGGATGAACCGCTCTTTCATCTCGGTCATTCTCGGCGGCTTCGGCGGCGAAACAATCGTGCCCGCCGGTTCGCTGGAGGCGGAGACGCGGCCGGTGAAGCAAGGCTCGGCCGAGGATGCCGCTAAGATGCTGCTTGCCGCGAAGAGAGTGATTGTCGTGCCGGGCTACGGGATGGCGGTTGCCCAGGCACAGCATGTCGTGGGGGTGATGGCGGACATCCTAAAAAGCAAGGGCATCGACGTCAAATACGCGATCCATCCGGTCGCCGGGCGCATGCCGGGGCACATGAACGTGCTCCTCGCCGAGGCCAATGTGCCCTATGACGAGGTTTTCGAGCTCACCGACATCAACCCTGAGTTTCCCGATGCCGATGTCGCGTTTGTCATCGGTGCCAACGACGTAACAAACCCGGCCGCCAAAACCGATTCATCTTCGCCGATCTATGGTATGCCGATTCTCGATGTGGAGCAGGCCAAAAACGTGCTCTTCGTCAAACGTGGAATGGGCACTGGCTACGCCGGCGTCGATAATGAATTGTTTTTTAGGCCCAATACAACGATGCTTTTCGGCGATGCTAAGAAAATGGTCGACGCGATCGTGAAGGCCATGGGCTGAAAACGCCACGCGCAAAGGCGTGGCGCCTCCTTGTTTTCGGGCGAAGCGCGCAATCGCTTCGCCCGAAGCCTTTCCCGTTAAGGCATGATCGCAACAAATGCGCGGGATCAGATACCAAGGGCGATTCGCCTCAGAGGCGATCGCGCCCTAATCAATCATATAGCGCACGCCGGCGCGCACCTCGCTTGCGCGGACTCTCTGGGTCGCGGACGTCCCTGGCACGCTTGACAGGACGGGGACGGATCCAAGATCGAGATAGCGATAGCCGACATCAAGTTGCGCGTGGTCTGTCATCGCAATAGCTACTCCGGCCATCAGTGCCCAGGCGAAATCGTAGCGCATGCTCGACTGGTTGCGATCGAAATCGGTAAAGATGAAGGTCCCCGCGGGCTGGGTCGGGAAGCCGCAGGCTGCGACGCAAGCCAGATTATTGCCAAATGTGAAATTGACGGATTGATTGATCCGCGCAAAGGCAATGCCCGCGCCGGCGCCTATGTAAGGCGTGAAGCCGTCCCAGGTGCCGAGATCGAGATAGCCGTTGGCCAGCAAATCCCAGCGATGAATTTCGGTATCGAAATGACCGTTGCAGATTTCCGGCGAAGGTGTAGGAAGCCCGGTTATGACGCTGGGTAACACGACTTCGCAAGAAATTGGCGCCCCGACGCCGACCGCATGGATCTGCGAGCGATAATCGAGAATCAAATCCGTCCGGAAATAATTGTTGACCTTGTATCCCATGCCGAGGCCGGCGCTGTAAGTGTTGAGCACGGAGGGCAAGGAGCCAAACGCGAAATTGGGGGAAATATCGGAAAAGGTTTCATGGGCATAGGCAAGATCGCCGCGCACGTACCAGTTGGAGGCGAACTCAACCCTGTCGTCGGCTAGCGGCGGGGCGAGACCGGGGAACGGCTGCCCAAAGTCCGCGCCGGCCGCGGGCACCGCCAAATTGCACAAGGTGGCCAATGGCACGAAGCCAATCGTCGCCGCCGCCAATACGATGTTTCGCGCCAAACCTTTTGAATTCATCGGGGTCATCCTTTCGAGCGCCCGGCTGCCGCTTCCGGAGCCAATGTGAAAGGAAGACTGAAGCGTATTTCTTAAGCGCCACTTAACCATGCCGGCTTGGCGGACGGGGCCGCCAGTTTGGCGCAAGTTCGGCAAATGGCGCTTGTCCGATTGCACTCCGGCGGCTCGCCCGGGACGCACTTGCGCGGCCCGGCTTCGCGATTATAGTCCCGCGCATCTCTCATCCTCCGCGAGCTCTCCATGGCGGCTGCCATAAAAAATGTGAAAAAAGTCGTGCTCGCCTATTCTGGCGGCCTCGACACGTCGATCATCCTCAAATGGCTGCAAACCACCTATGGCTGCGAGGTCGTAACCTTTACGGCCGATCTCGGCCAAGGCGAGGAACTGGAACCAGCCCGCCAAAAAGCGGTTCTGCTCGGGATCAAGCCCGAGCATATTTTTATCGAGGATCTGCGCGAGGAATTCGTCCACGACTATGTCTTCCCGATGTTTCGCGCCAATGCGCGGTATGAGGGGCTTTATCTCCTTGGCACGTCGATCGCGCGGCCGCTGATCGCGAAGAAGCAGATCGAGATTGCGCGCAGAATGGGAGCGGACGCCGTGGCGCATGGCGCAACCGGCAAAGGCAACGATCAGGTACGTTTCGAGCTTGCCTATTATGCGCTCGAACCAGACATCAAGGTCATCGCGCCCTGGCGGGAGTGGGAGCTAACTTCGCGCAGCGCGCTCGTCGCCTTCGCGGAAGAGCATCAGATCCCCATCGCCATGGACAAGCGCGGCGAAGCGCCATTTTCGGTCGATGCCAATCTTCTTCATGTGTCCTCGGAAGGCAAGGTGCTGGAAGACCCGGCGCTTGAAGTGCCGGACTATGTTTATTCTCGCACGCTCGATCCGGAGGATGCGCCAAACCAGCCTGAATATGTCGAAATCGATTTCGAGCGCGGCGACGCGGTCGCCGTCAATGGCGAGCCGATGTCGCCCGCAACTCTGCTTGCGCATTTGAACGGGCTTGGCCGCGCGCACGGTATAGGACGTCTCGATCTCGTCGAAAACCGCTTCGTCGGCATGAAATCGCGCGGCATGTATGAAACCCCCGGCGGCACGATCCTTTATTTCGCCCATCGCGGCATCGAGAGTATCACGCTCGATCGCGGCGCCGCCCATCTGAAGGATGAGCTGATGCCGAAATATGCGGAGCTCATCTACAATGGATTGTGGTTCTCGCCGGAGCGCGAAATGCTGCAAGCCCTGATCGATCGCAGCCAGGAATTCGTTAGCGGCCGGGTGCGCCTGAGGCTTCTCAAGGGCTCGGCCGCCGTCGTTGGCCGCTCGAGCCCTTATTCGCTCTACGATCAGGAGCTCGTGACCTTCGAGGAAGGCGCAAGCGCCTATGACCAACGCGATGCGGCAGGCTTTATCAAGCTCAATGCCTTGCGGCTGCGCACGCTGGCCAAGCGTGCCCGCAAGGTCGCCGGTTGAAACTGCGGCACGATATATACGCGAATCGCGCGATTGACTTCGGTGAGCGGATTAAAGAATGTCTCTCGTGACACGGCGGAGACCTAACCCCAGGGAGGAACACATGCGCCGGTTGATGATCGTTGCGGCTGCGGCCGTATCAGTGGTGGCCGCCATGACGGGAGGTAATGCGCGGGCAGCGGCCATGCCGAACGCGGGTGTCGCAACGGCGGCAAGCGAAGCGGTTCCCCTGCAAAAAGCCCAATATGTCTGGGGTGGCCGCAACTATTGCTGGTATGGCACTGGCTGGCAAGGACCCGGCTGGTACTGGTGCGGCTACGCTTGGCGTCGCGGCTACGGCTGGGGCGGCGGCTATGGGTGGAACAGTTGGGTCGGGCATGGCGCTGGCTGGCGTGGCGGTGTCTGGCATGGCGCTGGCTGGCGTGGCGGCGGCTGGCATGGCGCTGGCTGGCATGGCGGCGGCTGGAATGGCGGTGTCAGGCGTGGTGCTGGCTGGCATGGCGCTCGAGGTTTTCGCCGGTAATAGAATTGAAATACCGCGCACCGGCTTATCTGGGTGCCGTCCGGCCCAGCTCTGTAGCCGCGAGCCGGACACGCTATGCCCCATAAGTTCGCGGCGCGCGGACGGCGCGGGACAGGGAGCGGCGCAATGTCCTCCTTCAAGAATCGATCCGCGGCGGGCCGCGGCCTGGCAGCAGAGCTCGCTCCGTACAAGGAGCGCTTGCCGATAGTCCTTGCGCTGCCGCGCGGAGGCGTGCCTGTCGCGGCCGAGGTCGCGGCGGCTCTCAGCGCGCCGCTCGATCTGATCCTGGTCCGGAAAATCGGCGTTCCGGCGCAACCCGAGCTCGCCATGGGCGCGGTGGCCAATGGCGCGGCGCCGATCGTCGTGCGCAATGCGGACATCATCCAACACTCCGGCGTCACGGAAACCGAATTCAACGCGGTCCGCGACACGGAGCTCGCCGAAATTGAACGCCGCCGCCGCCGCTATCTTGGCGCCCGAGCGCGCCTACCTGTCGCGGGCCGCACCGTCATTGTCATTGATGACGGCATCGCGACCGGCGCGACCATGCGCACGGCTCTTCGCGCGGTGCGCGCAGGCGCGCCAAAGGAGCTGGTGCTCGCCGTGCCAGTGGCGGCAAAGGACACCCTCGATGAGCTGCGAAGCGAAACCGACAGCATCGTCTGCCTTGAATCTCCCGCGTGGCTCGAAGCGGTCGGTTTTTTCTACGGCGATTTCCGCCAGGTCACGGACGCCGAAGTGATCGCAACGCTTGCCCGCTTTGCGGGGGAGCCGGGGCCGCGCGCAAGTAGATAAAGTCCACCGCCTTTGATAGCGCCTTCGCTATTGAAAGGGGTGCAGCCGCAAGAATTGGACAACCTTACCATGGAGCAAGAGACATCCCGCGAGCCAAACCCGCTGCTCGAACCGTGGGCGGGGCCTTTTGGCGCGCCGCCGTTCGATCGCCTGAAGCCAATGCACTTCAGGGACGCCTTCGAGGCCGCGCTTGGCCTTGCCCAAGCCGAGACCGGAGCAATCGCGGCCGATCCAAAACCGCCTTCCTTCGAAAATACGATCGAAGCGCTGGAGCGGAGCGGCCGCGACCTTACCCGTATCTCATCGGTTTTCTTCAATCTGGCGCGCGCCGACACCAATGACGAATTTCAGGCGATCGAACGGGAGATCGCGCCCAGGCTCGCCCGTCATCGCAGCGAAATCTACTCGAATGGCGCGTTGTTCCGGCGCGTCGATGCGCTATATTCGCGGCGCGGCGAACTCGGGCTTAATGCCGAGCAGACGCAGGTTCTCGAGCGCTATCGTATCGCCTTTTTGCGTAATGGCGGCGGCCTCCCGGACGATACCAAGGCGAGGCTCGCCACAATCGCCGAGCGCCTCGCGACGCTCGGCACCAAATTCGGCCAAAACGTTCTCGCCGATGAAAAATCCTATGTGCTGGTTCTCGCTGGCCAGGACGATCTCGCCGGCCTTCCCGCGTCGGTCATCTCCGCCGCGGCGCGAACCGCGGCGGACCGCGGCCTTTCCGGCAGGCATGGAATCACTTTGTCGCGGTCGAGCATCGAGCCTTTCCTGCAATTCTCGGCCCGCCGCGACCTGCGGGAAAAGGCGTTTGCCGCCTGGGCGCAGCGCGGTGAATCCGGCGGGTTGACCGACAATCGCGCCATCGCCTCCGAAATGGTGCGGTTGCGCACGGAGCGCGCGCGGCTTCTGCGGTTTGAAAGTTTTGCGCACTTTCGCCTGGCCGATACGATGGCGAGAACCCCGCAAGCGGCGCTCGACCTTTTGCATTCGGTATGGGCGCCGGCCCATGCGCGGGCGCGGCGCGAAGAGGCGGCCTTGCAGGCGATCGCGGCCAGCGAGGGCGGCAATTTTAAGCTCGCGCCGTGGGATTGGCGCTACTACGCCGAAAAGCGCCGCAAGGCGGAGTTCGACCTCAACGAGGCCGAAATCAAACCCTATCTGCAACTCGACAAAATGATCGAGGCGGCGTTTTTCGCCGCAAACCGGCTTTTCGGTCTGTCCTTTAGCGAACGCAGGGACGTGCCGCTTTACCATCGAGACGCACGATCCTGGACGGTCACGGGACGCGACGGACAAGAGATCGCGCTCTTTATCGGCGATTATTTCGCGCGGCCTTCGAAACGCAGCGGGGCCTGGATGAGCTCCTTCCGCGAGCAGCAAAAGCTCGACGGAATGGTCCGGCCGATCGTCGTCAACGTCTTGAATTTCGCCAAGGCCAGCGAGGGGCAAGCTTGTCTCTTGAGTTTCGACGATGCGCACACCTTGTTTCATGAATTCGGCCATGCGCTGCACGGCATGTTGTCCGATGTGACCTATCCCTTGATTTCGGGGACCAACGTTGCCCGCGATTTCGTCGAATTTCCTTCGCAGCTATACGAACATTGGCTGGAGCAGCCGGAGGTGTTGCGCCGTTTCGCCCTGCATCATGCGACGGGCGAGCCTATACCGGAAGCGCTTTTGCAGAGCTTGCTTGCGGCGCGCCAGTTCAACCAGGGTTTTGCGACGGTCGAATATGCGGCTTCGGCGCTGGTCGATCTTGCCCTGCATCTCGTGTCCGGCGCGGACGCGATCGACATTGTTGGCTTCGAGAAAAAGCAACTCGACAAACTAGGCATGCCCGCCTCGATCACGATGCGCCACCGCACGTCGCATTTCCAACACGTCTTTTCGGGCGAGTCCTATGCGGCGGGCTATTACAGCTATCTCTGGTCGGAAGTTCTCGACGCCGACGGATTCGAAGCTTTCGAGGAGCGCGGCGATATTTTCGATTCGATGGTTGCCAAGAAGCTGCACGACCATGTTTATTCCTCGGGCTACAGCCGCGATCCGGAAGAAGCCTACAAGGAATTTCGCGGCCGCGCGGCCACGCCCACCGCGCTGCTGCGCAAACGCGGCCTCGCCGGGGTGACCAGGCGAGACGCTTAGGTCACACGCGGGCCGAAGCCGATGGCTGGACAGGGTACACCTCGTTTGCTAAAGCCGGGTCGCTTTCCGTTCAGCCGTGCCACGGCGCGAGAAGCAAAGCCGCTTCGAGGGGCGTATAGCTCAGTTGGTAGAGCAGCTGACTCTTAATCAGCGGGTCCACGGTTCGAGCCCGTGTGCGCCCACCATCGAAAACAAAGACTTACGGCAAACGTCGAATTTAACGCCAATACAGTGGGCAGGGAGCGGACTGAGCTAACCCGATTCCCGCGCCATCCCCTTCCCGTTGACACCCGGGCTGGCCATCGCAACTTGCCAATTCATGCGATCTCTGCCAACTGCCAGCCAAGAAATATATCGACCGATTTATGAACTGACTAATAATAATCGTAGGCGGGGGTTTCGAATTCGATGAGGGGCCCCGCACGCGCGGGGATTTCGAGCGGCTGGGGCAGCCGGTCGTTTCCGAACTGCGACCTCGCAAAGATTTGGTCCGGCGTCCGGTTGAAGATCGTATTGGCCGTCACGTAGTTCGACATGCTGCCCACCGGAACAGCCGGTCCGGGGTCGAGGAAACTGCGCCGGTTGACGA
>JBOHJQ010000075.1:0-17791 GCA_050728655.1 Methylocella sp.
GCCACGGCGAGGCAGGTTTTTCATACGCGACGCTCGAAATCCATACGTTGCTGCAGGATACGCACAATATCGATACCGTCTGGTGGCGTTCGCATGAGGGAGCCGCGAAAGCCGCGGCTCTCCCTTACCGCGACGCTAGGCGCCGCCATTTGGCCTCGAGGCGTTGGACGATCGCCTTTACTCTTGCGTCATGCGCGGCCCAAAAGGCCCGGCTCACCGCCGCCGTGCGGATTCTTGGCCCGCGCTTCGCCGCTGGCGCGACCGGCATGGCCGGGTCGAAAACGAACGGCACGGAAGCGGCCACGGCGAAGGGCGAGCCCGCTTCCGCCAAATGCGCCCGCGCGCGGCCGCAATAGGTCATGGATAGGGCCGACATGATCTCCTCGCCATGACCGGCGCGGTATTTCATCAAGGCGCGGCAAAGATCGCCGCCGGCAAGACGCCAAGCCTGGCCGAGATAGGTCACGCCGTAATGAATGTTGACGTCGGGTCGTGCGAGTTCGGCCAAATCGCCCTTGAAACCGAGCATCGCGGCGGTTCCGGGCCGGACCTGCATCAGGCCGATCTCGCCAACGCCGCCAATCGCGCCTGGATCATAGCCGCTCTCGATCGCCGCGACGGCGTCGGCGATGTCCGGCGGCAAACCATTCTTCTCGGCTTCCGTCTTGATGAGCGCGCGGTAGGTCTTGCTCGCCTCCGGCTCCTTAGCCTCCAAGGCTTGCTCCAGAGCAGAAGGCCGCGTTTTAGCTTGCGCCTTGTCTTGGACAGAATCGGCCGGCAGTGCCGGTCTTGGAACCGGCAAGGGCACCGATGGCGCGCCCACTTGGGTGACGAAACCCGCGCATAAAATGACGGAAGCGGCCTTATGGAACAGCATCCGGCCCCCTTACCCAAAACTTGCGACGATGGCTATAAGACGATAGCTGCAAGAAGCTTACCACCGTCTTCACCCCCAGCCTTGGCTTACCGCTTCCTCGCGATAAGTCCAAACTGGTTCGTTGAGAAAATGCTCTTCCCGGCGGCTTCCGTGCCGCCGGGCATCGGCGTAAAAGCCGAGCCTTTCCAGTCTACGTCGTAACAGGAGCTTGGATGACCGCAATCGTCGACATCGCCGCCCGGGAAATCTTGGATAGCCGCGGCAATCCCACCGTCGAGGTCGATGTCACCTTGGAAGACGGGTCGAGCGGGCGCGCGGCGGTGCCTTCGGGGGCATCGACCGGCGCGCATGAGGCGGTGGAACTCCGCGACGGCGACAAGGCGCGCTTTTCCGGCAAGGGCGTTCTCAAGGCGGTCGATAGCGTCAATCGCGATATTTTCGATGCCCTGAGCGGGTTCGACGCGGAAGATCAAAGCAAGATCGACGCGACGATGATCGCGCTCGACGGCACGCCGAACAAATCGAGGCTCGGCGCCAACGCGATTTTGGGTGTTTCGCTTGCCGTCGCCAAGGCGGCAGCCGACGTCTGTGGGTTGCCGCTCTATCGCTATGTCGGCGGCGTCCAGGCGCATGTCTTGCCGGTGCCGATGATGAACATTATCAACGGCGGCGTGCATGCCGACAATCCGATCGATTTTCAGGAATTCATGATCCTTCCCGTCGGCGCGCCGTCGCTGAAGGAGGCGATGCGCTGGGGCGCGGAGGTTTTCCACGTGCTGAAAAGCGCTCTGAAAAAAGCCGGCCACAACACCAATGTCGGCGACGAAGGCGGCTTCGCGCCCAATCTGCCTTCCGCCGAGGCCGCGCTCGATTTTTGCCGCACGGCGATCGAGGGCGCGGGGTTTAAACCTGGCGAAGATATTGCCCTCGGGGTCGATTGCGCCGCGACCGAATTTTTTCGCGACGGCAAATATGTTTATGCGGGCGAGGGCAAGACGCGCACGCCGCAAGAGCAGGCGCAGTACTTGGCAAAGCTCCTCGCGGACTATCCGATCGTCACGATCGAGGACGGAATGTCCGAGGACGATTGGGAAGGCTGGAAGCTCCTCACCGGTCTCATCGGGAAGAAGTGCCAGCTCGTCGGCGACGATCTTTTCGTTACCAATGTCACGCGTTTGTCGCGCGGGATCAAGGATGGCATCGCCAATTCGATTTTAATCAAGGTCAATCAGATCGGCACACTGAGCGAAACGCTCGCCGCCGTCGATATGGCCGCGCGGGCCGGCTACACGGCCGTCATGTCGCACCGCTCCGGCGAGACCGAGGATTCAACCATCAGCGATCTTGCGGTTGCGACCAATTGCGGCCAGATCAAAACCGGCTCGCTTGCCCGCTCCGACCGGCTCGCAAAATATAATCAGCTTATCAGGATCGAGGAGGAACTCGGGAAACAAGCCCGCTATGCGGGACGCGGCGCGTTGAAGGGTGTGCCGTGATTCTGGCAGACGGTGGCGCGGTTTTTATTGGCGCGCAAGGCCCGGCCAATATGAGGCGGGGAGAGGGCGCCGTGCAACATCACGGCCACCATCGCGCCGCTGCCATGGATGCGTAGCATATAGCAGGCGGCCTGCTGCCAGATTTCTCCGTTGGAAGTCTCCTTTAACTGGCCGGCAACGAGCCAGGCCGCGCCGCTCGCGAAAAGCGTCGCGAGAGAGGATCGCGAAGCGGAATGGAGGAACGAGGGACGGGAACCAAGCAAAATGCCGGAACCGATATCCGCTGGACTTTCATGGGGCGTTGACTTGCTTTATAGGTTCGATTGCAAGCGGAGCACCATTCATGCGCTGGTGCGGCCTCCCGAAGCCTATGACACAAAAGCTGCGCGGGTGTAGCTCAATGGTAGAGCAGCAGCCTTCCAAGCTGAATACGAGGGTTCGATTCCCTTCACCCGCTCCAAATAGGCTGCCCAATGTTTGTTGTAGCGTGTAAAACTCCGGCAGGGACACAGCCACGAGGCTTGTTGCGGCGTTGACGGTCTAGGGCGAGACCCACGTGTCCGCCTCGTCCATCCCGCCCAGCGCAAGAAACCTCTCCAGCCAATGGATGTCGTAGAGCCCGTTTTGGATGTCGGCGTTGCGCACCAATGTTTGAAACAGGGGAATTGTCGTATCGATGCCGTCGATGATGAATTCGTCGAGCGCGCGGCGAAGCCGCATCAGCGCCTCGTTGCGGTTGCGCCCGTGCACGATGAGCTTGCCGACGAGCGAATCGTAGTTTGGCGGAATAGAGTAGCCGGCATAAACCGCGCTATCGACCCGCACGCCAAGGCCGCCTGGCGGATGGTAATAGGCGATCTTGCCCGGCGAGGGCCGGAACGTTGCGGAATGCTCGGCATTGATCCTGCATTCGATCGCATGTCCCTGAAAGACGACTTCCTTCTGGGTCAACGTCAAGGGAGACCCCGCGGCGATTCTTATTTGCTCGTTGACGAGATCGAGGCCGGTGATCATCTCGGTTACCGGATGCTCGACCTGAATCCTTGTATTCATCTCGATGAAGTAAAATTTGCCATTCTGGTAAAGGAACTCGAGGGTGCCGACGCTGGCATAACCGAGCTCACGCATCGCGTTTGCACAAATTTCGCCGATCTCTAGGCGCTGCGACGCGTTGAGGGCGGGGGAGGGGCTTTCCTCCCAGACTTTTTGATTGCGGCGCTGCAACGAGCAATTGCGTTCGCCGAGATGAACAGCCTTGCCGTGGCCGTCGCCAAGAACCTGGATTTCGATATGGCGTGGCTTTTCGAGAAGCGTCTCAAGATAGACCGAGTCGTCGCCGAAAGCCGCCTTGGCCTCGATCCGCGCCGTTGCGAGCGCGCCTGGAAGATCGTTCGCGGTGCGGGCGATCTTCATGCCGCGTCCGCCGCCGCCCGCCGCCGCTTTTACGAGGAGAGGAAAACCAAGCTCCCGGGCGACGGCCGCCGCCTCGCTATCGCCGGTGACCGCGCCGGGCGAGCCAGGCACGCACGGAATGCCGAGCCGGATCGCTGTCGCCTTGGCCTCGATCTTATTGCCCATGAGCCTGATGTGCTCCGGCTTGGGGCCGATGAAGACGATGTGATGGTCGGCGAGAATCTCCGCGAACCTCGCATTCTCGGCGAGAAATCCGTAGCCCGGATGCAGGGCTTCGGCGCCGGTGATTTCGCAAGCCCCGAGAAGCGCGGGGATGTTGAGATAAGAATCGCGCGCGGGTGGCGGCCCGATGCAAACCGATTCGTCAGCGAGTTTCACGTGCATCGCGTCGGCGTCGGCCGTCGAATGAACCGCCACGGTCGCGATGCCGAGTTCCTTGGCCGCGCGCAAAATCCGTAAGGCGATTTCGCCGCGATTGGCGATGAGAATCTTTTCGAACATGTCAGTCCATCAGCTACGCGGCCTTATTCGATCACGAGAAGCGGCTGGCCATATTCGACCGGCTGACCGTCCTCGACCAGAATGCCCGTCACCGTGCCGGCGCGGGGAGCGAGGATCTCGTTGAAGGTTTTCATCGCTTCGACAAGAAGAACCTTGTCGCCAGTCTTCACCAGCGCACCGATCTCGACAAACGGGGCCGCGTCGGCCGAGGAACGCAAATAAACGGTGCCGACCATCGGCGACTTTACCGTGCCCGGACCATCGGCCGGAGCCGGCGGCACGCTCGTCGCAGCGGCCTGCGACGGAGTCACGGCCGGCTGGATAACCGCGGTGGACAGCTGCCGCGCGACGCGGATTTTGAAATCGCCCTTCGCGACTTCAATCTCGGAAAGCCCGAAACGAGTTACGAGCTGCGCCAAGATCTCGACCAGCTCGGTGTCGATCGCGGCCGCGGCCGGGCTTCCGTCCGGGTTTGGCTCCGGATTTTTCATCTTTTTCTACTCTCGTGTGCGCCGTTGCCCGGATGACTAGCTGTTTTCATGATTTGTTTACGATGAGGCCGGTTACCTGCCGCTCCGGTCCGGGCGAGACATGCTTCGAGCGCGAGATCGTAAGAGTAGGCACCAAACCCCAGAATCACGCCCCGCGCGACAGGAGAGATCAGCGACTGGCGACGAAAATCTTCCCTGGCGTGAATGTTCGAAAGATGCACCTCGATCACGTCGGTCTTCGCCGCCTTGATCGCATCGTAAAGCGCGATCGATGTATGCGAATAGGCCCCGGCATTCAAGATTACCGGCTCGCCCGCGCGGCCCGCTTCCTGCACCCAGGTCACGAGGTCGCCCTCGTGGTTCGATTGGCGAAAGTGCAAAATGATCCGGCGTGGTTTGCAAAGCGCGGAAAGACGGGCCTCGATGTCGGCGAGAGTCGCGAGGCCATAGGTTTCCGGTTCCCGTGTGCCGAGGAGATTGAGGTTCGGCCCATTCAGGACGTGAACGGCTTTCATGGCGGTCCCGGTCGGAGGAAGTGCCCGTTGCGCTTCCTTAGCCGGGATCAAAACCCAAGGGAAGCCCGCGCGCTCCCTTAAAGGCCAACATCCAGGTGCCTTGACGCAAGCCGCCCTGAAGACTAATTGAGTTGGCGACAACCTAGGGGATCCCCGGCAGGGGGCTGAGAGGCTGGCGGCGCTTTTAAGAGCGGCCCGGCGACCCTTCGAACCTGATCCAGCTCGTACTGGCGTAGGGATGGTGACGTGATGTTCCCCTCCGAAAGACGGTCCGTACGCATCTGTTTCGCTTGGCCTTCGCGAGATGCAGATGGGTAATGCCGTGCGCATTAGAATCATTGGTGCCGGCATCGCGGGCTTGACCGCCACATTCGAGTTCGCCCGCGCGGGTTGCGATGTCGAGCTCATCGAGTGCCGCGAGGGTCCGGGTCTCGGCTGTTCCTATCTCGCGGGCGGCATGCTGGCGCCCTGGTGCGAGGCCGAGAGCACGGAAAAACTCGTCCTCGATCTCGGCCTCGAATCGCTCCAGTTCTGGACTAAAAGTGTGCCCGTTGCGACGCGCCAAGGGACTCTCGTCGTCGCCCCCGCGCGGGACCGGCCCGAACTCATCCGCTATGCCCGCCGCACAAGCGGACATGAACTCATCGACGCGGAGCGCATCGCGGCGCTTGAACCCGATCTTGCGGGGCGCTTCGAGGAAGCCCTGTTCTTTCCGTCCGAGGCGCATCTAGATCCCCGCGCGGCGATGGCCTCTCTCGCCGCGCGCCTCGCCGGCTTCGACAATGTCACGCTGCGCTATGGCGCCGCAGCGAAGCAAGCGCGCGCCGATTGGACGATCGATTGCCGCGGCCTCGCGGCACAAGACTCACTTTCCGATTTGCGCGGCGTCAAGGGTGAAATGCTGGTGCTCAGCACCCGCGAGATCGCGCTTAAGCGGCCAGTGCGGCTGCTGCATCCGCGCCAATCCGTCTATGTCGTGCCGCGCGGCGACGGGCGCTTCATGATTGGGGCGACGATGGTTGAAAACGAGGAAGCTGGCCGGATCACCGCGCGTGCCATGTTGGAATTGCTTGGCGCCGCCTATTGCCTGCATCCGGCTTTCGCCGAGGCGGAGATCGTCGAGACGGGAGCGGGCGTGCGGCCGGCGTTTCCCGACAATCTGCCGAAAATCCGCCGCGACGGGCGCAAGGTCTATGTCAACGGGCTTTACCGGCATGGCTTTTTGCTGGCGCCCGCGCTCGCCCGCAGGGCCGTGCAAGCCGTGCTCGAAAACGTCTATTTTCCGGAGCTCATGGATGCGCATCCAGGTCAACGGCAAAGCGCTTGACGTCGAAGCGGCAACGCTCGGCGCGCTGTTGCGCGAACTCGATTACGAGGACGGCGCCATCGCGACCGCGCTCAACCGGAATTTCGTCCGCAAGACCGAGCGCGCCAAGACGCCATTGAAAGAGGGCGACGCGGTCGAGATTCTCGTGCCGCGCCAAGGAGGCTGAGATGCAGGCTGACATGGGCGTGGCGGATATCGATGCGGACCGTCTCAAACTCTACGGCGCCGAATTCTCCTCGCGGCTTCTTGCCGGAACCGCGCAATATCCCTCGCCCGCGATTCTCTGTCGCGCGATTGCAGCGGCGAAAGTGGAGGTCGTCACGGTATCGCTCAGGCGCGAGTCCGGTGGCAGCCGCGCGGGGAAAAGTTTCTGGGCGCTGATCCGCGAACTTGGCGTCCGGGTTTTGCCCAATACCGCCGGGTGCCGGAGCGTGAAGGAAGCCGTGACCACCGCGCAAATGGCGCGTGAGGTTTTCGACACCCCTTGGATCAAGCTCGAAGTCATCGGCGAGGAAGACAGCTTGCAGCCCGATCTCTTTGGTCTCGTCGAGGCGGCGTCGATTCTCACCCGTGAAGGGTTTCAAGTCTTCCCCTATACGACCGAGGATCTTGTCGCGGCGGAAAGGCTTCTCGGCGCGGGCTGCGAAGTCTTGATGCCCTGGGGCTCGCCCATCGGCTCGGGGCGCGGACTCAACAATCCCTATGCACTGAAATCCCTACGTGCGCATTTTCCAAACGTGCCGCTGATCGTTGATGCCGGGATTGGCGCGCCCTCGCACGCCGCGGCGGCGATGGAAATGGGTTATGACGCGGTGCTCTCCAACACGGCGATCGCCAAGGCCGGCGATCCCGTAAGAATGGCCCGCGCGTTTGCGCTCGCCGTCGAGGCCGGACGGATCGGCTATCGCGCCGCTTTGATGCAAGCGCGGGACATGGCCGCGCCTTCGACCCCGGTGATCGGACGCGCTTTCAGCGATCTTGCGCGTGCTTGATCCTTTCTATTTGATCGTCGACAGCGCGGAGTGGGTCGCGCGGCTCTTGCCCTGCGGCGTGCGGCTCGTGCAATTGCGGATCAAAAATCAGTCAGACCAAACCGTCCGCGAGGAAATAATAAAGGCAAAAGCGCTCTGCGCGCGGCATGGCGCCCAGCTCGTCGTCAATGATCATTGGCAACAAGCAATCGACGCCGGTTGCGATTTCATCCATCTCGGCCAGGGCGATCTCGCGACGGCGGATTTTTCTGCGATCCGCCGCGCGAGTGTGAGGTTTGGTGTCTCGACGCATGACGAGGCCGAGCTCGCGCGGGCTCTCGAAACAGACCCAAATTATATCGCGCTCGGCCCCATCTATCCGACGATCCTGAAAGCCATGGCCTTTGCGCCGCAGGGTCTTCCGCGCCTCGCGGAGTGGAAGAAGAAAATCGGCAAGATACCCCTCGTTGGGATCGGCGGGATAACGCTCGCGCGCGTCCGGGACGTGCTCGAAGCAGGTGCAGACAGCGCCGCCGTCGTGACCGACATCACGCGAAACGCCAACCCCGAGCAACAGGCGCGGGATTGGGTCAAGGCCACGCGGGGCTCCAGTCCCCGGTTCCAACAAAATCACTGAAGAGACTGCCAGCAAGTAAGCAAATTCCTTTGTGGTTCGTCTTCAAGGGACGCGATGACCACGCCCACGGATCTATTCTGCGGCAATTGTGGCGCACCCCCTGAACATGGGGCGCCAAGCGCTAAATTCCGTGGGAGGTCGAAAATGAGGTCAAAATTCCGCACACAAAGAAGTACACTCAATGTCTATCGCTTATCTGGTGCAGGGGCTGAGGAACAACACACTTGTAGCTGGGAAGACAACCGCGATGCGGCTTGTGACTGCACCGTGGAACGCATTGGGAGCGGCGGCCGTACAGGCGACGGTGGTGCGGCCCGACGGATCGGTCACGAATCTGGTCTGGTCCTCGTCGCAGGTAGTGGTTGCCGCCAAAGGCGGCAATCGCCTACAGCCGCGCGATTGGGCTCTGCCGGGGCGAGGCCATGCGGGAGTTTGGCACGAATGGCGGGCAAGGGGCTGGGCTAGGACCGGGAGCAAGGGTGGCACCTTGTTTGGCTGACCAGTGCTGATTGGTCTTCGGTTTGGCGGACCTCTCCCCTGGTCAATGCACCACGCTTTGCAGGATTGTCCCAAACATTTGAATCATCAGTTGTTCTTGCTGCTGTTGATTTTGTTGTTGGATTTGAAGCTGCTGAAACTTGATACGTTCCTGCTCGACCGCGAGTTGTGCCCCGGGATGGCCGAGCTGCGCGGCCCGGGCAAGAAGTGCAAACCTCGTAGCAGTTGGATCATTATTTTCAGGCACGTAGTAATGGCGCTCGACCAAATCTGCAAGACTTACCATGGAATCAGGGTCACCGCGCCGTACACCCTCTTTGAAATAACCAATGGCTTTCTGAATATCCTTACGAGTACGGATTAACAGCCACCCGACATTATCGCAAGAAGCTGGATAATTATTACGGACAAGCTCGATGTGCACTTCAAGCGCTTTTCCTGGCTCATCGACTTGTAGGGCGCGCGCATACTGGTAGCGGTATCGTTGCTCCTGGGGATAAATATTCATAGCGAGCATGCAGGCGTCTACGGCGGCCTTAGCCTGGGTCTTGAGATCCTCGTAGGGCACGCCCGGCACATTGGCCGGTTTGCGCGGGTCAGTCGGATTCGCGGCCAACTGGTCACAAAGTGGAGCGGCCCGTCCCTCCCGCGCCTGCCTTTCTAGAGCGGCCTGTCGCTCGCGCTCTTGCTGCTCAAGAGCGGCCTCGTGGATGCGTTCCTCCTGCTCGGCTCGCTTACGTTCATGTTCCAGAGCGGACTGACGGTCGCGCTCTTCGCGCTCTCTGCTCTCACGTTCTTTCTTCTCCACAACATCCATGTCCCGCTTCCACGCGGCGATTGCTTCTCTGCTGATGACGGCTAGTGGTTCGCCTGTGCGGGGATGATACCCTGAATTGTCGTAGAACTCGTATTCACCGTTCGGGCCGCGCCAATACCAGACCCGAGGTTTACCGGTGAGCGCGTCGAAAAAGGCGAACTTCTCCGGGTCGTTGATTCGTTGCGGCGGCGGACGATTATGGGTAATTATGACGTCCGCATTCTGAGCCTTCCATTGATCGACGATATCTCGCGTGACGGGCTGCAACTCCTCTCCGGTCTCCGGATCGAAGCCCATCAGATCGAGAATTTCAATTCTGCCGTTTTTATCCTTGAAATACCAGTCGCTTGGCTCGCTGCTACGCGGGTTGAAGAATGTCGGGTTGTCGGACGTTATCCGCTGGGGCCGGTTTCCATTAGCATACGCCTGCAACCGATCAGCTAGATGTTTAGTCCCACATTGTGGTGGCGTATGTTATAGCCAGCTACAACGGGAGGGATTATGGGACAAGTTTTACACGGCTGCGCCCGCACGACAGAGGCGGTGCGTCGAGCAATACAGCACAGTCAAGAGAGCCTGAACAAGCTGGCGGAACAGCATGGGATCAACCCAAAAACTGTTGCCAAGTGGAAGAAGCGCAGCTTTGCCAACGATGCCCCGATGGGGCCGAAGCACGTGCGCTCGACGGTTCTCACAACGGAAGAAGAGGCCGTTGTTATCGCCTTCCGCAAATACACGCTGCTGCCATTGGATGATTGCCTTTATGCCTTGCAGCCCAGCATCCCTCATCTGACCCGCTCATCCTTGCATCGGTGCCTGCAACGGCATGGCATCAGCCGGCTGCCGGATGTAGAGGGCGACAAGCCGAAGAGACAGAAGTTCGCCACTTACCCGATTGGCTACTTCCATATTGATATTGCCGAGGTGCAGACGGAAGACGGCAAGCTGTATATGTTTGTGGCTATTGATCGCACCTCAAAGTTCGCCTATGCCGAACTTCATCCTCGTGCCACGCGCATGATCGCCAAGGACTTTCTCGATAAGCTGACCAAGGCCGTGCCGTACAAAATCCAGACCATCCTGACCGACAACGGCATTCAGTTCGCCAAGCGCGAAGGTACGGAAGCTTATTGGACAATCCCCTTTGATCGTCTCTGCGATGCTCTCGGCGTCGAACATCGGCTGACCAAGATTAATCATCCTTGGACAAACGGTCAGGCCGAACGCATGAACCGCACCATCAAGGACGCCACTGTGAAACGTTATTACTACCAGTCACACGATCATCTGAAGCGACACCTGCATGCCTTCTTGATGGCCTACAATTTCGCCAAACGCCTCAAAGCCCTTAACGGACTCACCGCTTACGAATACATCTGCAAAATATGGACAACTCAGCCTGATCGCTTCACCACCAACCCTGCCCACCACAATGTGGGACTAAACAGCTAGAGCATTTTCCGATCATATTGCGTTATACCCGGCGGCGGCGAAATAATTTTGGCAGTCGGTTGGCGCGAAGGCGTCGGCGGCGATGCCGATAGCCTCCCACAAATCAGGTATCGTGCGCGCGGCTGCCGCGCGCAGAAGCGCCTTGAGCTTGGAGAACGCCATCTCGATCGGGTTAAAGTCGGGCGAGTAGGCGGGGAGATATATCAGTCTCGCGCCGGCCGCTTCGATGGCTTGCCGCACGCCATGCACCTTGTGGGCTGGCAAGTTGTCCATCACAACCACATCACCGGGTGTGAGGTCGGCGACGAGAACCTGCCCGACATAGGCGCGGAAAGCATCGCCATCCATCGGGCCGTCGAGCACAAAAGGCGCCGCGAGGCCGCCGCTCCGCAGCCCCGCCGTGAAGGTCGTCGTCTTCCAATGGCCGTGCGGAACCGCGGCCAGACAGCGCTCTCCTTTTGGCGCCCGCCCTGAGAGCCGCGCCATCTTGGTGGAGGCGCTCGTCTCGTCGACGAAGATCAGCCGCGCCGGATCAAGATCGCGCTGCCGCTCGCACCACGCCTCGCGGGCAGCCTTCACGTCGAAGCGCTGCTGCTCAGCGGCATGCGCCGTTTTTTTTAAATGTGATGCGCCGCCGGTCGAAGAAGCGCCACAGCGTCGCGATGCCGACGCTGACACCGCGCGCCCGCAGTTTCTCCCGAAGCTCGCCGAGCGTGATATCCGGTGTCGCGGCGACCTCGCCGAGGAGGAAAGCCGCTTCGGCTTCGATGCGGCCCGATTTGCGGTCGCCGCCCTGCCTGTTTGCCGCGAATTTGCCTTGCTTCTTCAACCGGTCAAGCCATCGGATCGCGCTCGACGCGCTCACCCCGAACCGTTCCGCCGCCCGGCGGCAGGACAAGCCCCGAGCCATGGCCTCAATGACACGCTGCCGAAGATCGTTTGAAAGGGCTTTGGCCATGCATGCTGGCATCCAGCACCAGCATGCAGCTTGAATCAGACAAATGCTGATTCGGGAATCCCCTTCGATTCAATCCGATCGGAAAATGCTCTAGGTCGGGCGTCACCTCTCGGCAGGGGCGGCCGGTCGTAGGGTCAATGCCGAGCCGTTCACGATACAGGACATCCCCCTCGTGGGTGAGCACATAACATTTGATCGCCCTTCCAGACCTTTCGAAGAGCTGAACCTTCGTGCCGTTCCAGAGAAGTAGCGAATGCCCAATGAGAAGTGTGACAATCCCTAAATAGCCAATCCGCCGACTCGTGCGGGACCGTGAACACGTTTTTCCAATGAGATATACGGCCGCTACGAAGACGGCGAGTGAAATCGCTTTCGCGAGATGCTTGTTGAGATCGAAAACGTCCGCGACATCCTCGACATAGCTGCGCGCTAACCGATAGACGAACAGCTTATCGACAAGCCAAAGAGCGGCCAGCGCCGGTATAAGAATTGCGAAGGCTGCGATAAGGAGCTGAACCGCCGGGCCAACAGAAGATCAGCGGTCCTTCAGCCCGGCCAAGAATTTTTGGACGACGGCAAACATTTCCGACCCATAATCAAGTTAAATTAATGAAAGTAAGTTGCCTGATCCCCACGATACCGCGAAGCTGCTGCGTCCGCCAAAGTGTTTTCATTGTTGGCGTCGCAGGTACCGGAAGCCGCATCCAAACCCAGAACTGGACGAAGGCTCAAAAGCCGCCATCATACGAACGATAAACCGTGTTGCAGCCGGAAACCACTCCCCCCCAAAACCTCCCGATTGAAATTCCCGCGATTCTGCGCCATCTTCTATGGTGCGCCCGGCCGGCTGGCCGGACTCGAGGAGGATCGGCACACTGATACAAGCGGTAGTTGCGGAAGCGGCATCTTCGCCGCGCCACCCGGTTCCCGGTTCAGATGGACCCGAAGCCGGCACTCTTGTGCGGACTGTCTTGACCTGTCTCGATGATTCCAAGGCCGAAGACATCGTTTCAATCGACCTGCACGGCAAAACCATTCTCGCCGACCTCATGATCATCGCGACCGGCCGCTCCACCGTTCATGTCGGGGCCATCGCCGAGCGCCTTATCGGCGCGTTCAAGGCCACGCGCCACCAAGCACCCCGCGTCGAAGGCTTGCGGTACTGCGATTGGGTTCTAGTTGATGGCGCCGACATCATCATCCACATCTTCCGGCCCGAGGTGAGGCAGTTCTACAATCTCGAAAAAATATGGAGCATCGACCGGCCGGGCGAGCGTCGCCTAGGCTAAGGCAGCCCATTACAAGTACGACGCGCCTTGCGCGGCCGAAAGCCGGACCGGAACGGGATTTGGTTACGCGCTCCGTCGGGCGGGCCGCCGCCGGGCCGCGCGATCGGCTTGTCCCGGCGTCGAACTGCGCGGGGCAGGCGAGAGCCGCGCCGCCCGGCCCGGCGATCGCAAAAGGGAACAGGCGCAAGTGATTCGAGGCTTTCACTTCCCACGACGTAAACGGCAAGCAGATGACAAGCTGGAGTTTTGCCACCGCGCTTGGCTTTTCGTGTGACCACTGCATTGCGAGCGCCGCGTTCGTCATCGTTGCCCGGACGGTTTGGAAGCCGCTTTTTTGGCTTCCGCTTCGCTCACGCTCTCCTTTGGGGCGACGGCTTGGCCGCACCAGTTGGCGCGAATCATGGCCGCCGAACAGTTTTACCGGGCGGCGACGATTCTCTCTGGCCACCCCTATCATCGCGATCAAGTCGCGAACTTGCCGGTGTCTTGCCGCGGCGGTGCCATTTTCCTCTGCTGGAAGGCGTGATGGGATTAATTCCTGCGGCCAATTCAACCGGCCGCCGGGCATAAGGAGACTCGTGGCGGTTCGAGTGCGGCACAGCACGATTGCTGCAGCGAAAGCGGCAAGCCGCCGCATCGCGCTCGCATTGTGTTTTGCACTCTTTGCATCGGCTTGCCTTGCGGCACAATTCGGTCAGCCGGGGGCGCCGGCCGTGGACGAGAAAGGCGCGGAACTGAGCGGACGCCGGCTCGAGCTGCGGGGCATGGAAGACACGCTCGAGGCGTCGCAAGCGCAGCGCCAGCGGATCGAAGCCGAGATCGCATCGATCCGCGCCGACCGGGCGAAGCTTACCGCGGCGCTTCTCGACGCGACGCAAAATGTCAACGCGAGCGAACGAAAGATCGGCGCAACGGAGGCAAGGCTCGACACGCTCACCGGGTCGGAGGACGCGATCAAGCGTTCGCTGGCGAGCCGCCGCGCGGTCATTGCCGAGGTCCTCGCCTCCTTGCAGCGGATGGGGCGCAAGCCGCCGCCGGCGCTTCTGGCCACGCCGGAAGACATGCTTGCCGCGATCAGAACCTCGATGTTGCTCGGTTCGGTCTTGCCGCAGATGCGCGGCGAAACCGAAGCGCTGGCCTCGGACCTTTCGGATCTCGTGCAATTGCGACAATCGATCGCGGCCGAGCGCGAGACGCTTGCGGATGGCGTGGCCAAGCTTCGCGCCGAGCGTCAGCGTCTCGCCGCTCTGGTCGAGGCGCGCCAATCGGCGCTGTCCGCCGCCGAACAGGCACTGGGAGCCGAGCGCGAACGCGCGCTCGATCTCGCTAAGCAAGCGGCGAGCCTCAAGGATCTCATCGCCAGAATGGAAACCGAAGACGCCGCGGCGGCGCGGGGCGCCGAGGCGGCGAGGAAGGCCGATGAGATCCGCAGGCGCGCCGCGCAAGGCGTAGCCCCAAGCGGTGCTATGAAAACCGGCTTGGCACCTTTCAAGGATCCGGCAAGGCTTGCGCCAGCGACCGCCTTTATCGAGACAAAAGGCCTTTTGCCGGTCCCCGTGAACGGCACGCTTCAGCGCGGCTTTGGCAGCCAAGACGGGTTTGGCGGCACCGGCAAAGGAATGCTGATCGCGACCCGCGTCGAAGCGATTGTCGCCTCGCCCTGCGACGGTTGGGTGTCCTTCGCCGGTCCGTACCGTAGCTATGGACAACTTTTAATCGTTAACGCAGGCCAGGGCTATTATATAATTCTTGCCGGGATGGACAAGATCAACGTAAACGTAGGACAATTCATTCTGGTTGGGGAGCCCGTCGCCGTCATGGGCGACGGGTCGATCAAGACGGCCGCGGCCATCGCCATCGGCGCGGTTCAGCCCATCCTGTATATCGAATTCCGTAAGGACGGGGTGGCGATCGATCCGGGCCCATGGTGGGCAAAGCCGGAATTGCAGAAGGTTCGCGGATGATGCGCAAAGTCTTACCTCTACTGCTGGGCGCCATTCTGGGCGCGGGGCTCGTTACGCTTGCAACAAGGACTCCGCTTTTTCCGGAGGGAACGGCGCGCGCGGCCGCCTCGGACACCTACCGTAATCTCAACCTCTTCGGCGACGTTTTCGAGAAGATTCGTTCCGATTATGTCGAGAAGCCGGACGAACAAAAACTCGTCGAGGCCGCAATCAACGGCATGCTCGGCTCGCTCGACCCGCATTCAAGCTACATGGATGCCAAAAGCTTTCGCGACATGCAGATTCAGACGCGCGGCGAATTCGGCGGTCTTGGCATCGAGGTGACGCAAGAGGACGGGCTTATCAAGGTCGTCACGCCAATCGACGACACTCCGGCCGCGCGCGCGGGAATCATGTCTGGCGACATCATCAGCGCCATCGACGGCGAGAATGTTCAGGGCTTGAGCCTCAACCAGGCGGTCGACAAGATGCGCGGCGCGCCGGATACCTCGGTGACGCTCAAGATTTTACGCGGATCGAACAAGGACCCGCAGGACATCAAGCTGACCCGCGCGGTGATCCAAATCAAATCGGTTCGCGAACATCAGGAAGGCGACGATATCGGCTACATTCGAATCACCCAATTCAATGAACAGACGTTTGAGGGTGTTCGCGCGGCGATCCAAAAATTCCAAAACGATATCCCGGCCGCCAAGTTCAAAGGCTATATTCTCGACCTGCGCAACAATCCCGGTGGTTTGCTCGACCAGTCGATCGCCGTCGTCAATTGCTTCCTCGACCGCGGCGAAATCGTTTCGACCCGGGGCCGGAATGCCGATGAAATAATGCGCTACAATGCGCGTCCTGGCGACTTGTCCAAGGGCAAGCCGGCGGTCGTCCTGATTAATGGCGGCTCGGCGTCGGCTTCGGAAATCGTCGCCGGCGCGTTGCAGGATCATAAACGCGCGACCATTCTCGGCACCCGCTCATTTGGCAAGGGATCGGTGCAGACGATAATCCCGCTCGGCCAGAATAACGGCGCCGTGCGGCTTACCACGGCCCGCTATTACACGCCGTCCGGCCGATCGATCCAGGCAAAGGGGATCGACCCCGACGTGACAGTTTTGCAGGATGTGCCCGATGACCTCAAGGGCAAGGACGACACAAAGGGCGAAGCTTCGCTGCGCGGCCATTTGAAGAATGGCGAGGACGAAAAGGGAGGCTCGCAAGCCTTTATCCCGCCCGATGCCAAAAACGACAAGCAATTGATCGCCGCCGAAGACATTCTGCGCGGCGCCAATAAGGCGATGAACAAGCTTACCGCGGCGCCCGTGAGCGAACCCGCGAAGGTTCCGAATTGAGAGGCACCCGCGAGGAGGCCAAAGAACGAGTTTAACGGCCGGGGTTGAAACCGTCGGTCATTCCCGACGAGCGGTGGAAGCAAAGCGATGGCCCCGCGCAAGCATGATCCGCGAAAGTGGGGGCGGCTGTTGCGTTCCGGCCAAGCGAACACGACGACGTTCGGCCATGAACCGGTCGTTCGCGACCGAATCAGGGTAGAACGCGGCAGCTTCGGCCCGCCCGGCTTGGAACGCCGGCGGGGGGAGCGTGGCTGGCGACAATTCCTTGGCTCTTGCCGGGTTTGGCGCGGCGGCCGCGGTTTCATCCATCAGGCGGGCCCTGGTTTGGCTTCTGAGGCGGCTTGCATGCGTGCCTACGCGGGATAGCGATCAGGTATGACGGACGACGATCTGGATTCTCCCTTGGGACGGTTCCCGGTTCAAAAGCGCCCGTCGCGCGGCAACGCGCTTTATGCGGCGGTTGCCATTGGTGGCCTGGGGATGCTTGCTGTTGCTGCCGCGTTTTTGCCGGCGCTAGTTGGGCCGCCCGGCGCGGCGCTTTATGCCGCGAACAGAGTTCCGCCGTCCGGCACCGTGCCTTACGAAACTCGGGCCGGGGTATCCAAGAACTCACCGCGGAACGCGCTGCCGCCGCAACCTAGCGGGGCGGACGCGAGCGAGGCAGCCGCGCCGCTTCAAGACACCACTGCCTCGGTGCCTGCCCGGAAAGCCGGTTTGGGGGCGGAGGCGATCGAGCGGCGGAGCGGTGTGAAAATCATTCGAGCCGAGGGCGGCGCCGCGCCCGAGGCTCTCATAATCGATGTGGCGAAAGCTTTGAAAACGGGTCTGCAGGGGGCGCCCGACCCGCAGCTTATCGAACAAGCACCGCATGGCCTAATCCCGCGCATTGGGGCCGACGGCGCGCGGCCATCCGAAGATTTTGCCCGCCCCGCCTTATCTTCCGGCGGATTGACAAAGGGCTCGCCGCGCATTGCTTTGCTCATTGGCGGCATGGGTCTTGCGCCGCGCGCAACGGACTCGGCGATCGCAACCTTGCCGGGCGCCGTCACGCTCGGCTTTGCGCCGTATGGAGCCGATCTTGCGCGCGAAACGGCGCGCGCGCGCGCGGCGGGCCACGAGGTCGTCTTGCAAATTCCGATGGAGCCCTTCGATTTCCCGCGCGACAATCCCGGTCCGCACACGCTTCTCGCGGGCGCCGGGAAGGCCGCGAATAGCGACAATCTGAAGTGGCTGATGAGCCAGTTC
>JBOHJQ010000076.1:0-17119 GCA_050728655.1 Methylocella sp.
TTAGGCCCCGTGACGGTCAGGCTGCCGCCCGCATCGAGCCCAAACGACAGATTTGAAAAGATGATCCGGCCGCCACGTTCGACGGTTAGCCTTGAGGCAGAAAGTCGCATCATGATCGAACCGCAACCGGGCCACGCCGCCGAACTGGCACTTTCATCTATCATCCGCGTAGCTTGCGTCGGAAAAATTATTTATAAATGGGCGGGCCAACATTTTTCATTTCAGCGTACCTTGGGAAAATTCCGATGACCTCGCTCGACAGTTTCAACTGCCGCAAGAAGCTCGACGTGGGCGGCAAGACCTACCATTATTTTTCGCTCAAGGCGGCGGAGAAACATGGGCTTTCGGACGTGTCGGAACTGCCGGTTTCGATAAAGATCTTGCTCGAGAACCTGCTCCGCTTCGAGGACGGCCGGTCGGTCACGCGGCAAGACATCGAGGGGATCGCCGCCTGGTTGAGCAATAGGGGCAAGATCGAGCGCGAGATCGCGTTTCGACCGGCGCGGGTTCTGATGCAGGATTTCACCGGCGTCCCCGCCGTCGTCGATTTGGCCGCGATGCGCGACGCCATAACAAACCTTGGCGGCGATCCGCACAAGATCAATCCGCTCGTCCCGGTCGATCTCGTCATCGATCATTCGGTCATCGTCGATGCATTCGGCAGCAGCAAGGCCTTCAAGACCAACGTGGATCTCGAATATAGCCGCAATGGCGAGCGCTATCGTTTCTTGAAATGGGGCCAGAGCTCGTTCGCCAATTTCCGAGTTGTGCCGCCAGGCACCGGGATTTGCCACCAGGTTAATCTCGAATATCTCGCCCAGACTGTTTGGACGGCCAAGGAGAAATATGCGGCGCGGCGCGGCAAGCCTTCGAACGTCGAAGTCGCCTACCCCGATACGCTCGTCGGCACCGATTCGCATACGACCATGGTGAATGGGCTCTCCGTGCTGGGCTGGGGCGTCGGCGGCATCGAGGCCGAAGCGTGCATGCTTGGTCAGCCGCTTTCCATGCTGTTGCCGGAGGTGATTGGCTTCCGGCTGACCGGCGCGCTCGATACTGGGGTGACGGCCACCGATCTCGTTCTGACCGTTACACAAATGTTGCGGCAAAAAGGCGTCGTCGGTAAATTCGTTGAATTTCATGGCCCCGGCCTAAATCATCTTTCGCTCGCCGATCGCGCGACGATCGCGAATATGTCACCGGAGTGTGGCGCGACCTGCAATTTCTTCCCGATCGATTCGGAGACGCTTTCTTACCTTGCGACATCAGGACGCGCGCCCGCGCGGGTTGCGCTCGTCGAAGCCTACGCGAAAGCGCAAGGGTTGTTCCGGACAAAGACGACCAGCGATCCGGTCTTCACCGACACGCTGGAACTCGATCTCGGTTCGGTCGTGCCCTCGATGGCCGGGCCGAAACGTCCCGAGGGGCGCGTCGCGCTCGGCTCGGTTGGGTCGAGCTTCAAAGCCGCGCTGAAAACCGAGTATGGAAAAGTTGGCGAGGCCGGACAGCGCTATCCCGTAGAGGGCAAAAATTTCGATCTCGGGCACGGCGATGTGGTGATCGCGGCGATCACCTCCTGCACGAATACCTCGAACCCGAACGTGCTGATCGGCGCCGGGCTGCTCGCCCGCAACGCCGTCGCCAAAGGCATTGGCGTGAAGCCATGGGTCAAGACGTCGCTCGCGCCGGGAAGCCAGGTGGTCGCCGATTATCTTTGCGCGTCGGGGTTGCAGAAATCGCTCGACAAGCTTGGCTTCAATCTCGTCGGCTTTGGCTGCACGACGTGCATCGGCAACTCGGGTCCCTTGGCACCGGAAATCTCGAGAACAATCAACGACAATGGCATTATTGCCGCGGCGGTCCTCTCCGGCAACCGGAATTTCGAGGGCCGCATCAACGTCGATGTGCAGGCGAGTTACCTCGCCTCGCCGCCCCTCGTCGTCGCCCATGCGCTCGCCGGCACGGTCACCCGTGACCTTGCGACGGAGCCGCTTGGCCACGACAAGAAAGGCCGTCCGGTGCTTCTCAAGGACATCTGGCCGTCGCAAGGGGAAATCAACAGGATTATCGATGAGTTCGTGACCAGAAAGGTGTTTAAGGCGCGTTACGCCGATGTCTTCAACGGCGATGCGCATTGGCGCAAGGTGAAGGTGTCAGGGGGGGAAACCTACACATGGGACATGGGCTCGACCTATGTGCAAAATCCGCCCTATTTCGCCGGGCTAAAAATGCAGCCAGAGCCTGTTCTGGACATTGAAAACGCGCGCATTCTGGCGCTCTTCGGCGACAAGATCACGACCGACCATATTTCGCCCGCGGGCGCGATCAAGGAGGCTTCGCCCGCCGGGAAATATCTTGTTGAACGGCAAGTCTCAAAGGCCGATTTCAATCAATATGGCACGCGCCGGGGCAACCATGAGATCATGATGCGCGGCACTTTCGCCAATATAAGGATTAAGAATTTCATCCTGCAACAGGAGAATGGCGCCGTCCCCGAGGGCGGCCTAACCAAGCACTGGCCGGACGGCGACGAAATGCCGATTTTTGAGGCGGCGATGAAATATCAGGCCGAAGGCGTGCCGCTGGTCGTCTTCGCGGGTAGCGAATATGGCAATGGCTCCTCGCGCGACTGGGCGGCCAAGGGCACAAGATTGCTTGGGGTCCGCGCGGTCATCGCCGAATCCTTCGAGCGCATTCACCGTTCGAACCTCGTCGGCATGGGCGTCCTGCCGCTCACCTTCGAGCCCGGCACGAGTTGGAAAACCCTTGGGCTCAACGGCAACGAGCAGGTGACCATCCATGGGCTTGGGCCCACATTGAAGCCGCGCCAGACAATGGAGGCCGAGATCACGTTCGCCGATGGCAGGGCGGAGACGGTGCCGCTCATCTGCCGCATCGCGACGCTCGACGAACTCGAATATTTCAATAACGGCGGCATTCTTCCCTATGTGCTCCGCCAGCTCGCCGCCGCATAAAATTTCCAACCGTTTTTGGCCGCGCGGCGGGAGCCTTTCTAGACTCGCGCGGCTGCGTCCGCCATCCGGGGACAATTAAACATGCCTCGCTACAATCTCTTCGTCCTTCCAGGTGACGGCATCGGCCCCGAGGTCATGACCGAGGTCGAGAAAATCGCCGCTTGGTTTACGCGCGAAGGCATCGTTCGTTTCGAGATCGAAAAAGGCCTTGTGGGCGGCGCGGCTTATGACGCGCACAAAACCGCGATCAGCGAGGCCGATATGGGCCGCGCGAACGCCGCGGACGCCGTGCTGCTTGCCGCCGTCGGCGGGCCGAAATGGGATGGCGTCCCTTACGAGGTCCGCCCCGAGGCAGGTCTCTTGCGGCTGCGCAAGGATATGAATCTCTTCGCCAATCTGCGCCCGGCGATCTGCTATCCCGCGCTCGCCGATGCCTCCTCGCTCAAGCGCGAGCTCGTCGATGGCCTCGACCTCATGATCGTTCGCGAATTGACCGGCGGCGTCTACTTTGGCGAGCCAAAACAGATCATCGATCTCGGCAACGGTCAGAGGCGCGGCATCGACACGCAGGTCTACGACACCTATGAGATCGAGCGGATCGGGCGCGTCGCTTTCGAGCTCGCGCGACAGCGCCGCAACAAGGTGACATCGTCCGAAAAGCGCAATGTGATGAAATCGGGCGTGCTCTGGAACGAAGTCATCACTGCCTTGCATGCGCGGGAATATAAAGATGTCGAGCTTGAGCATCAGCTTGCCGACGCGCTCGGCATGCAGTTGGTTCGGCGCCCAAAGCAATTCGATGTCATCGTCACCGATAATCTTTTCGGCGACATGCTTTCCGACGTTGCCGCCATGCTGACCGGATCACTTGGCATGCTGCCTTCGGCATCGCTCGGGGAAAAAAGCGCGAAGGGCGAAACACGCAGGGCCCTTTATGAGCCGGTGCATGGCTCCGCCCCCGACATCGCGGGCAAGGGCCTTGCCAATCCAATCGCGATGATCGGCTCCTTCGGCATGGCTTTGCGCTACTCGTTCAATCTCGCGGAACTTGCGGATCGCATCGAAAAGGCGATTTCAGATGTGCTCGAAAAGGGGCTGCGCACCGCCGATATCGCGGGCGGCGCGACGAAGATTCTTTCGACATCCCAAATGGGCGATGCAGTTCTCGCCGAGTTGCAGGCCGCGGTTTGAGGGTTTTGGCGGCCGCGACGCGCCTTACATGGTGATGTGGACGGCCTCTCCTGACGGCATAAGGTCTGGAGCGGTGCCATGATCACTCCGGCACGCGATCGCGGGCTCGCCATCCTTGTAACGGGCCGTTGGCTGGGTTATAGGGCGGCGCCGCCGGTCTTGATCGACGAAGGGCGCGGGATCGCGGCGAGGGCGGCGGAGCTGGTGCCGACGGACACACGAGGATTTGCCCAAGGATTCTTACAATGAAACCCGATATTCACCCCTCCTACCATTTGATCAAGGTGATCATGACCGATGGGACGGAGTTTTTCACCCGCTCCACCTATGGCAAAGCGGGCGACACCTTGCATCTCGACATCGATCCAACCACCCATCCGGCCTGGACCGGAGGCTCGCAGCATTTGGTCGATCGCGGCGGCCGCCTGTCGCGCTTCAACTCCCGCTTCGGCGGCCTCCGCTTCGGCAAAAAATAGGCTCCCCACCTCGACCAGACCGTTAATTCGCAGCTCCGCCGCATGACAAGGCCTGATTTCCGCGTCGAGAGAAAACTGCTGAAGCGCGGGATTTGGCCGGTGGCGGGGATCGACGAAGCGGGACGCGGCCCCCTCGCTGGGCCCGTTGCCGCGGCAGCCGTCATCCTCGATCCGCGCAAGCTGCCGCGCGGGCTAAACGATTCGAAGCGGCTTACCCCCAACGAGCGCGAACGCCTTTACGAAGAGATCATGCGGCATGCGATAGCGGTGGCGGTCGCCTTCGCGAGCGCGGCGGAAATCGATCGCATCAACATCCGCCAAGCGACATTTTCCGCCATGCGCCGGGCGCTCTTCGCACTTTCCGTCGAGCCCCGCCACGTTCTGATCGACGGCAATGATTTGCCGCCGGGTCTTGGCCTCCCCGCCGAGACGATCGTCAAGGGCGACGCCGCCAGCTCATCGATCGCCGCCGCCTCGATCATCGCCAAGGTGACCCGCGACCGCCTCATGCGCCGTCTCTGCGGTCTTTATCCCGCCTATCGTTTCAGCCAGCATTTTGGCTATGGGACGCCCGCCCATCTCGTGGCGATCGCCGAGCATGGCCCGTGCCCGTTTCATCGATTGAGCTTCCGGCCCTTCGCGGCAGGCTAACCCGCAATCGCCGCGCTTCCGCTTCGATCCGCTCTCGATGTGCGAGAAAGGGACAGTGCGGGGTTTGCCTTCTAAACGCGGCCTTTACCAAACGTAACGCAGGAATCGTTTGGAGTGCTAGCGGCAGCGACGAATGACCGCTGGCTCTACACTTGAAGTCCCGCTCCTCGCTCTCGCTAAAACGGCGGAATTTCGAGCAAACCCAATGGGCCGCCCCGCGCGGCACACGCAATCGCATCGCGTAGCGGTTTAGTTCATGCGTAGCCAACGTGGCGGAGCGTCCGGCCCGAAATCCCCGATCAAGGTGATGCGTACTGGGATTTCGCCGGCCCGCTCCGCCACGCCCGGCCCTCGCCGTTCTCACGATTTTTTTTCCTCCCATCGGGCAAAAATCGTTCGAGGAAGGGGCTCGCCTGGTCCGGCGCCCGGCGCGCTTCCACTCGACGAAATCATCCAAGGCGATTGCATCGAAGAGATGGCCCGGCTGCCGCCGGAATGCGTCGATCTCGTCTTCGCCGATCCGCCTTATAATTTGCAGCTAGAATATGGTCTCTCGCGGCCAGACCAAAGCCTCGTCGATGGCGTTGACGACGATTGGGACAAGTTCGCGAGCTTCTCCGATTACGACAATTTTACGCGAGCCTGGCTCAATGCCGCGCGCCGAATCATGAAGAAGAATGCAACGATTTTCGTGATCGGCTCCTACCACAATATTTTCCGGGCCGGTTCGATCTTGCAGGATCAGGGGTTTTGGATCCTGAACGATATTATTTGGCGCAAAGCCAATCCAATGCCTAATTTTCGCGGCCGGCGCTTCACCAACGCGCATGAAACATTGATCTGGGCGGCCAAAAGCGCACGAGCCAAGAGCTATTGCTTCAACTACGAACTGCTGAAAGCCGGCAACGAGGATTGCCAGGTACGCTCCGATTGGTTTTTGCCGATTTGCACCGGAGCCGAACGCCTAAAAGATTCCGCTGGCCGCAAAGTCCACCCGACGCAGAAGCCCGAGGCGCTGCTCTCGCGCATTCTGCTCGCCGCCTCGAACACGGGCGACGTGGTTCTCGATCCATTCTTTGGTTCGGGCACCACCGGCGCCGTTGCCAAAAGGCTCGGGCGTTCCTTTATCGGCATCGAACGGGACGCAAGCTATGTGAGCGCCGCAAAGGCAAGGATCGCTTGCGTCAAGCCGCTTCCGCGCGAGGCCATCGCGGTGGTTGCGGACAAGCGCTCGGCGCCGCGCATTCCTTTCGCCGCGATCGTCGAGGCGGGGCTCGTTCGGCCTGGCGAAATTCTCACCGATGAAAGGAAGCGGCACGCCGCGATGGTGCGCGCCGATGGGACGGTCTCGGTCGGCGCCATCACCGGCTCGATCCACAAGATCGGCGCGCTGGCGCAATGCCTGCCGGCTTGCAATGGCTGGACATTCTGGCAGTTCGAGCGCGACGGCAGGTATGAGCCGATCGATGCCCTGCGGTCATTGCTGAGGGCGAGCCTGCGCCAGGCGGCGGAATGAATTCCCGCGGGCGCCAGGCGTCATTAATTTTTCCGAAAAAACCGTGAAGCTCGTGATAGACGGGGAAGGGTCTGGCTAGCCACCTTTGCCAGTCAAAATGAGCAACGCCTTCTCATTCGATGGCTTCGTAAGCGATAATGCGAAGGACAAGGCCCGCGTGCGGCGGCCATGCGACGCCGCAAACTAAAAGGCTCAAAGCCGCGCGTGAAGCTTGTCGACGAGCTCGGCGCGGCTCTGAATGCCGAGCTTGGCATAGATATTCCGGCAATGGTTGATCGCCGTGTTCTCGCTGATCCCCAAGCTTTCTGCGATCTCGGCGCGCGACTGCCGCAACGCCAGCGGCAAGCAGACCTCGATCTCGCGGCCGGTCAACGGCAGCTCCTCGGCGCGGCGCCAAAATTTCAATGCGAGCGGCTCGAGGCGCTTGACCGTAATTCCAATCAGCGACGATGCGGACGGCCCTGCCGCCCGATCGAGCCAATAGGCGCGAAAAATGAAAGCGCCCCAGGGGTTCTTGAGCTGGCTAACGGGGGCTGCAGAAGGCGCTTTGTTCTCGAAGATTCGGACGAGATCTTGGCACAGTCGCGCTACCTCGGGCGGCAACTCCGCGCCGGGTCCAGGGAGGCCAGCAGCAGACAATAGCACCGGATGCTGGGCCATTACAATTAGCCGGCCAGCTTGCGGGCTCAGGTACTGTATCTTTCCGGCAGGCGTCGCGATAATCAGGCCATGGTCGTCACTCTCTGCCAGCTGTTCGTCCTTGCAGCCAGGATCAAAAGCATGCGCGGCGAAAGGCGCGATCCATTCCAAGAGGCCCCGGTCGCGGGCCGTGAACGCAGGGTCGTCTTTTTGACGCGAGACGTGAAGCAAGCCCAAGCTGCGGCCGTGCCCGGCCACCTTGAGCTGTAGCGCATCATCAAGACCGGTCGGCCGCGCAACCAAATTATAGTAGTCGCACTTCTCGAAGGTGCGCTCATCCACCTTCAGCGTGCGCTCCCGGTAGTGGAACACCTCGCTGTTTCTGCTGCGCCGCATCGTCTCGGCGAAAGTGAACACCGCATCCCGCTCGCGCCTGTTATGGAATTCGCACAAATAGAGAGGAATGACCGGCAGGATAACGTCGCCCTCGTCGTAGAAATTGGCGAGTTCCTGGTTCGACCCGGCCCAATAGAATTGATTGCTGTAGGACGGAATCAACGCGTGCAATTCGCCAAGCAGGGCAGGCACCGCGATCTCGCTGCCAAGGCCAAGGCAGCAGAGACGGCGAATGGAAGCGATCGCCCGCTTTGCCGATGCGGAATTGGAACTCGAAGCGCTCATCCCCCCTCCTCAACATATGCGGCTTGGCCCGGTCCAAACTGGAAATGGCATGCGCATGTCATGGCGTGACCGAACCGCTCATGTCACAAAGATTACCAGCCGCTGTCCGGCAAGCGATACCCCTGATCAGGGGGTATGGCGAAGGCGCCACAAGGGACATCGGTCTTGGCTTATGCTCGTTGTTAAGTATGCTACAAGTATAGCTGTTAAGTACAGACCATTATTGGTCATCATAGCAACAATCTCATCGTGATACATTGGAGTTAAACCATGAAATCATCTGCTTTTCTTGCTGCGTTATTTGCATCCGCGGCATTTGCGCCAATCCAAGCGCAGGCTCAGTCGCAAACTATCGAGTTTGCGATGACCGTGTCGAACGGCGCGAGCACCTGCTTGCCCAAAGTCCACGGCACGGTCGTTGATCATACCTTCGGGGAATTCGAAAATCTCGAAGTGGTCGTCACTGGCCTGCCTGCCAACACCAACTTCGACTTGTTCTCGATCGAGGTTCCAAACGCGCCGTTCGGGCTTGCCTGGTATATCGGCGACATTAATACCGATTCGACAGGTGCCGGCGTCGGCAATTTTGTCGGCCGGTTCAATGTCGAGACTTTTGTTATTTCCCCTGGCGTCCCTGCTGCAGCGCCACCTAACGTGTTTCCTGACCCGCCCGCCTTTGTCCCGGAGGCAACCATAGGCATCAAGACCAATCCCGTGCAGCTCTATCACCTCGGGCTTTGGTTCAATTCGGAGGATGACGCCGAAAAGGCAGGCTGCCCAGGCACCCACACGCCATTCAACGGCGAACATAGGGCCGGCATTCAGGTCCTTAACACGGCAACATTCCCCGATACGCCGGGTCCCTTGTTCAACCTTAAGTAAGCTGTACGGCCGTGCCCCAGTCCGATCCTGGCCCGCGCGAGCGGGCCAGGCGTCGGCCTGAGCGGAAGCAGGCCCGAGGGTTCGATTGCGAGCGAGCCGTGAGCGGCGTCAACGTCGAAAGCGGAGCGTCCGCCGCGAGTCGGTTCGACGTAGCCGCGAAGGCGAGCGGAGCGGTTCGCGAAGCGGACGCAGGGGAAGCGGGCGACTGGAGATAGCAGGCGAATTCTGCGTCTCGAAGGATGAGGGAACCCCAAATGGCCATGCGTCCCTCGCCCCCGTGCTTCAAGACGGCGGGTTTGCCGCCTCCTCAGCATGAGGGCGAGAAATCGGACTTTCACCGAGCGTCCTGGGGAAACTTGCGCACGGGCGGCTGATAACGCCACCGCCCCGGAGAACGGAATCGTCAAAATCGTTTCGCCGCAACTTTTTCGAACCCGGGACTGAGGCGCACGGCTTCGATGACTTTGCGCATGACGCTGGGAAAAGCCTCGTTGTCGAGGCCGCGCTCAGGCGCGAACCGGTAGCCGGCGGGCGCGCGCCGCTTGGCTGGAACTTCCGCGACATAAATGTCGAGCCGCAAGGCAAAATGGGTGAACCCATGCGAGACACGCTTATCGAGCTTCCGGTAGATCGCCTCGACCGGCGCATGGCTTGCCGCCGAGGCCGCGTCGAAATCCATTTCCCATCCAGTTCCGGGTATTTCCGTCATGCCGCCCAAAAGCCCATTTTCCGGCCGGGTGCGGACGAGAACCGCACCGTCCCGGCGGCGCACGAAAAAGGCGGCGCCGTGGCGCAACGGCCTCTCCCGCCTTGGCGCCTTGCGCGGCAAGCTTTCGGGGCAGCCCGAGGCATGGCCGCGGCAAAATTTTAGCAACGGACAAATCTCGCAAGCAGGCTGCTTTGGCGAGCAGATCATGGCGCCAAGGTCCATCAGAGCTTGGGCGAAATCGCCAGGCCGCTCGGCCGGCACCATTTCTTGTGCCTTGGCCTTGATTTCGGACCTTGCCGCTGGCAGCGGCACCTCGATCGCAAACAGCCGCGCAAGCACCCGCTCGGCATTGCCGTCGACGGCGGCCGCGGGGCGTCCGAAAGCGATCGCTGCGATGGCCGCCGCGGTATAGGGCCCAATACCTGGGAGGGACTGCAATCCCGCTACCGTATCAGGAAATTTGCCCTTAAACGGTCCGGCGACAATCTTGCCGCAAGCATGGAGGTTTCGCGCGCGGGAGTAGTAGCCGAGGCCGGCCCAGGCCCGCATCACCTCGCCGCCGCCGGCTTGCGCCAAGAGGCCGACGTTGGGCCAGCGCGCCAGAAAGCCCAAGAAATAGGGCTTTACGGCCGTGACCGTCGTCTGTTGCAGCATGATTTCCGAAAGCCAGACCTTGTAGGGGTCGGCGGGCGCACCCACGGCTCGCCAAGGCAGATCGCGGCGATGACGGTCATACCAGGCCAGAAGAGCAGCGACGGAAGCGGCTCGCACGTCAAGGTTCGTTTTGAATGCCATAGATGCGCCTCGATTTGTCGCTCTTTTATATTACGTACGAACGGGGCAAAGCAGAGGGGCCGGAAGATGAGCGCGACCGTCAAGCCGATACCTGAGGGGCACCAAGGGGCAATACCTTATCTGACCGTGAGCAACGCCAGCGAAGCCATCGCGTTTTACAAAGCCGCTTTCGGCGCGGCGGAAGTGTTTTGCATCGAGCATGGGGGCAAGGTCGGACATGCGGAACTCGAAATCGGCGAGGCCAGGATCATGCTTTGCGACGAATTTCCGGACCACGATGCCTTGAGTCCGCAAACGATCGGCGGAACCCCTGTCATGATCCACCTCTACGTCGAGGATGTCGACGCGTTCGCGGCCCGTGCGATTGGCGCGGGCATCAAGGTTCTTCGGCCTGTCATGGATCAATTCTACGGCGAGCGCGGCGGCAAATTCGAGGACCCTTTCGGCCATCGCTGGTGGATCGCGACCCACAAGGAGGATATTTCGCCCGAGGAACTCAGGAACCGCGCCGCCGCGTTGTTTGGCGGCGTGGCAGGCTGAGGTCCGAGGAGGCCCCCGCTTGCCGGTTGTGGAAAGCGGGCCAGGGGTAGCCCTTGGAGTCAACGAATTTTCGCATGGAGCACCGGCCAAGACAAGGTATAAGGGAGTATGCGGAAACACCGTCCCAGCAAGATCCCTTGGTCCCGGCCGCTCGCGGACCTCGTTCAAACCGCGATCGATCCAGTTCTGAGGCGGCAAGGTTTTGGCTCGTCCGATCTCGTGTTGTTTTGGGACGAAATTGTCGGCGAAAGACTCGCCGCGATGTCGCGGCCGGTTAATGTTCGGTGGCCGGTGCGGCAAATTGACCGCGCGGCGGATAACGGCCCCGCCCCGGCGACGCTCATTGTGCGCGTCGAAACGGGATTCGCGTTGGAATTGCAGCATCTCGCCCCCATCGTCATCGAGCGCGTCAACGCCCACTTCGGCTGGCGTTGCGTCTCGCGCCTCTTGTTGAAGCAAGGTCCGGTTGCCGCGCCGCCCCTTGTCAGGCATGGGCCCCGACCGTTGGACGAGGCCGCCGAGACGGCGGCGGGAACGATCGTCGGCAACGGCATGGATGAACCGTTGCGGCAAGCCCTGACGCGGCTCGGCGCGCGTGTTCTCGCCGGACCTTGAGCAAGATGCGTTGGCTTGCCAACGCTAAGCCGGCGGCCACTTTCCGGAGATGCCATGGTGCGCGAGGCCCGCAGGGCGCGCGCCTAAACTTGCCAAAACAATAATTGTCTTGCCTTCCTGCCCTGTAATCAGGCAAATCTGCGCTCAGGTGCCGATGGAGCATAAATTCATGCATTCGTTCAAAACTGGCCAGGCTGCCCTTGGGAGTCGTCGCGGTGGGTTCGAAATTGCGGCCGCCGCGTGCCTCGCAATCGCCGGTTTTCTCGCTGTGCCCGGCGATCTTGCGGCGCCGGTCCTGGCGCAAGGAGCGGGTGTGGCGTTGGATGAGCTAATGGCCGGCGAGGCGCTGCCAGACGTTGCGCTTGGCGCGAGCCAAGCGCCGGTCACGATAGTCGAATATGCGTCGATGACCTGCGGGCACTGCGCGGGCTTTTACGCCGCCACGTTTCCCGAATTAAAAAGCAAATATATCGACACCGGCAAGGTCCGTTTCATTTTGCGCGAGTTCCCGCTTGACCCTTTGGCGACGGCCGGATTCATGCTCGCCCGCTGCGCTGGCGATGACAAGCGAAATGCCATCGTCGATCTCCTGTTCGCGCAACAGAAGAACTGGGCCTTTACGGACAAGCCCCTCGAAGCCTTGGCCGCTCTCCTCAAGCAAACCGGAATGAGCCAAGATAGTTTCGAGGGTTGTCTCAAGAAACAAGATCTCTACGACAAGATCGCCAAGGTGCATGACCGCGCGGCGGAGAAATTCGGCGTCACCTCCACGCCGACCTTCTTCATCAACGGCAAGAAGCAGACAGGCGAGATGACGAAAGAAGCACTCGAAAAATTGCTCGGTCCCTTGGTCAAAGGCTAACCGGTCCAGCAGCCCACTGGGCGCGTGCGATAGGCGCGACGCAACGAAGGTATTTAAGCCGGCGAGATTCCGCGCAAAGCTCAAAACATGTCAAGCGAAACACGCGCTTCGTCCGACATGTGGCTCTGGTCCCACGGCGGATCGAAAACCACCGTCGCGCTGACGCCGAGAACCCCCGGCACCGCGCCGACCGCTGTCTCGATCCACCGGGGGAGTTCGCCCGCTACCGGGCAGCCTGGCGCGGTCAAGGTCATATCGATCTTGATCAGGCGATCGTCGCCAATCTCCACTTTGTAGATCAGCCCAAGCTCGTAAATATCGCAGGGAATTTCGGGATCGAACACGGTCTTCAGAGCCGCGACAATGTCGTTGGTGAAACGCGCGCGCTCGCCTTCCGGCACCGATCCATCGAACAGCCATTGCGGCTCGTTCGGCATGGATTCGGGGCCTTCAATCTCTTCTCGCCATTCGCTGGTTTGTGCTTCGGCCATGTCTGGCTCCTCGTTTCTCAAGCAAATAAGCCCTCGGCCTTGATCAAGGCTGCGGCGAGCTTGTCGACTTCCTCGAAGGTGTTATAGAGCGCGAAGGAAGCGCGGCACGTCGATGTCACGCCGAAGCGCGACAGAAGCGGCTGGGCGCAATGCGTTCCGGCGCGTACCGCGACGCCGCAGCGATCGAGCACGGTGGCGACATCATGCGCATGGGCGCCGTCCATGTTGAAGGCTATGATGGCGCCCTTGCCTTTGGCGTGGCCGAAGATCCGCAGCGCGTTGATCCGCGACAAGCGCTCATGCGCATAATTGCGCAAGCTCAGCTCGTGCGCATGAATGCGATCGCGGCCGATCCTTTGCACATAGTTCACGGCGGCGCCGAGCCCAATCGCCTGCACGATCGGCGGCGTGCCGGCTTCGAAACGATGCGGCGGCTCGTTATAGGTCACGCGATCCTTGGTGACCTCATCGATCATCTCGCCGCCGCCGAGGAAGGGAGGCAATTTCTCCAGCCATTCCTTCTTGCCGTAGAGCGCGCCGATGCCGGTCGGCCCATAGAGCTTATGGCCGGTTAAGCAATAAAAATCGACATCGAGGTCAACAACGTCGACGTCGAGATGGACCGCGCCTTGCGAACCATCGATCAATACGGGTATCCCGCGCTGATGTGCGATCCTGGCGATCTCCTTGACCGGGGTTACCGTGCCGAGCACGTTCGACAGATGGGTCAGGGCGACGATCTTGGTCTTCGCCGTCAATGCCTGCTCGAACGCGTCGAGCAGGAAATTTCCTTCGTCGTCGATGTCCACCCATTTCAGGACGGCGCCCCTGCGCTCGCGCAAAAAATGCCAGGGGACGATGTTTGCGTGGTGTTCCATGATCGAAAGGACGATCTCGTCGCCTTCCTTGATGTAGGCCTCGCCGAAAGAGGCAGCGACCAGATTGATTGCCTCGGTCGCCGATTTCGTGAAGACGATCTCGCTGGCGGACCCGGCATTGAGGAAAGCGCGCAAGCTTTCACGCGCGGCCTCATAGGCATCGGTCGCGGCGTTGGCAAGATAATGCAGGCCGCGATGAACGTTGGCATATTCATGATACGTCGCGTGGAGCATCCGCTCGACGACTTGCCTAGGCTTTTGCGCCGAAGCGGCATTGTCGAGATAGACGAGCGGCTGGCCATAGACCTTGCTCGAGAGAATCGGAAAATCCTCGCGGAGCGTCGCAATCTCGAGCGGCGTGTCCACGCCGATATGCTGGTTCATTCGTTGCTCCAAATTGGCACCCCGCGCCAAGGCCACACTGCCTAGGCGATCAAGCCGCGCGACGGCGCCACAGTTGGCCCATGCCGCGCCGAAAGCCAAGCGCTCACCTCGCGGCGATAGACCTTGATCAACCCTTCATGCCCGATCCCGTCGACCAGTTCCCCCGCGAAGGCTTCCAACAAGAGCGCCTCGGCTTGCGCGAAAGGCAATCCTCTGGTCTGAAGATAGAACAACTGGTCGATGTCCAGGCCGCCGCATGTCGCGCCATGCCCGCAGGCAACGTCGTCGGCGAAGATTTCAAGCTCCGGCTTGCTGTTCATCGCGGCCATATCGGACAACAGCATTGCCTTGCAAAGCATCTTGCCATCGGTCTTTTGCGCCCCCGGCGCGACATGGATCTTGCCCTGGAATACGCCGGTTGCCTCCGCGTCGAGAACATATTTGAAGGTTTCGCGACTCAGGCAGCCTGGCGCCACGTGCTCGACGAGCAAGGTCGTATCCGCATGTTCGCGGCCACCAAGAAGAGATACGCCGCTAAGCAAGGCTTCCGACTCCGCGCCCTCGAACCGCACAAACATCTGCCGCCGCACAAGGCCAATGCCGGAAACGAGCGCGAAACTGTCGAACTTCGCCTTGGCGCCGATCCGTACCATGACGCTTTCGAGCCGCACACCGGCCGGCGCAGTCCCCGTCACCATCGCCGTATGAGCGAGCTTCGCCGCATCGCCGAGGGAGACAATAAGACAGGCATTGGCTTGATCCGCGCGGACCGTTTGGGCACGCTTCGCGACATGCCTCCACTCGGCGAGGCGAATCGATGCGCCAGCCCCGATGATGAGAGCCGAGCGGGAGAAATGCGCGGCCGGCGTAGGAGAGGCCGCGGCATGAATGAGGTTGATAGGCTCGGCGATCACGGTCAAAGGCGCCACCTCGATCACGACGCCGTCCTGCATTAAAGCCGCGTTCAACGACACGATGGCATCCTGCGCGGCAAGATATTGCGAAGACAAAAGCGCGATCAGATCGGACCGCCCTTCGGCCAATACCGAGGCGAGCGAGCGTACCTTTACTCCTTCTGGCAAATCGCCGGATAATTCTGGCACGAAGAAGCCATCGACCAGAACAATACGCTGCCTTGGCACCCGAGCAGCGGTGAATTCCTTGCGCAGCGCGTCGATTGCTACGGCGCCGGGACCGGTGGCAAGCGGCAAGGCATCGCGCAGGAGCGCGCGCAGGTCGGTATAATGCCACGCCTCGATGCGCCGATGCGGCAGCCCCGACGCATTGAAAGCTTTAAACGAAGCTTCCCGCCATTTGGCCACGTTCGTGTTGCCCGGCAGCCCGGCCTTGGACGCGTCGAAGGCGCGGGCCAGGGAGATTTCGGCAGGCGTTCTCGCCGGTATGATGTCAGCGTTCATTGCCATTTTCTTCTATGCGGCGGCCGGTTCGGCGGCATAGTCGCGGTATCCGCTTTTTTCCAGCTCGACCGCCAATTCCTTGCCGCCGCTGCGGACGATTCGACCCTGCGCCATCACATGCACGGTGTCCGGCACAACGTGGTCGAGAACGCGCTGGTAATGGGTAATGATGAGAAAACCGCGGCGTGGCGAGCGCAGCGCATTGACGCCATCGGCGACCACGTGCAAGGCGTCGATGTCGAGGCCCGAATCGGTTTCATCGAGAATTGCGAAAGCTGGTTCAAGAAGCGCCATCTGGAGAATCTCCATGCGCTTCTTCTCACCGCCGGAAAAACCGGTGTTGAGCGCGCGCTTGAGCATGTCCTGGTTGATCTTGAGCTTGCCGGCGGCTGCCTTAACCCGCTTCATGAAATCCGGGGTCGAGAGCTCTTCTTGCCCTCGCTGCTTGCGCTGCGCGTTCAAAGCCGCCTTGAGAAAGGTCAAGGTCGCGACGCCGGGAATTTCAGTTGGATATTGGAACGCGAGGAAAAGACCTTTGGCGGCGCGAACGTCCGGCTCGAGGTCTAACAGACTCTCGCCGTTCAGCAAGACCTCGCCGGTCTCGACCATGTAGTCCTTGCGGCCGGCGATGACATGCGACAAGGTCGACTTGCCGCTCCCGTTCGGCCCCATCAGCGCGGCAAGCTCCCCGTCCCGGACAGCGAGATCGAGATCATCTAGGATTTTGCGTCCGCCGACGGAAACACTGAGGTTTTTTACTTCGAGCACGATTTTCCAATCCCCGGTTAAATCCTAGCGGGCATGAACATATGAGCGCCGGTTGCCGCTCGAATGTCCGCTTCTCCCTCCGCGAAAAGTCGACGCAAACGTGAACCCCCTCGCATCGCCTGAGAGGGCGTCAGCCGACGCTCCCTTCGAGCGAGATCGCGATCAATTTCTGCGCTTCCACCGCGAATTCCATCGGCAGCTGCTGCAACACGTCGCGCACGAAGCCGTTGACGATCAAGGCCGTCGCCTCCTCGCCCGAAAGCCCGCGCTGCATGCAATAAAACAGCTGATCCTCGGAAATTTTCGAGGTCGTCGCTTCGTGCTCGAATTGCGCGCTCGGGGTCTTCGATTCGATATAGGGCACCGTATGGGCACCGCAGGAATTGCCGATGAGCAGCGAATCGCAATTGGTGAAATTGCGGGCGCCGGTGGCCTTCCGGTGCGCCGAAATCTGACCGCGATAGGTATTTTGCGATCTGCCCGCGGAAATTCCCTTCGATAAGACCCGGCTCGTCGTGTTCTTGCCGAGATGGATCATCTTGGTGCCGGAATCGACCTGCTGGCGGCCGTTGGAAATCGCGATCGAATAGAATTCGCCGCGCGAATTGTCGCCACGCAGAATGCATGACGGATATTTCCAGGTAATCG
>JBOHJQ010000077.1:0-17062 GCA_050728655.1 Methylocella sp.
TGACCGCACAGGCTGCGCCATGACAAGCAGCGCCCTCAAGACAAGCGAAAGGCCGGTCCCGGCCCGCCCCGACCTGGCGGATTCAACGGGCGGCAATTTCGCCAGAAGAATCCCGGTGAAGACGAGAGTATCGACGCCAAGCACGATGTCCATCGCGACAAACGTGACGAGGGGCCGGCGGCGAGCGCGAAGAAATTGTGCATGGGAAACTTTCTCGCGGGAGCGCGCCGGATGGAAATTTTCGCGCAATGCGGCGGCGAAGCATGCGGCGGAAAGCTGCTCCTTGTCCAGGGCGCCAGGTGGTGGGTAACGTCCCGGTTTGAATTTTGAATGTCGGCCATTCGCGTTCTTGGTGCGGATGCGCCTCGTGCTACCAAGGCTTTGTTCTCACAAATGAACTTTCGGTGCTGGCCCCTTTCCATTGTGTGGCCCTTTTTTGAATTTGAAGGTGGCCCCTTTTGATGTGGGCTGCTTCGCAATTACGAATAAGGGGCGGCCGCGGGGGCCGCCATTCCGGTTACCGAAAAAACCGTTGTCGTCGGCCGATGGTCAGCGGAAGCCGATGTTGAAATTGTTCACACAGGGCGTCTGCGGGCTGAAGGTCACCACTTGCAATCCGTCCGGCAGCTTGCAGGTCTGTTGTTGCGAGAAGACAAATTTCATGTCGGGGCCTCCCATCCACCAATTGTTGGCGCCGATGAAATGGCCCTGCGCGACGATGACATTTTCGCAAGTAACGGTCTTGCTGCTGGTCTTGCTGGCGACCACCATAGTCAACGTGCCTTCGACAGCGAAATTCAGCTCGTACGGGAATTTTCCCGTCGAATCGCAGGCAAGCGTCTGTCCGGAACCGACCTTCCCTTTGAACCACTGGGCGACGCTCCCGGAGGCCTGTCGGCCGGCTTTGACGAGGATATAGCCTTCCCCTGACTTGACGATCCCCGACGTGGTTCCCCCATAGGGCTGCCCGCTGGAGACGCTGTGGCCGGTCTCGGCGAAGGTGAAATTTTCCAAACCAGATTGCCAGAAATACACGTAATTGTCGCGTTGGGTGACGGCGGTGGCGACGAAAGTCGCGGCCAGCAGCGCGGCCAGGCCGATTGCGGCCCGTTTAAAGCCGTTCATGACTGATTCTCCAACTTGGCATGCGGCCATGCGCGTCGGCGGTTGCCGTAGTCAGCCGCTACAACCTTTATAACGCCAAGATTGAAGATATAATCAAGAATTGTTTTCACTTTCCAAAGCGCGCGCAGAAGTCGTCGCCCTCCACTAACTAACGTGGGCATTCTCGTGCAGGTTCCCGCCGAAGAACGCGAGCACGCTATCGCCTTCACGTCCAAACTAACGCGAAAGTTCACATTCCGCACCGACACATAGAAGCAGGCGACATTTTTGCCGTAAATGGCTATGATTGGGCGGTGCGCGATAGACGCGCGGGAGTCCATTGTCTTTCAAATTAGCCTAGAGAACGGAATATCGATATTCTTTGCGAGGGAGCGGGAAAACGTGAAAATCCTACCGGTCATCATGTGCGGCGGCGCGGGAACGCGGGTCTGGCCAGAGTCCCGCGAGAGCCTGCCAAAGCAGTTTATTTCTCTCGTTGGGCCGCTGTCGACCTTCCAGATGGTGGTCGAGATGCTCGCTGATTGCGCGTTCGAAATGCCGGTTGTCATTTCCAATCACGATTATCGTTTTCTCGTCGCCGAGCAGCTGCAAAAGATCAAGCGCGAGGCGCGCATTGTCCTCGAGCCGATCCGGCGTGATTCTGGGCCTGCCGTCGCGGTTGCCGCCGAACTCGCGGCGCAATCCGGGCCGGACACGATCGTTGCGGTTCTGGCCGCCGATCACGTGGTGCGCGATGGAGCAGGTTTTGTAGCTTTGTGCAAAACGGCGGCCGAAGCGGCAGCGCTCGGGTTTATCGTGACGCTCGGCATCAAGCCGGACGCGCCCGCCACTGGCTATGGCTATATCAAGCCGGGAAAGACGGTGACGCAGGACGGCGCTGCGTTGAAGGTCGAGGCCTTCGTCGAAAAGCCCGACGCCGCCACGGCGGAAAAATATGTCGCCGGGAATTATCTCTGGAATTCAGGCAATTTTTTCTTTCGCGCAGATGTGATGCAGGATGAGTTGCGAAATTTCGAGCCGGACATGGCGGCAGCGGCGGAGCTTGCCGTCGCCACGGCCAAACCGGATTTGAATTTTTTGGTCCTCGGCGCGGAAGCGTTTGCCAAGGCGCCGAAGAAGTCGATTGACTTCGCGGTCATGGAGCGCACCCACAAGGCCGCGGTCGTCCCCGCCGGCATAGGCTGGTCGGATGTCGGCAATTGGGGGGCGGTCTGGCAATTGTCGGAACGCGACGGCAAGGGCAATTCGATTCGGGGCCGCGGCATCGTCATGAATGCGTCAAACGTTCATGTCCGTTCCGACGAACATTTGACGACCGTCGTCGGCGTCGACGATGTCATTGTCGTGACCACCCAGGATGCGGTCTTGGTGCTCAACAAGGCGCAGGGCGATAGCGTCAAGCAACTGGTCGATCTCCTGAAAACCGAAAATCGCCCCGAGGCGCTGAGACATAAGCGCTCCTACCGGCCGTGGGGCTATTATCAATCGGTCGATTTTGGGGCGCGCTACCAGGTCAAACGCATCGTCGTGAAGCCAGGCGAGCGCTTGTCCCTGCAAAAGCATTTCCATCGTGCCGAGCATTGGGTCGTCGTCAAGGGAACGGCCGAGGTCACCCGCGACAATGAGGTTCATCTTGTGCACGAGAACGAGTCGATTTATTTGCCGATAGGTTGCGTGCACCGGATGGCTAATCCCGGCCGGATCGACCTCGAATTGATCGAGGTGCAGACCGGCTCCTACCTGGGCGAAGACGATATTGTCCGGCTCCAGGACGTGTATAACCGCGGCTGACGCGCGGCGTTTCGCGAAATACCTGGAAATGGACGGATCGAGGCATCGCCGGTTATGGGAAGACAAATTTTAAGCATGCCTTGCGCGCGGAATTTTTTGACCGTTTGCGGGGCGGTGCTTGCCGGCGCCAGTGCGTCCCTTGCCCCCGCCGCCGCCCGCCCGCTGATTCCGGCGGAGCGGCGGTATATTCCCTACGACGGTGTGTTGCCCGCTTGCGACGATCCCGCCGTTTTCGAAAGGATACAGGGGCGCTTCCATGATCGCGAGGCCGAGTTTTGGAACACCGGCCTTGAGATCCTGGGCTTCGAGAGAGTCAAGGAAATCGGCTATAAAACGATCGGCGAGGATTACATCCCCCGCCGCTACTGCAGCGCGCGGGCTTACTTGAACGATGAAAAATCGCATCAGGTTTCTTATTCGATCAACGAGGATCTTGGCATCATAGGATTTGGTTTCGGCGTCGAGTGGTGCGTTAGCGGACTCGACCGCAACGACGCCTATGCGCCCAATTGCAAAATGGCGCGGCCGTGAGCGGGGAGATCGATAATTTCCTAGTCTCCACTACCCCTAAAAGGTGAGCCGTGCTTCAAGGATGCATGAGCGGCATGCACATAGCGGCCCCGATTATGTTGACGAAAGCGGAACGAACCGAGCTCGAAGCAGTGGCGCGTTCCACCAAGACCGAATACCGGCTGCACCAGCGGGCGCGGATCGTGCTGTTGGCGGCCGAGGGCGGGGCCAGCCGTGCGATTGGCCGAGAGTTGGTTGCACAACCGGGACCGCGCGTTGTCCAAGCGGAGCGGCACGTCCACAGCCTTCTCACCGAGCCCACCGGTGATGCCGTCGCGCCAGATTGGCACCGGCGTCCGGTTTTCCAAGCGCCCGATGCGGGCGCCGAAAATTTTTTAAGGGCCATCCACAAGGCAATCCCGGCGCGCGCCTCTCGGCCGTTGGCGTAGCCCTTCAGATAGATGTCCACATATTTCAAGCTGCGCCACAGTCGTTCGATGAAGACCTTGCCCATCTTGCGGCTGCGCCCATCCAGCGACATCCGGATGTCGGCGGCACCGAGCGTGCCGGTGAAGATGGCGCTGGTAAACTGGCTGCCTTGGCCGGTGTTGAAGATCGTTCACCGCCTGCTCGCGCAGCGACGCCAGCGCGATCCTCGCGTTCGGCGCTGGATCAATTTTCCGTCTCGTCTTCGTCATTTTCCGCGCCATTTAAAACCATTCGGAGCAGACTTCTCCAACTAAGCCGCTGGTCGCAAAATCGGCGGCCACTTCAGGCTTCTCTCCTGGCCGGGAAGAGACTATATTGCGTTGCAACAGCCGGGGTCCGCCAATTGTACTGGCGCATGGCGGCGGCCTCGAAGGACATTCTATGGGGCAACAAATCGCTCAACAGCAAGACCCGCCGGCCGCACGGCGCGAAGCCTGCGACCCCGCCGTCCCGCGAAAAACCGCTTTTGCCGCGGTGGCGCTCGGGTCGCTTGGCGTGGTCTATGGCGACATCGGCACGAGCCCGCTCTATGCGCTGCGCGAATCACTTCATCATATCAAAGCCGCCGGGGTGACCGACACGGGGGTGATTGGAACCGTGTCCCTGCTCGTCTGGGCGTTGTTTTTTACGGTGTCCACGAAATATGTGCTGTTTCTTATGTACGCCGACAACAAGGGCGAAGGCGGCACCTTGTCGCTGATGGCGCTGGCCCAAACGGCGCTCGGCCACGGTGTGGCGCCGGTATTTTTCCTTGGCGTCGCGGGCGCGGCGTTGTTTTCGGGCGACGCGGTCATCACGCCGGCGATCTCGGTTCTTTCCGCGGTTGAAGGCCTCGAGCTCGTCACGCCGGTTTTTTCGGCCTATATCGTGCCGCTCACCATCGTCATTCTGATTTCGATTTTTTGGGCGCAAAGGCGGGGGACCGCGCGCGTCGCGGCCTTCTTCGGCCCGGTGATGGCGGTTTTTTTCCTGGTGATCGGTCTTCTCGGCGCCGCGCATATCGGCGACGCGCCACGTATCCTTAACGCCTTCAATCCGATCCACGGCTTAAGGTTTTTGTTCGGACACGGCATGCTCGGTTTCGTGGTGCTGGGTTCGGTATTTCTTGCCGTGACCGGAGCGGAGGCGCTTTACGCGGACATGGGCCATTTTGGCCGCGCTCCCATTCAAACGGCGTGGATGGTCTTCGTGCTACCGGCGCTGACCTTGAACTATCTCGGCCAAGGGGCGCTCGTTCTCGCTGATCCCCCGGCGGTGGAAAATCCGTTTTTCCTGCTCGCGCCGCATTGGGCGCTGCTGCCGCTGGTCATCCTTGCCACGGCCGCCACGGTCATCGCGAGCCAGGCCGTCATCACCGGCGCCTTCTCCCTCGCCCGCCAGGCGATCCAGCTCGGACTGCTGCCGCGGATGCTAATATTGCACACCTCGGACACCCAGGAAGGCCAGATCTACGTTCCGCGCATTAACCGTCTGCTCTTGTTCGGGGTTCTCCTGCTGGTGATTACGTTCAAGAATTCGAGTTCGCTAGCCTCCGCCTACGGCATCGCGGTGACCGGCACGATGGTGGTGACCACCGCGCTGGCTTTCGTGGTCGTGTGGAAATGCTGGCACTGGCCGGTCTGGCTGGCGGCGCTGTTCGTGTCAGGGTTCCTTGCGATCGATCTCGCTTTTCTTGCCGCCAATCTCTTGAAGATCGTCGATGGCGGCTGGGTGCCTCTGCTTTTCGCCGGCTGCGCGATGGTCGTAATGTGGACCTGGGTTCGTGGCACCGCCCTTCTCGCCTCGAAATTCCGCCGCGATTCGATCCCGACTCCCGATCTCATCCGGATGCTCGAGAAATCGAAACCGACGCGGGTCGCCGGAACCGCGGTTTTCCTGTCGAGCACGCCCGAGATCGCACCGTCCGCCTTGATGCATAATCTCAAACACAACAAGGTCCTGCATGAACGCGTTTGGCTTTTGTCGGTATTGACCGAGAATACGCCGCGGGTCCCCGGAGCCAAGCGGTACCAAATCGAAAAGCTTTCCGAGGATTTTACCCGCGTGATCCTTCACTACGGCTATATGGAAAGCCCGCGGGTTCCGGCGGCGCTCGCCTCGCTGCGCAAGGCCGGCCTGAAATTCGACATCATGACGACATCGTTCTTTCTCGGCCGCTGGACGATCAGACCGGCGCCCAATTCGGGAATGCCGTTGTGGCAGGACCGGCTTTTCATCACCCTGTCGCGGCAAGCGGCGAACGCGACCGACTTTTTCTCCATTCCGTCGGACCGCGTCGTCGAGCTCGGCGCGCAAGTCACGGTTTGATTTGCGCGCGCCGCATCAAGAAAACCGCGCAAAACTCAAGACTTTTTTCAAACGCTCCCGCCCAATTGCAATTACAGCCCGACGTCAACCCCTAAATAGGGGGCGCGGAGCAATTGGAATCGTGGAAAATTGGCTCATTCCCCGGCGAGAATATCCCGATCTCTGTATAGGACGAACGACTGATGTCGCGGCGGGAGATTTACGATATTCGTTTGCCACATTCCCGATTGTCTGGAGTATGCCGGCCAAATTGCTGCAAACAGGAGGATGCACATGGATCCCTTTAAGGAGTTCACACACGGCGGCACGCTCAACGTCGCCGAGATCTTGTTCAACACGCGCTTCAACTACTTGTTCCCGCTGCTGGCGGCGAACCCGGAGTGTTTGCTGCCGCCGGGAGCGACCACGCAAGGTGCGCTCCTATCGCTGGGAGCGGCGATGGCGACCGACACCCTCGCGAAGCCGCTCGACTCGACGATTCCGGCAGTCTACACGTACCTCGGTCAGTTCATCGACCACAACATCACCGCGCAAACCGATCGCGAGATCGGCGTCAGCCGGATCGCCACGCCCGACGGCATGATCATGGACATCACGCCGCTGCCCTCGCGTGAAGTCGTCCAGAAGCTCATCAACGGCCGCCGTCCACATCTGGATCTCGATCAAGTCTACGGCGACGGCCCACAGCTCGGGACCAATCCGAGCCCAACCGAAGCCGACGAGCTCTTCAATCTCGCAACGCTGGAGTTAAAGGTCGTCGCCGATCCGCCCGGTTTCGACGTGCCGCGGCAGAACGACGGAACGGCGATCATCGCCGACATGCGAAACAACGAGAATCTCAACATCAGTCAATTGCACTGCGCGTTCTTGTTGTTCCACAACAAGGTCGCGGCAGGGCTGCCCGCCGCGCTCACGAAGGACCAGCGCTACATCCGGGCGCGCCAGCTCGTGCGCTGGGCGTACCAATACATCGTGCTTAACGACTACCTGCCCAACGTCTGTGACCCGGTGATCGTCAGCGACATAGCTGCCAACGGCCTGCGCTACTACGCGCCAGACGACGACTTGCTGTTCATGCCGCTGGAGTTTTCGGTCGCCGCGTTCCGCTTCGGGCACTCGATGATCCGCCCTCAGTACCAGCTCAACGCAGCGACGAAGCTCACCCTGTCGCAAATCCTCAACGTCGGAGGGTTGCTCGCCGGAGGCCCTCCGCCGAAAGTCGCTGGCGCTGACATCATCGCCTGGCACAACTTCGCGAAGATCGGCGGCCACCCCGCTCCACAGATGGCGCGCAAGATCGACCCCCTCATCTCACAAGACCTCGGGAACCTGCCGCTGCACCTACCAGGCTCGAGCACGATTCCCGCTGGCGCCCTGCTGCAGCATCTCGCGCGGCGGAATCTGCTGCGCGGCTTCCTGCTCTCGATCCCCACGGGCCAGGCCGTCGCCGATGGGATGCAGGCCAAGCCGCTAACGCCCGCGGAACTGCAAGGACCGCCGGGAACCGCGATCTACAACGCGGTCGTCGCCGGTCGTTTCGACACCGCCACGCCGCTCTGGTACTATATTCTCCGCGAGGCGGACCTGCAGCAAAACGGAAACCGTTTGGGTTCGGTCGGCAGTCGCATCGTTACCGAGACGTTGAGCGCGCTGGTTCTCCGCGACCGCGCGAGTTACATCAACAACCTGCAGGATACGGCGGTCAAACCCAACGGCATCGACGTCGGTGGCGGAACGATCATCGCCACGATCGCCGATCTGCTCCAGTTCTCCGGCGCGCCGCTCTGAAGGAGTCTACCCGTTAACGACAAATCCGTGGTGCAGAATTCAAGAATTCTGCACCGAAATTAGCCCATTGATATTGCGGGGCTTTCTTGGTGCATAATTCCGGTGCGAAAATGTTCCGTCGTTTGCAGCCTGGATAGTGCCAAATGCCGGTGACGGACGAGGCCAAGCGGCGGCGGTTCGAGCATCCTGTATGACAACCTCGATACCGTTAGCGAAACTTACACCGGAGATGCGTTCCAGCAACGTGCTCCCCCACCGAGGCGGCGCCGCTGCCCTCCCTCGAATTGCACCAACAAATCGGTCGATCTTACACATTGAAGGAGGGGCCGCTGTCTTCGGCCTTGGAAGGTTTTTCGCCCCAACCTCACCAAAATGTTTCACGTGAAACATTTTGGTGAGGTTGAACACGCATGGAACGAGCCCCGGCTTGTGGGTTTGCGCGGATAAGGCGGTGCATCGCACCGGTGCTTTTGCTAGGCTCGGGACATGTTCACAAGTCAGCGGATTTCGGCGCCGCCTATCTCCAAGCGCGCGCCGCTCCCGTCTCCTTTGAACGGAACCAGGTACACATGCAATTTGATGGGTCCGCCACTGGCCAGCTCCTTGGGGAGCGGAAGGCCGAAGCGCTGGGCTTTGGATGGGGCGGCGGCTTTGAATTCAGCATTTGGGAACATACCGAAGCGGCCGATCTCCTGCTCCGTTTTGCCGTCATCCCTTTGAACCTTCACGACAGCCTGGACAGCGCCATCGTGGGGCGGCCGAAAGGCCGTCACACTGATGATAACGCGAGAGGCCTGGCTCGTCACGCCCTGGTCAGCAACGGGCGCCACCGTGGAAGTGACCACCGCGGGGCTGGCGACCGTTGCAACCAGCGGACCATCCTGCGCCGCAACGGAACTCTGAGACATTAGCGCAACCATGTAAACACACGCCGCGTCCATCAAGCGTGACCGGCGATCACCCATTGCCTTCGTCCCATCCACATACGTCGCACGATGCCCTGATATGGACTCAAGCGGAGACGAACGCAACCTCGATGCGCGCCGGCGCGGCCGTTCCGGTTGGACCGGCGTTTGGTCTGATGGGGACCGGCAAGATCTGAACCCGGATACGTCCGTTCAGGTCCGTCGCACTGCCATAAACGCGTTTTATCGCGGGTGTCAGATCGACTACGATCGACGGCTTTGCAGCCGGCTTGCCACCATCGCCCGCATGGCCGCCATGGTTTCCGAAGATCCCGAAGGTGCCGACATAGTGAGGGTCGGAAATCGGCGTCGCTTGCGAGAGATCATCGCGGTCGATGAACACCCTGTACAGGGTGTTGTTATGTTGCGCGACCGCGATGTCGCGAATAAACGCGAGCGCTCGCGTGCCCGACGCGCGCTGTTCGCGCGCCATGTTGAAATTGAGCAGCTCGCTGCCGGCGCCGGGCGACGCACGCCGCGCGACGGCGCTCAGGAGATTGCGATCAACCTCGACCGCAAGATCGAGAGGCTTGTTTGCTTTCGCGGTCGCCTGCTCGGCATTCTGCGCCACAAAGGTCTTTATCCCGGCGGCACTGCTCAAATTGGGTGTCGCATAGAGGGTCTTGAGCTTTTCCCCCAGCGCCACTATCGCAGGCGCCGCCGCCACCGTGGCGGGCGCCGGCGGGAGCCCGTAGGTGTAGCCAAGATTTTCCGGTGTATACAGGTCCGAGACCTTCGGCGAGTAGAAGGTTCCGTCCGGATTGTAGAAATTGTTTTGGAACGGCATATCGGTCCAAAGCGGGTCGGTGCTATTTTGATTGTTGAGCGGAGACGCATTCCACACCGCCCAGATCCGGTCGATGTTGCAATGATGCATCATGAAGATCGGATCGAGCGCCGACTGGGTGCCGCCCATGAGCCCGCCCACGATGTTGTGCACGTTGTTATGCGGCGTTGCCTCAAGGGTGCCAGAAACGCCGCAGCCTTCGCAGTTAATCCAGGACTGAGCGAGAGAGTCCTGACCGTTTGGCCGGCTCGTCCCGAAAGTCTCGAACGGCGTCTCGCCGAGGATCGTGTTGATTACTCCTTGACCGACGATCTCGTCGGGGAGCGAATCGGTTGGCGACATCGACCTATGCTGCTCGAACAGCAGATTGGGTTGGCCATTCCACGTCGGCTGAACGAAAGCCGCCGGGAGCTGACGATCGGCGGTCCAATCCCAATAAGGCAGCGCGAAGTCGCTGTGCCCGGTCAGCTGCCGCACCGTCCGCTCGTACATGAGCAGAAAAGCCCGGTGCCAGGGTAGGAAGTACCAATTGCCGTGCGGACACAGGTTGAAGGCGGCGGCGTTGCCGTGAATGGCGGCAAAGCTCGCCCAGCTAATCGTGCCGCTCGCTTGCTTCAATTGCCCGACGCCGTCGCGCCAAGCCTGAACGATTGGATCATTCAATTGCAGATCGCCGAGCGAACGCCGCTGCGGCGGCTGCCCTTGCGCGAGCGCAATGACGCCTGGTATCTGTGTCGCAATGACGCCTGCGCCGATGGCGCAACCCTGAAGTAAGACATTTCGACGCGAAACCGTCATGGTATCCTCCCAACCTAATACTTGCAAATACTTGAACTTCAAATGGTGGCCGATGACGGATTTCGACTTACATCCGGCGGCCGGCATTTTTGGCGAGCGGGCCGCTGTTGTCAAGGATGCGAGCGGACCTCTCGCGCCGACGGCCGTGCTTCGCATCCTTGACATTGGATGAGCGCTCTTTGCATCGGGGTTCACGCCTGCCCTTTGGCGAGCCGGGCCACCATCGCGCCGATCGCCGCCGCGGCCACGGCGACTCTTGCCGCGTCCTTGCCGCGAACCACGATCTCATTATGAAAGCCGCCGTCGCGGAAAGCGGGATAGGAGCCGATCGAAAGCTCCGGGTTGGCGGCGGCGAGGTCGCTGAGCGCCGCCGCATAGGCTCCCTCGAACAGACTCCACGCTGGAACGGTCTCGACGATCATCCGAGCGCCGGTTTTGAGCCTCGGCGCGACATCGTCGAGCATGGCTTGCATGATCGCTGGGACCCCCGCCATAACGATGACATTGGCGATCCAAAAGCCGGGTGCCGCCGATATCCTGTTCGCGATGAGCTGGGCGCCATGCGGAATGCGCGCCATCCGGCGACGCGCTTCGTTCAGATCCCCCGGCTTGATTCGCTCAAGCAAAAGTTTTATCGCACACGGGTCTTCCGAAATTCCGACCCCGAGCGCGGCGGCCACCGCGTCGGCGGTGATGTCGTCGTGGGTGGGGCCGATGCCCCCGGTCGTGAAGAGATAATCATAACGCGCGCGCAGCGCATTGACCGCCGCGACAATCTCGGCCCGCACATCCGGAACGACGCGCACCTCGCGCAGATCGATGCCGATCTTGCTAAGGTAATCGGCGATATAGCCGATGTTTTGGTCCTTGGTGCGCCCGGAAAGGATCTCGTCGCCGATGACGAGGAGCGCCGCCGTCACGGATGCAGCTGGCGTCATGGCCGTTCTCCAAGACGCTCGCTAGCATGAAAGGTAACAAATTTCGACTTTTTTGCAGCATAAGCTGCCCGCGATTCCGCTCATTCCCAGCTTATCGAATAAAGGCTTGCAAGATCGGCGGAGCTAAGCAGACCTGTGATGATTGGCTTCCTGTTTGAGAGGGCATGATGGCGGAGCTAGCGGTTATGATCGACGGCCGGGTCTACCGGGTGGCCTGCGACGAAGGGGAGGAAGCCCGTCTCGGCGACCTCGCGCAATTGGTCGATGCCAAGATTTCCGCGCTGCGGGCGCGATTCGGCGAAATCGGCAACCAGCGTCTCATCATCATGGCGGCGATCACCCTCGCCGACGAAGGGGCGGAGGCGAACACCCGCGTCCGCGAGCTCGAGGCCGAACTCGCGCGGCCGAACGCTCCTTCGACCCCTGCCCTCGACTGGGCCGAGCAAGTCGCAGTGTCGCTGAGCGAGGCGGCGCGGCGGATCGAGCATGTGGCGCAGGATCTGAATGATGCCAGCCGCGAGTAAGGCGAGGGAGGTGACGTTGGCCGGAGTTCACCGCGCACCAGCAGCGAGCGACGATCAAACGACGCGACAAGGGCGAGCCGGAGCGCGAGATTGGCCGCGGTAACGTAGCCGATCACCTGAGCATGGCCCTAAACCGCGCTTGTCTGCCGTTGCGTGCGCCGTTAAATCCCACGGCGGCAAGCGGACGTGGCGAAACTGGTAGACGCAAGGGACTTAAAATCCCTCGACTTCGGTCATACGGGTTCGACTCCCGTCGTCCGCACCAAAGGTTGCGCGAAGGGGCAGTGCAAGGAGCGGAGAGCCGAGTTTCCCCCGCCGTCAGGAAAAAAGCAGCGCGGAGAGTTTGCGCCTTGCGCTTATGGTTGCAGGATCGACCGCCCCCCAGGCGTCGAAAAATTGCAGCAATTGCTTGCGGGCGCCATCGTCGTTCCAGGCCCGGTCGCATCTGATGATTTCGATGAGCTCGGCCGCCGCCGCCTCGCGCCGGTTCTGGGCATTGAGAGAAATCGCGAAATCGAATCGCGCCTGATGGTCAGAGGGATTGGCCGCGAGCTTTCGCATAAGCTCGGAAGCATCGCCGACTGCGGCGGCTTGTCCGGCTAGCTCCAGCGCCGCCCTCGCGGCAATGATCGCATTGTCGCGCTCGCCGCCCGCGGCAACCGAGGCGAGAACGGTTCTGGCACTTTCGAGCTCGCCTGCGGCGATAAGTAGTTTCGCCAATCCGGCCACGGCGGCGGGGTCGCCGGGGCTTTCGGCCAAAATCGCGGCGTAGAGTTCCGCCGCCCCGTCGGCGTCGCCAGCGGCGAGCAAAGCCTCGGCTTCGGCCAGGCGATCGGCATCGTCGTCGAGCGGGCCGGCAAGCCGCTCGATGAAGCCCTTGACCTCTCTTTCCGGCAAGGCGCCCATGAAACCGTCGACCGGCTGACCGCGCTGAAAGGCGATGACCGCGGGGATGGAACGAACCCCTAGCCGGCCCGGGATTTCCGGATGCTCGTCGATATTCATCCTGACGAGCTTGACCGTGCCGCCCGCGGCCTTGACTATTTTTTCGAGAACCGGCGCGAGCTGCTTGCAGGATTCGCACCAGGGCGCCCAAAAGTCCGCCAGCACCGGCTGACGCGCCGATTCCGCGATGACATCGGCGCCAAAGCTCGCCGTGGTGGCATCCTTCACAAGCGCCCCGGCCGCATCTTGCCGCTTGGCCTCGTTTGCGGCTTCGCCTTCGCCCTGCCCGCTTCCCTTGCCACGCCAGCGGCTAAATATCCCCGCCATATTCCGGCTCTCCCTTGGTGCCCTCGCGAGGGCGAATCGGCAACGCTGCCAAAATACGCGGCGAAATCGCAACCGTCCATTGTCGTCCCGGCGTTCCGTCCGCCCTCATCTGCAAATAGTCACGTCACTCTCCGATCGCTGCCGCACCGATTCATCGAACCGAAGGCGGACAACGTGGCAATGCGACCTTCAGACTCCAGCAATCTTATCAGCCGGCTTTGACGAACGGTGCCAGCTAACGATCGCCAGGCCTGTTGCCGGATCAAGCAGCTGGCGCTGGCCGCGGTCGAGGCGATGGCTCGCGAGCACTTCCTCCGGAGTCCGCGCGGGCACCCCCGGAAAGACCGGCCGCCCACCGGGGAGTCGCGCATCGGGCGCCCGCGACAGGTGGAAGACATCATAACGGTCCAGGAACATCCCGAACACGTCCGTACCGCCAATGACGCCAACGCTGCCGTCTGGTGCCCGGAGCAAAGTCAACGCTTGCTCGAACGAAGCTCCCGCTGGGTTCCACAGCACCGCCTTTGCATCCGACGGGTCGGTTGCAACGGCCGGAACTTGCCGGGTCAGGATCAATCTGCGGCGCCAATGCGAACACGGCTGTCGCTCATGAGAGTGGCGCCCATGCACCACTACATCAACGCCGTCGAGCCCGCGTTCGAAGAAGCGCTGATCGGCCGCGAACTTGAGCGAGTCCGGCATAATACCGGCTGCATTCGCGATCATGCCATCCTCGGAGACGATGGCATATCCTTGGATGTGACGAGGACGCGGCATAGGAACCACTTTCCGAAAACGCCTTATCTTGGCGATCATTCGTTCGATTTGCGCCGCCGCCTTGTAGACGACCTTTGTGAAAAACTTCGGCTTGTCGATGGTGTTCAAGCGATATGGGATTACCGGGCTGTCATAGCCGTTGCCCGCGACGTCGGCGAGGGGATCGACCTACACAGGCGTCGTTACCCTCGCCTCGCCGCCCTAGGCCGGGATTGCCCTGGCATTTCCCCTGGTCTTCCTCTACATTAACGTGGCGGAGCTGCGGGGTGCGTGTTGGATCAGCATTCCCGGGGCCTTATCGATCTCCACGGGAGCTGTCCCTGGCCTTGCCCGTGGGCTTGGCCACACGGCGCCCACCTACATTGTAGGTTCCCGGGATCGATATCCCACGGCCATCGCGGCCCCGCGCTAGCAAATCTCCCAGCCGGCCGCGTCATGTTCCGCACCAAGCCGGCCCTGCGCGCGAGGGCTTTGGCGCGGCGGGGCGAGACGAGCGACGAGGCCGCCGCCGCTTACGCCACGCATCTCGCGGCAGAAGGCCTCGCCCTCGTTGTGCGCTTACGCCCCGGGATCGTCTCGGCGTATTATCCCTTGGTGAATGAACCTTCGACGCTGCCGCTGCTCGAAAATCTCGCCGAGGCCGGAATTGCAACGGCGTTGCCGGTTACCGGCAAGCTTGGCACGTGCCTTCAGTTCCGGCTATGGCGGCCGGGCGAGCCGACGGTAAAAGGAAAGATGGCGATCGAAGAGCCGCTTGGGGCAGCGCCGGAAGCCGCGCCGGATCTTTTGTTCGTGCCCTTGGCCGCATTCGATCGGGCGGGGCACCGGATCGGCTATGGCGCCGGCTTTTACGATCGCACTCTAGCGGAGCTGCGGGCCAAAAAGCCAATTTGCGCGGTTGGCGTCGCCTATGCGAGCCAGGAGTTCCCGCAAGTTCCGCATGGGGAGCACGACGAAAGCCTCGATTACGTGCTAACGGAGCGCGAGTTGATCGAATGCTGGACAAACCGTTAGCATGCGCCTCCTCTTCGTCGGCGATATTGTCGGCCGCGCCGGCCGCGCGGTTCTCTTGGAAAATTTGCCGGAATTGCGGCAAGCATGGGGGCTCGACTTCGTTATTGTAAATGGCGAGAACGCGGCGGGCGGCTTTGGGATCACCGAGGCGATCTGCGCCGATATTCTCGCGGCGGGGACGGATTGCGTGACGCTTGGCAATCATGCTTTCGACCAGCGCGAGGCTCTCGTCTTCATCGAACGCGAGCGGCGTCTGATCCGGCCCCTGAACTATCCGAGCGGGGCGCCCGGCGGCGGCGCCACTCTCATCGAAACGACGACCGGCGCGCAGGTGCTTGTCATCAATCTCATGGGCCGCGTTTTCATGGATGCGATGGACGATCCTTTCGCGGCGATCGCGCGCGAGGTATCAGCCTGCCCCTTGGGAGTTGGCTGCGATGCCTTGATTGTCGATTTCCATGCCGAGGCATCGAGCGAAAAGCAGGCCTTCGCGCATTTCGTCGATGGCCGCGTTTCGCTCGTCGTCGGCACCCATACCCACGTGCCGACCGCCGATCATCAAATCCTGCCAAATGGCACGGCCTTTGTGACCGACGTTGGAATGACCGGGGATTATGATTCGGTGATTGGCATGGAAAAAGAGGAACCGGTCCGCAGGTTCACGACCAAGCTCCCCGCAACGCGGTTCGAACCGGCCTGCGGTGCGGCAACCCTGTGTGGCATCGCGGCCGAGCTCGACGCCAAGGGCTTAGCTACAAAAATCGCGCCGGTGCGGATCGGTGGCAGGCTTTCGCAAGCGCGACCGGAATTCTGGGAAACGGCTTAGCAAGGAGGCGGCTTGCCGATCATTTGGTCACTAGAGCATTTTCGCGATTGATGGCGATAGCCTGAATTTGCAAGGTAATTCGCGCATTCCTGCGGGGTAAAGCTGGTCAGAGCGTTAGCGATGGCTTCGATGAGAGCGCCAAAGGTTCGTGCGGCGGCCTTGCGGAGTGCTGCTTTGAGCTTTGCGAAAGCTTGTTCGATTGGATTGAAGTCGGGGCTATAGGCTGGCAGGTAGAGAAGCGTGGCGCCGGCACGCTCAATCGCTTGCCTAACGCCAGCGACTTTGTGACCGGCGAGCGGAGCACGCCAGACGCCCCTGGCGGGCAGAGAGTTGTCCATGACCACGACATCGCCGTTGCGCAAGGTTGGGACGAGAAATTGCTCGACATAGGTCAAGAAGCTCGCTCCATTCATCGGCCCATCAAATACGCAAGGCGCAGTGATCTCATCGTGACGCAAGGCGGCAACCAATGTTGTCGTCATCCAGTGGCCATGCGGCAAAGCTGCGACGAGGCGCTGACCACGGGGCGCCCGTCCTGAGCGCCGCACCAGATTGGTCCTGAGCCTGCCGAAGGATGGCTCCGGTTTCATCAATGAAGACAAGCCGTTCCTGGTTCAAATCGGGCTGGCTCGCACGCCACTCCTCGCGCGCTCCTGAGCTTGCCGAAGGGGGCGATATCGGCACGGTCTTGTTCGGCCGCGCGCAATGACTTTTTTTAGCCTGAACCCGAGATGCCGTAGCCTTTTCCAAAGGCACCCGATGCTGGCCTTCATGGCGTGCTCGGCCATGAGCCAGGCGTGCAGCTCTGGCCAAGCGTCGCATCGGGCTCGCTCATGACACGGGCGCGAAGGACTTCGTCATGTGCGGCGAGCTTCGGTTTAGGACCGCCTGCCCAGGGACGGGCGCGCGTCTCTCCACTCATCTCCCGCCGCCGCAAAGCTTTGTCGATATAGGACACGCTGACCTGAAACATCGCGGCCACAGAATAAGCGCCTGTCCCGGCATCCACCGTCGCCATGACCCGCTCACCCAGGTCCAAAGAATAAGGCTTCCCCATCACGAACCCCCATCGAATCAACGCCGAAAGAGAATCGTAAATGTCGCCCCGCTGGAATCCCCATCCGATTCCGCCAACAATGAAAATGCTCTAG
>JBOHJQ010000078.1:0-16267 GCA_050728655.1 Methylocella sp.
CTTTAGTAATTCGTACTTGATTTGTTCCCTATATGAGTACATATTGTGCTTTTCCTGGTTGAGTGGAGATTGGCCATGTTCATTGGATTGCTCCGGCGCCGCGCCGAATGGAAAGCGGCAATCGCGGCCGACGCCCGCCGGCTCATGGACTGCTTCGACGAGTCCGCCTATTTCGAGGCGCGCGAACGGGTCCGGGGTCGCTGCATCGATGGCGCGCGCCCGGCGCGCCATTGGACCGCGGTCAAGCTCGAGATCGCTAGGCGGCAGGGGATCGCGATCGGCCTCGCCGGCGCCGACATGCGGGCGTGAAAAATTCCGGTATCCGGTATGAAGCAGCAAGCTCACCTTGGATGATATGGCCGAGCTGCATGGCAACGCGACGCTGGAATTGCTTGGATGAGACAGCGCGACATGGGCTTATCCGTCGCGCCTATCCGTTGCCCGCATGTTCTGTCTAGGCGAGATTTTCACCTAAGCCTTTCTCCAATCGCCCGCTTCCATTGAGTTCGCTTCACGAACCGCCTCGGTCGCCACGAAACCGCGAGCTTCCATTCGCTCGGGACAAAAGCGAGGCTTTCGCAGCAGGCCGTGGAGCAAGAACACGAAGAGCAGATCAACCTTTTACCGCTCCGGCAACCCTTCCCAATCAAGCTTGGGGCGCAGCTTTTCTTCGCAGCGCCGCCTGCGCCGCCGCAAGCCGCGCGACCGGCACCCGGAAAGGCGAACAGGACACGTAAGTGAGGCCCGCTCGCTCGAAAAAGTCGATCGAGGCCGGATCGCCCGCATGTTCGCCGCAGATTCCAAGCTTGATGTCCGGCCGCGTCTTGCGGCCGCGCGCGGCGGCGATTTCGATGAGCTCGCCGACGCCCGCCTCATCGAGGGTGGCGAAAGGGCTGGCGGAGAGAATTCCCTTGGCCGTATAGTCGCCAAGGAACGATCCGGCGTCGTCGCGCGAAAGAGCAAGGCAGGTCTGGGTCAGGTCATTGGTGCCAAACGAAAAGAACTCGGCGGTCTCGGCGATCTCGCCGGCGCGCAAGCACGCGCGGGGCGTCTCGATCATCGTACCAACCGAATAGGCCATGACTTCGCCGGTCTCGGCGGCGACGGAATGCGCGACCGAATCGATCAGCGCCTTGATAAAATCGAACTCGGGCCTCGCGATGACCAGAGGCGTCATGATTTCGGGCCGCACGGCCGCGCCGGTCCTGCGTTTGGCCGCGATCGCGCCTTCGAAAATGGCGCGGGCTTGCATTTCCGCGATTTCGGGAAAGGCGATCGCGAGCCGGCAGCCGCGAAAACCCAGCATCGGGTTAAATTCATGCAATTCGGCGGCGCGCTGGGCGAGCTTTTCCGGCGAGATACCGATGGCCTCCGCGACCGCCGCGATTTCCGCCTGGGTTCGCGGCAAAAACTCGTGCAGCGGCGGATCGAGCAGGCGGATTGTCACCGGCAGCCCTGACATGATCTCGAAGAGCCCGGTGAAATCGGCGCGCTGGATCGGCAACAGCTTGGCGAGCGCGGCGCGCCTGCCCGCTTCATCTTCGGCAAGGATCATCTCGCGGACGGCAACAATCCGTTCGCCTTCGAAAAACATGTGCTCGGTTCGGCAAAGGCCAATCCCTTCCGCGCCGAACTTCTGCGCCACGCGCGCATCCCGTGGCGTGTCGGCATTGGCCCGCACGCCCATGCGGCGGACCGCATCGGCCCATTCCATCAGGATTGTAAATTCCTCCGAGAGCTCAGGCTGGCGCATTTTGACGGCGCCTTTGATCACTTGCCCGGTGGTGCCGTCGATGGTTAGCAGGTCCCCCCTGTTGAAGGTGAGGCCCGCCGCCGTCATCGTCGCTTTCGCATAATCGACCCGGATCTTGCCGGCGCCGGAGACGCATGGCTTGCCCATTCCGCGCGCGACAACCGCGGCGTGGGAGGTCATGCCGCCGCGCGTCGTCAAAATTCCTTCCGCCGCGTGCATTCCCAAAATATCCTCGGGACTTGTCTCGATGCGGACCAGAATGACCTTGCGGCCGGTGCTGTTCATTTGCGCGGCGTCGCTGGCGTCGAACACGATCTCGCCAGTGGCCGCTCCCGGCGATGCCGGCAGGCCGGTCGCGACGATTTGGCGGGGGGCGCTTGGATCAAGCGCTGGATGCAAGAGTTGTTCGAGCGCGGCAGGATCGACGCGCGCGATCGCCTCGGCCTTGCCGATCGAACTTTCATTCGCCATTTCGACGGCGATCCGGAGCGCGGCTTTGCTGGTGCGCTTGCCGTTGCGTGTCTGCAACATCCATAGTTTGCCGCGCTCGACGGTAAACTCGACATCCTGCATGTCGCGGTAGTGCTTTTCGAGAAGATCCGCCGCGCGCGCCAATTCGGCGAAAACCCCGGGCAAAGCGGCCTCCATTGAAGGCTCGTGCGCCGCCGCCGCGATGCGCGCCGCCTCGGTGATGCTTTGCGGCGTTCTGAGGCCCGCGACCACGTCCTCGCCTTGGGCATTGAGCAGGAATTCGCCGTAAAGTTCCTTCGCCCCGGTCGAAGGATTGCGCGTGAAGGCGACACCCGTCGCCGACGTTTCGCCCATGTTGCCAAAAACCATGGCCTGAATGGTGACCGCGGTGCCAAGGCTCGCCGGAATATCGTGCAGCCGCCGGTAGGTGACCGCGCGCGGATTCATCCAGGACTCGAACACGGCGCCGATGGCGCCCCAGAGCTGTTCGCGCGGATCTTGCGGAAACGGCTTGCCCAAGGTTCTTTCGACCCTTGCCGTGAAATCGCCGATCAGCTTTTTCCAATCCTCGGCCGAAAGTTCCGTATCGAGATTTACACCTTTGTTTTCTTTGTAATATTCCAAGATCTCCTCGAAAACATGATGTTCGATGCCCAACACCACGCTCGCATACATTTGGATGAAACGGCGGTAGGAATCATAGGCAAAACGCGGATCGCCCGAGCGTTCCGCCAAGGCCTCGACGGTGACATCGTTCAGTCCGAGGTTTAAGACGGAATCCAGCATGCCGGGCATCGAAGCCGTTGCTCCGGATCGGGCCGAGACGAGGAGCGGATTCCCCCCGTCGCCAAAGCAGCGGCCGGTGAAATGGCCAACCGAGCCGAGCGCGGTTTCGACCTCGGCGGCAAGGCTTGGCGGAAATTGTTTCCCGTTGTTGTAAAAGTAAGCGCAGACTTCGGTGGTAATCGTGAAGCCCGGCGGAACCGGCAGCCCAAGCTTTGCCATTTCGGCGAGACCGGCGCCCTTGCCGCCGAGGAGGTCTCGCAGACCACTTTTGCCCTCGGCCTCGCCCTGACCGAAAGTGCAAACCCATTTTGCCATCGTGAACCTTTTCGCGCGCGAAAACCTCGCCGGAATTTCTGCCGCGATGCGATCAAATCGACCAGTTCGCGGAACCTCGCCGCAAGCGTCTCATTTCATTGCCCATTTGCGCGGTCGGCTTGTTCATCGCCGGTTCGATAGCGGCGCAAGCGCAACCCGAACCTTATCCATGCTGCGCCCCAAAACGCGAGATCGAGGCCGAGGAGAACGCCAAGGATCACGAAACTATTCGCCGGCCAGCCCGCGACGATCAATACCCCAACCAACGCCGTGAGCACTCCGGCGAGCAACACAGGCCCCCGCAGCGGAGCGCCGAGATGGGCCCCGAGGTAGATCCGTACAACCCCGGTCGCGATCATTCCAATGCCCAGCAGTAAAGTAAAGAAAGCCGCGGCGACCAAGGGCTGAGCAAGCGCAAAAGCCGCGACGACGATATAGGCAAGTCCGGCAATGATCCAAACCAGGAACCGGCTCCAGGTCTTGGCACCAAGCCCGGTGGCGATCTCGGCGGCGCCGGCGACGATCATAAAGACCGCGATCGTATAAACCGAGGCGATGGTCGCCGAAACGACAAGGATGAGCGCTGCACCCCCCAAGCCGGCGATCAAGACACCCAAAGCGACGATCCAGCGCCAGCGGGGCCTAAGACTTTCGATCACCCTTCGCAAATTTTCCGGCGGCTCCGGAAACGGACCGGTCTTGACCGTAAAGGACATCGATTTGACCCTTCCCAGTGATCACAAAGTCTTTTGCGAGTGAAGCTTTAACCAGCCCGGTGCCTCTCAGGTTCCACCATGCACCTTTGTTCCCGCGGACATCTTCTCTGTTTTGGCGCTCCGTCTGCTCATGCCAAGCTTCGCAATTCCTAATTGCCATTCGTTGTCTTGCGGAGAAGCACGGCTTGTTTAATTCTGCCATGAATTGTTAATCAACTGTGATGCAAAAGTCGCGGCTGCGCAGGAAAATCCGCCGCATGCGTCAGCCGGGACCGGTTGGCGTTGCAGGTTACGCTTTTGTTCGCTATTCACCGTTCAGAAAGGCCCGCTCGGCGAAAAGTTAGATACGTTTTTGGTTGTGAAGCGTTTCACCCTTTTCGCAACGCCCGGTTTCCGGCCTTGTCTTCAAGGAGGCGCCCGTGACGACATCTTCAAAGACTCCGCTTCTAGACACGATCGCTTCGCCGTCGGATTTGCGGCGCCTGAAGGAGTCCGATCTCGCCCAAGTCGCGGCGGAGCTGCGCGCCGAGACGATCGATGTGGTCTCGGTGACGGGCGGCCATCTCGGCGCGGGGCTTGGCGTGGTCGAGCTTACGGTTGCCCTTCATTATGTTTTCGATACGCCGAACGACCGGTTGGTTTGGGACGTCGGCCACCAAGCCTATCCGCACAAGATTCTCACCGGGCGGCGCGACCGGATCCGGACCTTGCGGCGCGGCGGCGGCCTTTCCGGCTTCACCAAGCGCTCCGAGAGCGAATATGATCCGTTTGGCGCCGCGCATGCCTCGACATCGATCTCCGCCGGGCTCGGAATGGCGGTGGCCAACACTTTAGCGGCCAAGAAAACCCACGTCATCTCCGTAATCGGGGATGGCGCGATGTCCGCCGGCATGGCTTACGAGGCGATGAACAATGCGGGCGCCATGCATTCGCGCCTGATCATCATTCTTAACGATAATGACATGTCGATCGCGCCGCCGGTCGGCGCCTTGTCCGCTTACCTCGCGCGGCTCGTCTCCGGCGGCACCTACCGCTCCGTGCGCGAGACGGCAAAGCAGCTCGGCCGCCATTTGCCCAAATTCATTTATGACAGGGCCCGCAAAACCGAGGAATTCGCTCGCAACTTTTGGTCTGGCGGAACGCTGTTCGAGGAACTTGGCATTTATTATGTCGGACCGATCGACGGTCACAATCTTGACCATTTGCTGCCGGTGCTGAAAAACGTTCGTGATGTCGACTTGGGGCCGATTCTGGTTCATGTCGTGACCCAAAAAGGCAAGGGCTATGCGCCCGCCGAAGCGTCAACCGACAAGTATCATGGCGTCAACACATTCGATGTCGTTACCGGCATCCAGGTGAAGCCCAAGGCGAACGCGCCATCTTACACGCGGGTCTTCGCCGATGCCTTGATCGCCGAAGCGCGGGCTGACGACAAGATTGTCGCGATTACCGCCGCGATGCCGGGCGGGACGGGCCTCGATATTTTCCAAAAGGTCTTTCCCGAGCGCGCCTTCGATGTGGGCATCGCCGAGCAACATGCCGTCACCTTCGCGGGAGGCCTAGCGACGGAAGGTTTTAAGCCTTTCTGCGCGATTTATTCGACCTTTCTCCAGCGCGCCTACGATCAGGTCGTCCATGACGTGGCGATCCAGAATTTGCCGGTACGCTTCGCCATCGACCGTGCTGGCCTCGTTGGCGCCGATGGCGCGACCCATGCCGGCTCGTTCGACGTGTCCTACCTCGGTATCCTTCCCGGTTTTGTCGTCATGGCAGCTGCGGATGAAGCCGAGCTCGTGCATATGGTGGCAACCGCCGCGGCCTACGGCGAAGGACCGATCGCCCTGCGTTATCCGCGCGGCGACGGAGTCGGCATCGACCTGCCCGCGAAGGGAAAAATCCTAGAGATCGGCCGCGGCCGGATTTTGCGCGAGGGCAACAAAGTCGCCATCCTGTCGCTTGGCACACGCTTGGCCGAGGCACTCAAAGCGGCGGACGATCTCGCCGCCTATGGCGTCTCGACGACGGTCGCCGACGCGCGCTTCGCCAAGCCGCTCGATCACGACCTCCTCTTCCGCCTCGCGGCGAACCACGAAGTCCTCCTCACGGTCGAGGAAGGCTCGATCGGCGGCTTCGGCTCCTTCGTGATGCAGACGCTTGCCGAGGATGGCGCGTTCGACGGCATTTCCGCACGGAACCTAAGATTCCGGTCGATGGTCCTGCCCGACCTTTTCCTCGATCATGATAAGCCGGAGAAGCTCTACGCGGGCGCGGGCCTCGACGCGAAGGGCATTGTCGCCAAGGTCCTGGCAACCCTTGGCCGCGGTAATGAGGCGAGGAAGAGCATGATCGCTTGAGCGCGCGGTCTTTGCGAAATGACCTAGTGAACAACTCGCCGAAGCAAAGATGTACGTTCGGCGCAAAGCGGATCACAAGGGCAAAATCATAGCTCGTTCAGGACAAAGCTACCTTGGCGTCTTTCAGCCGGCGTCCGTCCGGTCGTGACGGTGCCGGTCTGGTTTTTCCACGCGCACGCGAACCCCCCAAGGCACACGAGACTGAGCCAAGCCTGCGCGGATCCGGCGCATTTTTGCCTCTCGAACACCTTCAGCACTATGCTCGGCGATCCCTAAATCGCGGTGAACAGTCTAGCTAGGATGACCGGCTTAACCACCACTCTCATCATCGACCGGCTCGGTGCGCGCGGAGAAGGCGTCGCGCAAGGCCCGGATGGCTTGATCTTTGTCCCCTATGCCTTGGCCGGTGAAACAATCGTCGCGAAAGTCGATGGCTCGCGGGGCACATTGGTCGAGGTTTTGGCCCCAAGCACGCATCGGATCGCGCCGTTCTGCCGCTATTTTTCGCATTGCGGCGGCTGCGCGGTGCAAACGCTTGCGGCGGACTCTTACGCGCGATGGAAGCGCGATCTCGTCGCCAGCGCCTTGCGGCGGGCCGGCCTGACGAGCGAGGTCTTGGACCTCGCCGATGCGCATGGCGCCGGGCGCCGCCGCGCGGCATTCCACGCACGCTATGTCCGGGGGCGGCCGGCTACGGGATTTATGCAGGCCCGCGCGCACGAGCTAGTTGAAATCGACTCATGTCCCGTGCTCGCCCCTTCGATGGAAATGGCTTTGCCCGCCGCTCGCGCGATCGCTCAGGCTCTGGCTGCCCCCGCAAAACCGCTCGATATTCTTGTCACCGCGACGGCGTCCGGTCTCGACGTCGATCTCAAAGGCCATGGCCTCCTTGGCGAAGCCGAGACCCAAAACCTTGTCCGGATTGCCCAGGAGCACGATCTCGCCCGTGTTTCGAATCACGGGATGATCGTGATCTCTCGCCGCGTGCCGATGCTTGCCATGGGCAAGGCGATGGTGGTGCCGCCGCCGGGAGTCTTTTTGCAGGCGACCGAGGCCGCAGAGGAAATCCTCGCGGCAAGAGTTTGCGTGCATGTCGCGGGCGCGAGACGGATCGCCGATCTTTTTTCCGGCATCGGGACATTTGCCCTTCGGATGGCGGAGTTCGCAACCGTCGATGCGTTCGATCTTGAGGAAGCCGCGCTTGCGGCCTTGGCGAAAGCCGCGCGCGGCAAAGGTTTGCGGCCGGTCGCGGTCTCCCCGCGCGACCTTTTCCGGCGCCCGCTCGGCCCGTCTGAGCTCGAACGCTATGAGGCGGTCGTCTTCGATCCACCCCGGGCCGGGGCCGAAAAGCAGGCCCTTGGTCTAAGTGCATCCTCCGTGCCGCTTGTCGTCGCCGTATCCTGCAATGCCCAAACCTTTGCGCGCGATGCCGCGATCCTTTGCGCCGGCGCTTATGAAATCACGCGGATCGAGCCGGTCGATCAGTTTCGCCATACGCCGCATGTCGAAATCGTCGCTTGCTTCCGGCGCCGAGCGCAAGGCCCACGAAAGAACCGGCGGTTGCTCGGCTGAGGCAAGAATATTAATCGCCCGGCCCGGCGCGCCGATTGCTTGGCGGGATAGCAGCGGGCGCCGCCGGCGGGTCGAACCAGCGAAACGCCAAAAGCCCGAAGAGAAAGCCGCCGATATGGGCCTCCCAGGCGACCGTCGCATCGGTAACGCCGAGCGGCGCCGGGACAGCGCCGAACAGAAAATTGGTAAGGAACCAGAAGAAAAGAAAACTGATCGCGCTGCGATTGGACGGAATTTCCCGTAAAGGCAGCGCCGGCTGGCGATAAGCCATGCCGTCGTCCGCGCGTTCCGCGAAGCCGAGCGATTCGCCGAGCGGCGCCCCCGGTTGAAACACGAAACGCACCGCCGCCGCCATGACGCCGGAGACCGCGGCCGAGGCACCCACGGCCGGCTCCAGATCTGTCATGTGGGTGACGTAGTGCATCGCCGCTCCGGCAATTGCCGCGAGCGCGCAAAAAAGCAAAAAGCGTGGCGCTCCAAAACGGCGTGCGACGGCCGAGCCGAAGGCCGCGAACCAAACGCAGTTCATTGCCACATGCGGCCAGCCGCCATGCAAAAACGCATAGGTGAGCGGCGTCCACCATTGCGGCTTGCCATCGCCCAGAAAAAAGGCCGCCGCCTGGGCACGGAGCCCAGCGTCGTCCTTGATCGCGTTGACGGCCAATGACACACGGTCTGGATCGAAAGCGAAAGTAAACCGCCCTGGCACGAAGGCGAAGCGGCGAAGCAACTCAAGATAGGCTTCGGGCGAGAGGAGGTTAGCGAGTCCTTCGATCGCGGCCAACAGCGCGACGATCCAAAGGACCGCCGGCGGCAGGTTGAAAATTCTCTCTTTTTTGCGCCGCGTGTCCAGACTCATGTCTTTATGCAACGAGGATCATGCTGCAAATCCCGCTTCAGTCCACATCCGCGACCGCGACCGGGCCGCCGCCGGAAAGTTTTTGGGCCAGCGCCGCCTCCATGAAACGGTCCAGCTCGCCGTCGAGAACCTCGCTTGGCGTGCCCGACGTGGCGCCAGTGCGAAGATCTTTCACCAGCTGATAGGGCTGCAGCACATAAGAGCGGATCTGATGGCCCCAGCCGATCTCCGACTTGGCTGCCTCCGTCGCATTGGCCGTCGCCTCCCGCTTTTCGATTTCCCGGTCGTAGAGGCGCGCGCGCAGCATGTTCCACGCGGTTGCCCGGTTCTTGTGCTGCGAACGCTCGCTCTGGCAAGCAACCACTATCCCGGACGGAATATGGGTGATGCGCACCGCCGAATCCGTCGTATTGATGTGCTGGCCGCCGGCGCCCGACGAACGATAAGTATCGATGCGGCAATCTGATTCCTTCACCTCGATTGCGATCCTGTCGTCGATCACCGGAAAGACCCAAACCGAAGCAAAGCTCGTATGGCGGCGGGCATTTGCGTCGAAGGGCGAGATGCGCACCAGGCGGTGCACGCCGGATTCGGTTTTGGCCCAGCCGTGCGCATTGTGACCCTTGACGAGCAAGGTGCCGGATTTGAGGCCGGCTTCGTCGCCCGCCGTCTCCTCGATGATCTCGACCTTATATTTGTGCCGCTCGGCCCACCGCGCATACATGCGAAACAGCATGCGCGCCCAATCGCAGCTCTCGGTGCCGCCGGCGCCGGCGTGAACCTCGATATAGGTGTCGTTGGCATCGGCCTCGCCGGACAACAGCGCCTCGATCTGGCGGCGCCCGGCTTCCGCTTTCAGGGCATTCAGCTGGTCGAGCCCTTCCCTCGCGGAAGCCTCGTCGTGTTCCGCCTCGGCAAGCTCGACGAGGGTGATTGCGTCCAGAAGTTCATTTTCAAAATGATTGAGCGAAGCAAGCTTATCCTCGAGTGCGGTGCGCTCGCGCATGATTTTTTGCGCGGCTTCCGCGTCGCTCCAAAGTTTTGGATCCTCGGCCTTGGCGTTCAGCTCGGCGAGGCGGCGGGCGGCGGCATCGACGTCAAAGATGCCTCCTCAGCAATCCCATCGATTGCTTGATGGATTGGACAAGCGTTTCGGCCTCGGCGCGCATATTGGGGTACTCACCCTACGGGAAAAATGGGACGGGACGGAGATACGACAAAATAGTAACATCGGGCATTGATGTAAACAGCGTAGGGGTATCCCCCAGGGCGATTTGCGGAATGGCTCGAACGGGTTGAAGTAGCAAGAATAGTCTGATTCGAATGAGGCTTCCTGATTCGGGGAGGCCTTATCCGATGCAATTGAGGTACATTCCGGCCGAGCAGTCGGAGGCGTCCGTGGCGCGTACTGATCACGCCGCGCGGGGCTTCGGCTCGGGATTTCCGTCTGACACCCTCGGTCAGCGAACCTGACATCGAGGGTGCCTTCTGACCACGGGCCGGGCCATGGAGGCGCCGCCGCCTTCCTGCAATTGCGCCAAAAAATCGGTCGATCTTACCAGAATGAAGAGGCGCCGCTGAGTTCGGCCATGAAAGGTTTTCGGCCCAATCGTGCCAAAACGTTTCACGGGAAGCATTTTGGTAAGATCCGGGTCCGCGACCGGTCAATTCCCGCGCCTTATCTACCTCGCATCAAAAGCCGCGACTTGGGCATGTAGCCGATCCGCCAAAGCGCGAAGTTCTGGCTCGGGCAGAGCGCCAACGAGGGCGTAATTGGCTCCCTTCTGACGCCAGCTGATCGCGCCTGAGGGAAAATGACCGGACACGCGCGAGACGCTCTCGCCCGGATCGCTAGCTTTCTCGGCGCAGAGCGCGATCTTCGCCTCGTCCGGTCGCGCGTAAACCAGGCACAACATTTGGCCCTGATCGCCGGGGATGGCGCGGACGCCAGCAAGCTTTAGGCCGTCGACCAGAAGATTCGGCAATATCGGAGCTGCCGCGTCTTGCCCCGGCCCATCGCTGTTTGGCGAACGAGGCGCAGCTGTGGGTGGCCGCTCAAGTGGCCGGAGCGCCGCCATTGCCCGCGTGACGAAGGTATCGTTCATCCCAGCCGGCGTGGGGCCTCCCGAGGAAGGCGACGCGGCTTCCGGCGCGTTCACGCGACCGGCAAGATAGGCCACGCTAACCGCCAGCAGCGCTCCGCTCGCAAAGGAAAGCCCAATCAGCCGCGCGAACCAGCGCCCGCGCCACGAATGCGAGCCGCTCGCTTCGGCTCGTCCCCCGGCAGCGTGTCCAGTCGCCGCCACTCCCCCGGCGCCGGGAGCAAGCGGCAAGGACCAACGCAGCGGCCCGGTTTCGAATGACGCGAAGGCAGCCCGAATCGTTTCATTCTGGCGCCGCCATGTTTCGACCCGGGCCGCATCCCCCGGCGAAGCTGCAAGAAAGGCCTGAACGGCCTCGCGCCGGCCGCGCTCGATGTCGCCATCGACAAAGCCGTGCAATTCCGCTTCGCTTACAGGAGGGTCGGGTCCGCGCATGATGCTCTCATTTGACCACGCGCAGATAGGAGGCGCGCGTCTTGGCCGGACGCGATGGCGTTTCGGATGCAATTTCGCTCAGCGCGGCGCGCGCGCGCGCCAAACGCATGACGAGAACAGTTCGCGAAATTTTCAGGATTCGCGCGGCTTGCGCAAAACTGAACCCTTCAAGCACGACAAGCAGCAAAGCCTCCCTCTCTTCGAGCGCGAGGGCCAAGAGCGCGGCCGTGAATTTGTTGCGAGGCGAAACCGGAACCGGCAGAGCCCCGGCGGCGCGCGGCCCACCCGCGGAGAAATTTTCCTTCTCTATATGCACCTTGCCGCCCATCCTTCCGGCCGCCAACCTTTCGCGGTGCCATTCCGTGAGCAGCGCATAGAGGTGGAGATGGAGATCGCGCCCGGCCAGCCGCGAGGCGGTTCCGGATTCCCATGTTCGCAGCAAAACCGCGTGGACAAGATCGTCGGCGATCTCGCTAGGCCCCGGCTGACCGGTAACGAGCGCGCGCGCATAACGGCAAAGCCGCGACGCCGATGAATGCAAATCGTCCTGCAAGGCCACCTTTGCGCTCCCCTCCTGGCGCTGTCACTGTGCGGCTCCGCCCAGATCATTGATATTAGCGCCCGCGTGCCACCCTGACCATGGGAAAAGCAAAAATCCGCGCGGGGCTTTCCTCCGTGGGCAGTCTTGCGCTAAACCCGCGCAGCCCTTAAACGCAGCGGACGCCACGGCCGTTCCAAATGGCGGCTTCCTTAGTTCTCTGGTCCGGATCAAGCATGACGCAAGCGGAAATGTTAACGCCTGGACTGCACGCCTCGGGAATTCTCGCTGGTAAACGCGGCTTGGTCCTGGGGCTCGCCAACACAAGGTCGATTGCCTGGGGGATCGCCAAGGCCGCCCGCGAGGCGGGCGCCGAGCTCGCTTTCACCTACCAAGGCGAGTCGCTTGAAAAAAGGGTTCGGCCGCTAGCCAAGGAACTCGACGCTCACGTTGTCGGCGATTGCGATGTCACCGACATAGCGGCTTTGAACGCGGTTTTCAAGGAAATCGAGCGCATTTGGGGAAATCTCGACTTCGTCGTGCACTGCGTTGCTTTTTCCGACAAGGATCAGTTGACTGGCCGGTATATCGACACGACCGCGGAAAACTTTTCGAGTACGCTCTTGGTTTCTTGCTATTCCTTTACCGCGATAGCGCAGCGCGCCGAAAAGCTGATGCCAAACGGCGGCGCCATGTTGACCCTCACCTATTACGGGGCCGAAAAATGGATGCCGCATTATAACGTCATGGGGCTCGCCAAGGCGGCGCTCGAATCGAGCGTGCGCTATCTTGCCGCCGATCTCGGCGAGCGCAATATCAGGATCAATGCGATCTCCGCTGGCCCAATCAAGACGTTGGCGTCCTCCGGCATTGGCGATTTCCGCTATATTCTTAAGTGGAACGAGTATAATTCGCCGCTGCGGCGGACGGTGACGATCGAGGAGGTCGGCGAGAGCGCCGCCTTTCTCCTTTCGCCGATGGCGCGCGGTATCACCGGCGAAATCCTGCATGTTGACGCGGGCTATCATATCATCGGCATGAAAAATCCCGCCGCTCCTGACATTTCGGTTGTCGGCAAGGAGTAAAGGCATTCACCGCCCATTCAGCCTGACAAGCCGAAAATGATTGCTTGCGCAATTGGGGGCGGCACCGCTCGACCTAGATCGCGAGGGGTTGCGCCAGGAACAAAGCCGCTTGAATCGACACTGGCCATGCAGAATCCAAGCGGCCATCGCGGCACGCTGGAGCGGTCAAGGTAAAGATTAACCAAAAGAGACAGATTTATAGTAAATTCGCGCCTGCCATAAAGTTTTTGGAGCCGCCGGACCGGCGCGCCGTACGGCCACGCTTTGGCGCTGGAAATTCATCAAAACGCCATTAAGGATCGATGGAACGCCTCCCTGGTAATGTTCCTGCCGCGGCCGAGTTCCCATATCAGGCAAGGGCGCGTAAGCTGAGGAGCCTTGGTTCGAACTGGATTAGTCATGCTGCATAGTCTGGCGCCCGCCCAAGCTTTCACGGACAGTGACGCGCCGCCAGCGCCTGCCTCAGGCTCCGTTTTGCGCGGCCCCGCGCGGCCGGATTTGATCCGCGGCGAATTGCTCTGCGAGATCTTTGCCGCAACAGCCGCCGGCCGCCCTTCCGCCATCGCCATGATCACGGCAGAGGGCAAGCTCACCTATGCCGCGGTCGATGCGAAAGCCGAGGCCCTCGCCCGCGTCCTTTTGCAAAAAGGGGTTCGTCCGGGCCGCACCGTCGGCCTTTGGATGCCGCGCGGCCACGAGGTTCTGATCGCGCAAATTGCGATCGCCAAGTCCGGCGCTGCCTGGCTTCCCTTCGATGCGGACGCCCCCGCCGAACGCGTCGCTGTTTGCCTTTCAGATGCCGAAGCCTGGGGCCTCCTCACCTCTGCCACTCTCGCCGCAAGGCTTAAGGCCCCCTGCCCGGCTTGGACTTTTGCCGGTCTTTTGGCCGAATCGATCGACGCCGCGGACCTAGTCAAAGTCGACGCGCGGGCGCTCGGCGCGCGCCCGGAGGACCCCGCCTATCTCATTTACACCTCCGGTTCGACCGGCACGCCCAAGGGCATCGTGATATCGGGGCGCAATATTTGCCATTATTTGCGCGCCGCCAACGAAGTCTATGGGATTGAAGCGAGCGATATCGTTTTCCAGGGCGCTTCGGTTGCCTTCGATCTCTCGATGGAGGAAATCTGGCTTCCTTACCTCGTCGGCGCGAGCCTTTTCGTCGCGACCGCCGAGATGATGGGCGAGGCCGACAAGCTGCCCGGACTTCTCGAAGCAAATCGCGTGACCGTGCTTGATGCCGTGCCGACTCTTTTGGCGCTCCTGCCGCGCGATGTTGCAAGCTTGCGGCTGATTATCCTTGGCGGCGAGGCCTGCCCGCCCTCGATTGCCGATCGCTGGTCCAGGCCCGGGCGCAAGATCTTCAATTCCTACGGCCCTACCGAGACGACGGTCGTCGCAACCGTCGCGGAAGTGCGGCCGGGCTTTAAGATCACGATCGGCCGGCCGATTCCGAATTACACTTGCTATGTGGCCGGCGAGCGCCTCGACCTTCTCCCGCCGGGCGTCGAAGGCGAGCTTCTCATCGGCGGGCCCGGGGTGGCGAAAGGCTATTTGCGCCGCGACCGGCTGACCCGCGAGAAATTCATCGCCAATCCTTTCGTGGATGATGCGCCCGATCCGGTTTTGTACAGGTCCGGCGATGCGGTGGAGATCGCCACGAACGGCGAAATCGTGTTCCATGGCCGGATCGACGATCAGGTCAAGGTTCGCGGCTTTCGCGTCGAATTGGGCGAAATCGAAGCAAAGCTCGCCGGTCTCCCTGGCGTTGCGCATGCCGGCGTCGTCTTGCGCAACGATAACGAAATCGAACAGCTCGTTGCGTTCGTGGTTCCCTCCTTGGACGCCGAAATCGACGCGAGACTCTTGCGCAACGAGCTGCGGCAAAGCCTGCCGCCATACATGGTCCCGGCACGATTCGAGCTCGTTAAAAACCTGCCTAAACTCGCCTCCGGCAAGATCGACCGCAAGAGCCTGAAAGAGATTGAACTTGGCCTCGCCGATGCCGTCGAGGCGCAAGAAGAGCCGAAGAGCGGGACAGAGGCAAAACTCCTCGATGCCGCCAAACGCGTGCTGCCGCCGCAGGCCATTCCTTTCGACGCCGATTTCTTCACCGATCTTGGCGGCCATTCGCTTCTCGCGGCGCGCTTCATCTCGGCCGTGCGCGAAACGCCCGCCTTGGCACGGATCACCTTGCAAGACGTCTACAACGCGCGTTCGCTTCGTGCGATGGCCGAACTCCTCGACCGCAAATGGGGACATGGATCAAAGGCCGAGGATCTGTCCTTCGTGCCGCCGCCCTTGGCGCGCCGGTTCCTCTGCGGGTGCGCGCAGGCCCTTGCGCTTCCCCTTATACTCGCTCTCGTAACCGCGCAATGGCTCGGCGTGTTCGTAAGCTACATGCTGCTCACCGGCGCGGAAGCGAGCTTTTTCGAGGAAATGATTTCGCTCATCGGCGTTTATATGTGCATCAATATCGCGACGGTGGCGATCGTCATCGCCGCGAAATGGCTGGTGATCGGAAAGACCAAGCCCGGACGCTATCCTTTATGGGGAGTTTATTATTTCCGCTGGTGGCTAGTGAAGCGGTTCCTTGGACTGGTCCATATCAAATGGTTTCAGGGTTCCCCCATCATGCGGCTCTATCTGATGGCGCTCGGGACGAGAATTGGCAAGGACGCGCTCATCGGCGAGATCGCGCCGGGCGCGGTCGATCTGATTTCGATCGGCGCCGGCGCGAGTATCGGATCGAACTCCAATTTCGCCAATGCGCGGGTCGAGGGAAACGAACTCGTTATCGGCACGATCGAGATCGGCGCAAAGGCCTATGTCGGATCGTCCTGCGTCATCGAGGAAAATGTCGTCATCGAAGAGGGGGCCGAGCTCGGCGATCTAACCGCGATCGGGGCGGGTGGCCGGGCCGGGGCGTGGGAAGTTTGGGATGGCTCGCCGGGACGCAAGGTTCGCATGGTGGATCGCGCCGCGCTGGATCCGCCCCCCACGGCTTCCCGCGCGCGCCGGGGCATTATGGCGATCATGTATGGGGTCCTGCTTCTGGCGATACCCCCGCTTGGCCTGTTGCCGATTTTCCCGGCCTTTTGGGTATTCGACAGGATCGACGATCTGATCGGCACCGCCGATATTGATCGCACCCGTTACATGCTCTCGATCCCTATCATGGCCTTGCCCACCGCCTTCGTCATGGTGCTCGTCACCGTCGGCTTCATCGCGGCTTGCCGCTGGGTCATCCTGCCGCGGGTGCGCGAGGGGACCTATTCGGT
>JBOHJQ010000079.1:0-16195 GCA_050728655.1 Methylocella sp.
TCCCGTCGCTGGCAACGGTCATGTCGTTGCAGAGATTCGTTTTGCCTGGGAGTTGCGCGCTTATCTTGCCATCGCCTGTCGAAAGATCGAAGCCCTTGAGGTGACTGCCAATTGCACGACCCGGGCCATCGACGCCGACACCAGACATATCGTTCGAGCAGACCCATAGGGTGTTTGACTCTGCATCGGCAAAAACGCCAAATGTTGAACGGCTTTGAAACGCCGCCGGGGCGATCCATTCCTCGGCTTTCGACGCGCCAGGCTTGATCCGGGCGATCCCGCCCGACGCAAGGCTGCTCACATACAAGGTGCCGTCCGGGCCGGCGGTGATGCTTTCCATAAAGGCCCGGTCGCCAGGAACTTCGATGGCCTGAAGCCCCTCGGCGGCAAGGCAGCGGCTGAATGCGACGAAGGCGACAGCAGTCGCGAGTAACGCGCCTACCGGTCGTACACTCTGCATGTCATTCAATCCATTTTGCTCGTTATGGTCCAGCGGAGCCGGGGCGGTCAACAATTCCCTGATTATTCGGTGGCGACAGCGGCGCGACCTCGGCCGCGGCGGGCACTTGCGGTCCCGGCCTGCCGGCCCAGTCATCGGAGGCGGGCCACGGCTCGCCGCGCGCGGCGCGCCGTCACCCCTCGTAATGATCGGCAATGAGCCGGTCGAGCAGGCGGACGCCGAACCCAGAGCCCCAGCTTTGATTGATCTCGCTTGCCGGCGAACCCATCCCGGTGCCCGCGATATCGAGGTGCGCCCATGGCGTGCCGTTGACGAAGCGCTGGAGGAATTGCGCGGCGGTGATCGACCCGGCATGCCGGCCGCCGGTGTTTTTCATGTCGGCGACCTTCGAGTCGATCATTTTGTCGTAGGCCGCCCCGAGCGGCAGACGCCATAGTTTTTCGCCAGTGGCCTTACCCGCCGCGATGAGCCGCTCGCCCAATTCGTCGTCATTGGTGAACAGGCCCGCGTGCTCCTGGCCGAGCGCGACAAGGATGGCGCCGGTCAAGGTCGCGAGATCGACAATGAACTTGGGCTTGAATTTGTCCTGAACATACCAAAGCAGATCGGCGAGGACGAGACGGCCCTCGGCGTCCGTGTTGATGACTTCGATCGTCTGGCCGGACATGGATTTCACGATGTCGCCCGGACGCTGCGCTTGCGGACCCGGCATGTTTTCGACAAGACCGATGGCGCCGAGGACATCGACCTTAGCCTTGCGTTCGGCGAGAGCCAGCATGAGGCCCACGACGCAGGCGGCTCCGGCCATGTCGCCCTTCATGTCCTCCATCCCGGCGGCGGGTTTGATCGATATGCCGCCGGTGTCGAAGCATACGCCCTTGCCGATAAACGCAATCGGCTTCGCCTTGGTCTTGGGCTTGGCGCCGTCCTTCAGGCCTTTCGCGCCGCGCCAGCGCATGATGACGGCGCGGCTGCCGCGGGCCGAGCCCTGCCCGACCGCGAGAAGCGCACCCATGCCGAGTTCGCGCATGGCCGATTCGTCGAGGACCGTCACCTCAACTCCAAGCTTCTTGAGCGCCGCGGCGCGATTGGCGAATTCTTCCGGGTGGAGGACGTTCGCGGGTTCGTTGACTAGCGAGCGGGCAGTCAACACGCCGGCCGCCACGGCCTCCCTGCCTGTGGCTTGGCGGCGGACCGCGGCCGGCTTGTCGACGGCAAGAACAACATCGGCGCGGCCTTCGGTCTCCCCATCTTCGTTCTTCTTAGTCTTGTAGGCGTCGAACCGGTAATCGCGGAGCCGCATCCCAAGCATGAATTCGGTTGCCGCGCGGGCCGGATGCTTGGGGGGACAGGGCAGATCGAAAGCGACGGTCGCGCTTGCGGCATGACCAAGCTTGCCCATGACAAAGCCGCCGAGGCCGGCGTGGTCGAGGGGCGGTGGCGGCACGTTCTGCTTGATTTGGCCCGCCCCATCTTCGCCGTCGCCGCCGGTCCCAATTACTACCAGCCGCGCGACGGCAAGCCCGGCGGGCGCGACGATATCGAGCGCGGTCAAAGCCTTTCCCTTGAACTTGACGGCGGCGGCCGCCTTCTTGATCAGCGCCACTCCGTGATCGCCAATGAGTCGAGGGGTCGCCGCGCCGAAAGCGAAATCCTTGCCCATGAAAATGACCAAAGTCCGCGCGGGTCCGGCTTCGCCGCCGGCCAGTTCGGGCGAGGCCCGCGTTTGAACCGGCAACGTCGCGAGCGCGACAAATTCGATTTTCGTTGTTTCGGTCATCTGTTCCTCTGCCGCGCCGGAGGTGACTTTATAGCGCCGTGCCACCCTGTTGGCGCGCCTCAAAACCAGTTATTTGTTCCAGCTGACCCCTCGTGGCTTCATAAAGCCGTTCACCTGGCCACTCCGACCATCAGCTCGATCCTGGCATGACGAACGTCCGCCTGGACAAGCAGGCGCGAGGGCTCTCCCAGCGTCCGCCGTCGAAAGTTTTTGGCGCGGCCGGGGCGGGCCTACGCGCGGGTCCAAAGAGGATCCAGGACCCGCGCCTTGGCGCGCGGTCCCGGAAACCGCCCCGGTTGCCGCCACAATATCATGAGCAAACAACAAGTTTGGCATCATAGCAACTTTAACCCTAAATCAGAATCATGCTCGAAAGACCCCTTTGCCCGCCAAAAAACCGCCACTCCTTTTGGTTTGAATTGCTTCCCAAATGCGCAAATCCGCGCAGGGGCGAGCGAAGAGGAACGAGGGAGCAGCGCGCGGACGCCCAGCATGCGCGGAAAAATCCAGGTTTGGAGCAGGTTTCCAGCAAGATGGCGAACATGATCCTTCATGAAAACAGCTGCGACAGGAATAGGCGGGTTTCCGCCAAACACCGCGCGTGCCTAGCGGCGGGGTCCGCCTTGGAAACGGCGGCACCCGTCCGCGCCGCGTTGACGGAAGCCGGCCTGGATTTCCTCGCCTTTCTCGGCTCTCGTCTCGCCAAACCCAGCGCTGGATTCACGCGATGATCGGCTGGACGCTAGGCCGCTACCTGTCCGCACGATTCGTGCTGACCATCGCGGCCGTATTTCTGATGATTTCCGGCATGATCTATGTCGTCGATTTTGTCGAGCTATTGCGGCGCGCCGGAAACATTCGTGGCGTGTCGGCTGGACATATCGCCTACCTATCCTTTCTGCGTGTCCCATCGGTATCCGAGCAGATCATGCCGTTTTGCGTGTTGTTCGGCACAATGGCGACGTTTGTCAACCTGACCCGCAAGTTGGAACTCCTTGTGGCCAGAGCCGTCGGCGTCTCGGCCTGGGGATTTCTGGTTCCTCCGCTCGCCATCGCGGCCGTGGCCGGAATTGGTTCGGTGGTGTTGTTCAATCCGGTCTCCGCCGCGATGAAGCATCGCGCGGATGCGATCGAGACGCGGCTATTCGGCCGCGACGGCAAGCAAAATTATGACACAAGCCTGTGGATCAGGCAAAAAAGCGTCGATGGAGAGGCGTTCATAAGGGCCGACCATGTGTCGGCGGACGCCACAAACCTGACGTCCGTCGCCGCTTATGTCTACGATCGCGCCGGGACATTCGGACAAAGGATCGCGGCGCAAACCGGTAAACTCCTGCCCGGTGTCTGGCAATTCGACCATGCGCGGGTCACGGCGCCTGGAGAAGAGAGTTTTGCCGCCGGAACTTATCTTCTGGCCACTAGCCTTTCGCCGGAGGACGCGGTGCGAGGCCTGATCGCGCCGGATTCCGTGCCGTTTTGGGACTTGCCGTCGTTGCGCGCCGCGGCAGAGACGGCGGGCCTCGACGGAACCCGCTACCGGCTCCAGTTTCACCAGCTGCTGGCGAGGCCGCTCCTGTTTATCGCCATGGTGTTAATCGCGGCGGCATTTTCGTTAAGGTTTTTTCGTTTTGGTGGGATAGGCAAGATGGTTTCCGGTGGCGTGGGCACAGGGTTCGTGCTTTATGTGGCGGTAAAATTCGTCGGCGATTTCGGCGGGGCCGGTTTGCTTAGCCCGGTTGTCGCCGCGTGGTCCCCGGCTGTCGTCGCGAGCCTGCTCGGCGCGTTCGCTTTGCTGAATCAGGAGGACGGTTGATGGGGCGGCGTTTTTGCCCCGCCGAAGCGATCGGCCACTTCCCTCGGGCGCGGCGTTTTGTCCGGCTTTCGCTCGTACTGCCACTGGCTTTGTCCGGTGCCGCGCTGGTGGCCGGAGCCTTGCCGGCGGCGGCGCAGAAACCCGCCGGCCGCGCGACCGAAAATGCTCTCGGCGAAACCGCGAAAATGTTCGTCGAAGCGGACGAGCTTCGCTACGATACAGAACAGAACACTGTTGCGGCCGAAGGCAATGCGAGGATCTATTACAAAGACCAGACGCTCGAGGCCGACCGGGTCGTTTACGATCGCAACACTGGCCGGGTGTATGCCGAAGGCCATGCCAAATTGACCGAACGCGATGGAACGGTGCTGCATGGCGACCGGTTTGACCTGACCGACGATTTCCGCGACGGTTTCATTGAAAGCTTGCGCGCCGATACGCCCGCCAAGCCATATGTGAACGTGCTCGGCGCTCAACTCCCGGGCGCGCCGGTCAATACGGATACGACAGGGACCGTCACTGGCACCTATAAGACCTATTTCAGCGCACCGCGTGCCGAACGCATCGAAGGCGATACCACCGTTTTCGACAAGGGCACCTACACGGCTTGCGAGGCCTGCAAGGACAATCCGGACAAGCCGCCATTGTGGCGGGTGCACGCCAAGCGCATCATCCACAAGAGCGACGAAAAAATGATCTATTATGAAGACTCTTCGCTCGAATTCCTCGGCATACCGATCGCCTATGTCCCGTTCTTTTCGGCGCCGGATCCAAGCGTCACCCGCAAATCAGGTATTCTTTCGCCCTTTCTTGCCTATAACTCTCAGCTCGGCGCCGGCCTCGGCATTCCAATCTTCTGGGCACTCGCGCCGGATTACGACTTGACGTTCACGCCGACCTATTATTCCCAGCAAGGGTTTTTCGCCAAGGCGGAATGGCGGCAGCGGCTGGACAGCGGCGAATATTACATCCGGGCGACAGGGATCTCCGAGCAAAACCCAGCCGTCTTCCCCTTTGCGCCATTCGGCTCCGGCAACAAGACGCTCCGCGGCTCGTTCGAAAGCAAGGGCCAGTTCTATATCGCCGATCAGTGGAAATTTGGCTGGGAATTCACGCTTCTTTCGGACAAATGGTATTTGAACGACTATCACGTGCCGAGTCAGACGGTTTCTTGGAATTATTTCAGCGAAACGACGTCGACCGTCTATCTCGTCGGCCAAGGCGATCGCGGCTATTTCGATCTGCGCGGCTACTCTTTCGAGGGCCTGTCGAGCCACGACTTTCAGCCGCAGCAGCCGCTCGCGCATCCGGTGTGGGACTACAACAAGACCTTCGACATCGACCCCGCCAAGTCTTTCGGAGTCGGCGGGCAGGTCGAACTCGATTTCAATCTGACCAGTCTTTCGGCGAGTTCGGCGAGCTTCCAGGCGGTCGGGCCCCGCGTGTTGGACAATGCCTTTGGTCTTTATGACATCTGCACCAACTATGTTCCGGGCCGGGTCACCGGCGATTGCCTTCTGCGCGGCCTCGGCGGCGATTACACGCGCGCCACGGTGGAGGCGTCCTGGAAGCGCAAATACATCGATCCGATCGGCGAGGTCTTCACGCCTTTCGCCTTCGCGCGACTAAACGGCGAATGGCTCGATATCAACACCACAAATTCCTTTACCTTCGCGTCGGCCTTTGGCCACTCGACTTACCTCAACGCTTCGCAGGCGAATTTTGTCGGCAACCGGGATGCGAGCTTTTTCGGCGAGTTCGTCCCGGGAGCAGGGCTTGATTACCGCTATCCCTTCCTTGCCAAAACAAGTTTTGCCTCGCTGGTTTTCGAACCGATCGTACAAGTCGTGTCGCGTCCAAACCAGCAAATTGGGTCGAGCTCGCTCGTCAACCTCGACGCGCAAAGCCTCGTTTTCGATGATTCTACCTTGTTCGACTGGAGCAAATATTCGGGCTACGACCGGTTCGAAACCGGAACTAGGCTGAACTACGGCGCCCAGTTCACCACGAATTTCAACAACGGCGGCTACGCCAACCTCATCGCCGGTCAGTCCTATCAGTTGGCGGGAATCAATTCCTACGCGACGCCGGATGCCGCCAATGTTGGGTTAAGCTCGGGACTTGACACAAGGCTCTCTGACTATGTCGGCGCGCTTACGATCGCGCCCAACTCGATTTTTTCCTTTGTTGCCAAAGCGCGGTTCGATGTCAGCTCATTGGCGGCACGGCGCGTCGATCTCATCACAAACTATAATTTTGGGGCGCTGACCGGCTCCATTCAATTCGCGGATTACGAGGCGCAACCCGTCATCGGCTACGACGTGCGGCGCGAAGGGCTCGCGCTTTCCTCGCGCTATAAGATCAGCGATAATTATTTCGCGCAGGGCAACATTACATTCGACATGAGCCGCCAATTTTATCCCGCCGCATTGATTGGTTTCACAAATCCTGGCCCCTTCGCGATCGCGGCCTTTGGGCTGGGCGCCGGCTATCAGGACGAGTGCACGACCTTTTCGGTCAATTACAGCTCGAATTATCAAGATTACGGGAGCGGCTCTTTGGTCCGCAACCAAACCGTGCTGCTGCAGCTGCAACTGCGCACACTGGGAGCCACCAAGGTAAGCCAAACTTTTCTCAACACGACGGCGCTCGACGGTGTGAAATATTGAGTTTTCAAGGCTTGCTCGTTTGCCGTCGGCCGGCCTCGGGTCTTCCGGGAGAGGGCTTGCTTAGGCCCGATATAGGAGAGAACTTTATCATGGAAACAGGAACCGATGCGCGGTGTCCCCGTGGCGCGCGCGGCGCTTATGTCTGCTTAAGTCTTTGCGTGAGCGTTGCCGCGATCGTCGCTATCATGACGCTCGCCGGCGGCCCCGCCTTCGCCCAGGAGATCGTCGCCAGCGTCGACGGCGATCCGATCACAAACATCGATATCGACGAGCGGATGAAGATGCTTCGCGTTTTGCGCAAACCGGCGACGCGCGACGCCGCGATCGAAAGCCTTTATACGGACCGTCTCGAAATCCATGAGGCTGGCAAATTTGGCGTCAACCCGAGAGACAGCGACATTGCGCAACAAATCGTCAAGGTCGCGCAGGACATGAAACTTGCCCCGGATGCCTTGATAGCGGCACTTCAACATGCCGGAGTGACAGCGGACCACTTCAAAGCTCACTTCGGCGCCGACCTTGCTTTTAATGTCCTGGTGCAAGCCTTGAATAAGGGCGTCGAGGCGAGCGAGGAACAGGTTCGCGCCGAACTTGCCAAGCAAGGCGGCAAGACGGCCTCCGGAACCGCATATACGGTGCGTCAAATTATTTTCGCAGTCCCCCACTCCGCGACGGCCGCGGCCTTGACGGAGCGCGCCCGCGAGGCCGAGCAATTGCGTGGGCGGTTCACCGATTGCGACAGCGGTTTTCCCCTTGCCCGCGCAATGAACGACGTGACGGTTCGCGATTCCCTGACCAAGACCTCGGTCGAAATCAGCGAGAGCCTCCGCCAATTGCTCGATAAAACCCCGGCGGGCCATCTCACGGCGCCGCAACGCTCAAGCGAGGGACTTGAAATGATCGCGGTGTGCGCCAAAGGCACCGCCAAGGACGATAGCGCGGCACGGGCCGCGATCTCGCAAAAGATTTTAGCGGCGCATATCGCGGCCGACGGTGAACGCCGTCTCAAGGAATTGCGCGCGAGAGCCGTGATTGTGCAACATTGACGGCAAGATCTCGATGGCGCGATCGCTGCTGGCCAACATTCTTCCTCTGGGTTTGACGCAGGGCGATCCTGCGGGCATCGGCCCCGAACTCACGCTGAAAGCCTGGCTTAAGACGCATGATAAGCCAGATGCGCCGCCTTTCCTGGCGGTTGCCAGCCCGGACCGCCTCGCGGAAATCGCGCGCGACTTAAATCTGAATGTTCCCATCAAGATCGCCGCCGGCGCCGAGGCTGCGGTGGTGTTTCGCCACGCGTTGCCGGTGCAAGCCTTGAACCATTCCGTTGCCGGAAAGCCGGGCGCGCCGGATATGAGGGATGCCGCCGGAACCATCGCCTCGATTGAAACTTGCGTGCGCCTCATCCGCGCCGGCGAGGCTTCTGCCATCGTGACCAATCCGATCGCCAAGCAACTCTTCTATCGCGCAAGCTTTCGCCATCCGGGCCACACCGAGTTTCTGGCCGAATTGGCGGAGCGCTATTTCGGCGAATGCGGGCGGCCGGTGATGCTGATCTGGTCGCCGCAATTCGCCGTCGTCCCGGCAACGATTCATGTTCCGCTCGCGCGCGTTCCGGCGCTATTGACGCGCGAGCTCCTCGTCGACACGGGTCTCATTGCCGCGCGGGATCTTGCTTCGCGATTTGGGATAAAAAACCCGCGCTTGGCGTTCACCGGGCTCAACCCTCATGCCGGCGAAGGCGGCACCATGGGACGGGAGGAGATCGAGATCATCGCACCCGCTGTCGCCGATCTCGCGGCGGCGGGCGTTGCGGTGAGCGGACCCCACGCGGCGGATAGTCTGTTCCGTCCCAGCGCGCGCAAGAGCTATGACGCCGTCGTCGCCATGTACCACGATCAGGCGTTGATTCCGGTCAAAACCGTCGCCTTCGATCACGCCGTCAACGTGACCTTGGGCCTGCCCTTGATCCGCACGTCGCCGGATCACGGCACGGCCTTCGACATCGCCGGCAAGGGGATAGCCGATCCGGCGAGTCTCATCGCCGCCTTGCGTCTCGCGGGCAAGCTCGCGCGCCGCGCCAGCCAAGCTCGCGAGAAATGACCGAGAGGGCCATTTTCCGCTATAATTTCAAGAATGCGAAAATCCTGGCCGCGACCGATTTCGGCGAGCCGGCTCGACGGCCTTCCGCCGCTGCGCGAGGTCGCCGCCGCGCATGGGCTCTTGGCAAAAAAATCCTTAGGCCAAAATTTTATTTTCGATCTCAATCTCACCCGCCGCATCGCGCACGCCGCTGGCCCGCTGACAAATGCGACGATCGTCGAGATCGGCCCAGGCCCCGGCGGGCTCACGCGGGCGTTGCTCACCGAGGGCGCGCGAAAAATCATCGCGGTCGAGCGCGACACGCGTTGCATTGCCGCGCTCACCGAGATCGCCAACCATTATCCAGGGCGGCTCGAAATCATCGAAGGCGATGCGCTGGAGACCGATTTTGCCGGGCTTATAGGTGGCGAAGGCCCCGCGCGCGTTTGCGCCAACCTGCCTTACCACATTGCAACGACGCTGCTTGTCCGCTGGCTCGAATCCGAGCCCTGGCCGCCTTGGTTCGACCGGCTCGTTTTGATGTTTCAACGCGAGGTGGCCGAGCGCATCGTCGCGGGCCCGGCGCAGCGCGCCGCCTATGGGCGCCTCGCGGTCTTGTCCAACTGGCGCTGCGAGACCCGCATTCTTTTCGATATTCCCGCCGCGGCCTTCACGCCACCACCCAAGGTCAGATCCGCGCTCGTCGAACTCGTGCCCCGCGCGGCGCCGCTCGCCTGCGACGCAAAGCTGCTGGCGGAGGTCACACAAGCGGCCTTTGGGCAAAGGCGCAAGATGTTGCGGCAATCGCTGAAATCGCTCGCCGGATGCGATGCCGTCAGCTTGCTCGCCCGCGCGGGCATCGATGCGACGTTACGAGCGGAAGAGATCGGCGTAGAGGGGTTTGTCGCATTGGCGCGGGCGCTCATAAAGGAGCGGGCCGGTCATCCGGGCTGGCAACCCGATCGCACGCCCAAATGAGCGGCGCGGCAGAGGGTCAAAGGCGTGGCCACCGCAGGGGGGCAGCGCCGTAAACTCGTTCGTTTGCGCTAGAGCCGGAAACTGAAGCCCGCGTAGATCAAGTCGCCTGGGACCCGGTTCTGGACAGCGAACTCATGAAACCACCGGGCGCTGAAGTCGACCTCTTGAGCCCCGGCCTTGAGCGCATAGCCGAGCAACGGCCCAACCGCCGCCACGCGTCCCCTGAAAGCGCCGAATTGGTCGCCCGAGCCGTGGTCATTCGTCACCTGCTGATAGAAATAGCCGCCCACGCCCGCGGCAAGGCCGAAAGGAAAATGCTGATTGAGCGCCCATTCGAAATGAAGCTCGGCGCCGCTCTGGTAATTGGTCGCCGTGTTGGGCGCGTTGAGCGTCAGGCCAAGCGCGCCCGTGACCTCGAGGCCGGTCTGCAGACCGAGGTACGTATAAGCCCCCCTCAAATCGAGGGCGGGGCGGTTCAGGCCCGTCAGCGACGCCCGGTTGGGCTCAAAGTTTCCCGTCGGGGCGAAGCCGGTCAGGATCACGTTCCAATGGTGCTCGCCCGCATGCCAGCCAAGGATGGCGCTGTATTCGGTATCCGCGATGCTGGCGATCTCGTCGACGAGGCTAAACCGCTGGGCCGGGCCCATGGGACCGGCGACCGTGAAATTCGCCGCAGCAGCCCGGTTCCCGGCGAAAGGAACCGTTACGGCGACCCCCGGGTCGGCACCGAAAAGCTTGAAATCCGGAAACCAGCCGACGATCGCGAGGTCGGCGACGAAATTTTCTTTGACCCTCGTGCTGCTCGTGGAGCCGATGGCGGGGAAGAGATTGCCGCCGGCCTGATAAAGAACAAACGTGTCCAAGAAATAAACGCCCGGCGGCGGTGTGTATCCCTCCATCGGGAGGGTGAGGCCAAGAATATATTCGCTGAGGCCACGCTCAGCGGCTTTTGCCGACTCGAAGATGGGCAGGCTCAAGGCGAGACACATCGCGCCGCAAGCTGCTCGCAGGGTGGTCCATGTCGGCATCGGGCTGGACCTCTTGGCGCCAGTCAAGGCGCCCCCCGCGCCGGATATGCTCTTTCGAAAGAAGAAATGGCACAACGCGTCACGGTAGTACCTTTTACGCTCACCTTCGAGGCGCCTCCTGCAAAATTCCAGGAGTGTCCCAATTCTGCCACAGCGATCACTCGCAAGAATCCGATCGGTGCTCGTCAACCGCGAAATCTTCAAGGGCCTGCTAGCCCGTTTTGGGAGAGACGATCCGCGCCTAAAGCGCTCTACTGCGCGCGCCTCACATCCGGCGGCGTTGCCTCCTCCGCGAGCAGTTTCAGAGCCGCGTCCAGGGCCATCTCGGTCTGCTCTTGCGAACCGAGCCGCCGGATCGAGACGGTGCGTTGGGCCGCCTCCTTCTTGCCGAGAACCAAGAGGACCGGCACCTTGGCCAGCGAATGCTCGCGCACCTTATAGGTGATTTTCTCGTTGCGAAGATCGCCTTCGACAAGAAGCCGCAGTCTGCGCGCCGCCGCCATCGCTTCATGGGCGTAATCGTCGGCCTCCTTCGTGATGGTCGCGACGACGGTTTGCAAGGGCGATAGCCACAGTGGCAAATGCCCGGCGAAATGCTCGATGAGGATACCGATGAAGCGTTCGAGCGAGCCGAACACGGCGCGATGAATCATCACCGGTGTCTTCTTCTCGCTGTCCGGCCCGATATAGAAAGCGCCCAAGCGACCGGGCAAATTGAAATCGACTTGCGTCGTGCCGCACTGCCATTCGCGCCCGATCGCATCGCGCAGGGTGTATTCGAGCTTTGGGCCGTAAAACGCGCCTTCGCCGGGATTAATCGCGGTCATGGCGCCGCGCCCCTTGAGCGTCTCGAGGACACCCGACAAGGCTGCCTCGGCCTTATCCCAGGCGGCGTCCGAGCCGACCCGCTTTTCCGGCCGCGTCGACAATTTGATGACGATGTCCTCGAAGCCAAAATCCCGGTAGATGGAAAGGATGAGGTCGTTGACCTTCAAGCTCTCCGCCATGATCTGATCCTCGGTGCAAAAAATATGCGCGTCGTCCTGGGTGAAGGCACGCACCCGCATGAGGCCGAAAATCGCGCCGGAAGGCTCGTAGCGGTGGACGGCGCCGAATTCGGCGATTTTCAGCGGCAGGTCGCGATAGGATTTAAGGCCGTTCTTGAAGATCTGCACGTGGCCGGGACAATTCATCGGCTTTAGGGCGAAGACGCGTTTGTCCTCGGTCTGAGTGATAAACATGTTCTCGCGAAACGTCTGCCAATGGCCGGAAGTCTCCCACAGCGCGCGGTCGAGCACTTGCGGGGTATTGACCTCGATATAGCCAAGTTGGCTTTGCCGCCGCCGCATGTAGGAAATCAATGTCTGGAACAAGGTCCAGCCCTTGGGGTGCCAGAATACCGTGCCCGGCCCTTCCTCCTGAAAATGGAACAAATCTATTTCCCGTCCCAAGCGGCGATGATCTCGCCGCTCCGCCTCCTCGAGCTGGTTTAAGTAGGCGCTTAGTTCCTCCTGCCTGGCGAAAGCCGTCGCGTAGATCCGCTGGAGCATGGGTTTTGTCGAATCACCGCGCCAATAGGCGCCGGCGAGCTTCATCAATTTGAAGGCGTTGCCGATCTTGGCCGTGGAGGTCATGTGGGGGCCGCGGCAAAGATCGAGCCAGTCGCCCTGCTTATAAATCGTTAAAATCTCGTTGACGGGAATCGCGTCGACGAGTTCGACCTTGAAAGCCTCGCCATGGTTCTCGAACCATGCCTTGGCCTTGTCGCGCGTCCAGATCTCCTTCGTGAACGGCTTGTCGCGGGCGATAATCTCGGCCATTTTTTTCTCGATCGCGGGAAAATCCTCCGGCGTGAAAGGCTCCGCACGATAGAAATCGTAATAAAAGCCGTTCTCGATCACCGGCCCGATCGTGACTTGGGTGCCGGGAAAGAGCGTCTGCACCGCCTCGGCGAGGACATGCGCGGCGTCGTGACGGATGAGTTCGAGCGCGCGAGGGTCGTCGCGGGTGACGAATTCGATTCTAGCATCGCTCGTCAAGCGATCGGCGAGGTCGCGCAAGGTTCCGTCGAGCGTCATCGCGACGGCGCGCTTGGCAAGCGATGGCGAAATGCTTTTGGCAATATCGAACCCGCTGGCACCGGGCTCGCATGGGCGGGACGCGCCATCCGGGAATGTTAGGGATATCAAGGCTTTCGCTCCTTCCTGCTCACTCGCCGACACCAATCGGCGTAAGCTCTTGCTGGCACTCTCGGCGGCACTGCCGATTCGAAGTCCTCGGACTCTATTGTTTAATCAAAGTGGCCGTGCAAGCGTGCGGTGCCACCCCCGGGCGGTTTGGAGACGCCGGGAGCGTCACTGTGTCGCGGCGCGGAAATACTGCCGGTGCAAGCAAACGAACGCTTTGCCTGCAATGGTGTATTGCAGTCTCGACCATAATGTGCTCTACTGTTAAGGAACCTATGGCACAGATTAAATAATTTTCATTTGTCGGTTGATGAATGGTCATATTTCTATCTGCGGCTATGTGACGAACAGGCGTGAGTGGGGCTGCTTCGCGGCGCGGCCGCGACCAGTGTGCTCTTGCTCACATTACAGGGCCGGAAATTGTGCTCATTTCTGAATGAGCTTTTAGGTGGGTGCCATGCAAGCGGCCGTGTCTGTCGTTGAAATCGCTTTTAAGCCACGGGCGATTTTATCGAAACCGTCTACCCTTTGTTTGCCAATCCGGCCATTTCCGATACCAGTGCCGCTTCTTAGCCATTTTGCCCATGATCCAGAAGGGAGCCTCTCGCAATAGAAATGTCAGGGCTTGTTATTCGTCAAAAAGCTATCTCTCCGAAGACTCTCGACTCGGCCGCAGGTTACCCGGGTTGCTCTCGGTATGCGCGGTTAGAACCAGAGCCCTCGATCCCAGTACCACATCGTTCATTGCAAAATTTTAACAGTGATTCAGGTGTCAAAATGAACTTTTTCGACATGAATTCGGAGGTCGGCAGTCTGCGCGCCGAGGAGGAGCGTATTCTTGCTTCCTTCACAAGACGCTTGATCGAGATCGCCGCCGTCGCGGGAGCGCGGGGATCGGCCCCCTCCCCAAACGCGGCGCTCAATGCGATGCGCCTGCCCGCGATCGTCCTCGATGAGGACGGGTTGGTGGCCGACGTGAACGCCGCGGCCGAAACGATTTTCGACAACGATGTCAAGATCAAAGACCGGCGTCTTTTCGTTCGCGACCCGGTAGCCAGGGCGCTTCTGAAAGACGCCATCGATCAATTGAGCACGTCGCCCCGTCTCAACCCATTGGCGAACGACCCGATCATCGTTCAGCGCCAGGACAAATTGCCGGTCATCGTGCGAATTTGGCGTTTCGGCGGCGCGGCGCACTTGCCCGCGCGGGAAGAGCGCGTGCTTTTGACGCTAAATGCGTTGGGCCCGAAACCTGGGCCACCCGCGGCGATCCTCGCCAAGACATTCCGCCTTACCCCTTCGGAGGCGAGGCTTGCCTGCGTCATCGCCCGCGGCGCCTCTCCCGAAATCGCGGCGCGAGAATTGAAGATTTCCCGGGAGACGGCGCGCAATCAGTTGAAAGCGGTCTTTGCCAAGACCGACACGCATCGCCAAAGCGAACTCGTCGCGCTGCTATTGCAGGTCGAATAACGGACGGACAGGAGGGCGGAGGCCGGCATGAAACTGTTCACGCCGGCAACCCCGCCAGCCATCGCGATCGTGGTTTCGCGAATCTTATGTATCGCCGAGACACGCGCACGTCGGTTTGGCGCCATGAGCGGCCGGCCCAATCGACAATTGGCCATGCCGTTGCGCCGGGATTTGCAAATATCACTGGTCAAATCGCGGTGGCGGCGATAGCGCCTGCCGCAGTGAAGCAGGCGCGCGAGCAAGGCATAACGGCGACGCCCACCCTAGTTCGGGCGAGTTCGATCGAAGTCCGCGCCGGCCATCTTCCGGCGAAGCCACAGTCGCCATGCAATAGCGCACTGCTCGCCAGAACCGCAAGGCTACCGACGCCAGCGTTGGCATGACTTGCTACCCACATCAATTCGGTTCGAACCGACACCTGCGCGGCATTTCGGTCACCGGCTCCTGCCCTTCCAAGCCCGCGTTCCGCCCTTGCCCGCCGATGAACGCGGCTTGGCATTGCCGCCGCCAAAGTTGTGCGGTCCCATCTCGGAATCGGTTGGCTTGTGCGGCCGGCTTATTGACACATTGGCGGCGCGTCCAAATTTGCGTTCGCCCGCAAAAGCCCCCGCTTCCGCCTCGACATCGCGCTGGCTCGCCAGTGGATCGCCGGCGATCGCGAGTTCCACCGCCTGCAGGCGTTTCAATTCGTCGCGAAAGCGGGCGGCCTCCTCGAAGTCGAGATTGGCGGCGGCGGCGCGCATGCGCTTTTCGAGATCGGCGATCGTCGCCTTGAAATTATGTCCGGCGAGACTTTCCGGCGCGCCAAGTCCGGCATCGGCGGTGACATGGTCCTGCTCATAGACCGATCCCAAAATGTCGGCGATCCCGCGTTTGATCGAGGCCGGCGTAATCCCGTGCGCGAGGTTATAGGCCTGTTGTTTCTCGCGCCTGCGGCTGGTCTCGGCCATGGCCCGCGCGATCGACCCCGTCTCGCGGTCGGCATAGAGGATCACCCTGCCATCGATATTGCGGGCCGCGCGGCCAATCGTCTGAACAAGCGACGTTTCGCTGCGCAAGAACCCTTCCTTGTCGGCGTCGAGGATGGCAACTAAGCCGCATTCGGGAATATCCAGCCCTTCGCGCAACAAGTTGATGCCGACGAGCACGTCGAAGGCGCCGAGCCGCAGGTCACGGATAATCTCGATACGCTCGATCGTGTCGATGTCGGAGTGCATGTAGCGCACCCGCACGCCATGCTCGTGCAGATATTCGGTCAAATCCTCCGCCATGCGCTTGGTGAGCACGGTGACCAGGGCGCGGTAGCATTTCGCAGCCACCTCGCGCACCTCGCCAAGAAGGTCGTCGACCTGCGCGCGGGCGGGCCGAACTTCCACCGGCGGATCGATAAGCCCCGTCGGGCGGATGACCTGCTCGACGAAAACGCCGCCCGTGCGCTCCATTTCCCAGGTGCCCGGCGTCGCCGAGACATGGATCGACTGCGGCCGCATCGCGTCCCATTCCTCGAAACGCAAAGGCCTGTTGTCAAGGCAGGACGGCAGCCGGAACCCGTATTCGGCGAGCGTCGCCTTGCGCCGGAAGTCGCCGCGATACATGCCGCCGAGCTGCGGGATCGTGACATGCGATTCATCGGTGAAGACAAGCGCATTGTCGGGCAGATATTCGAAGAGGGTAGGCGGCGGCTCGCCGGGAAGCCGGCCAGTCAGATAGCGCGAATAGTTCTCGATGC
>JBOHJQ010000080.1:0-16186 GCA_050728655.1 Methylocella sp.
ACTTTGTTGGATTGCTCGACGCACCGCCTCTGTCGTGCAGGCGCAGCCGTGCAAAACTTGTCCCATAATCCGTCCCGTTGCAGCCGGCTATAACATACACCAGCACAACGTGGGACTAAACATCTAACTGTTCGGCCATGTCCGCGCCCCCTCAAGTGGAGAAGATAACAAGATTTCGATATACGCAATAAGGATTATCGCATGCCTTTACCTCTAGGACCCGGCCCTGTAGAACCAGCGCAATTCAACTTGAGCCCGTCCGCCGTTTTGCACGATCGAACACCCATGATTTTGCTCCGCTCGCTTGCCTTTCACACAGCATTCTATCTGTGGACCACCGTGCTCGCGCTCGCCGGGCTGCCTGTTCTCGTCATGGGCCGCCTTAGGGTCCAGGCTTACGCGAAATTTTGGACGGGCTCGTCGGTTTGGCTTCTCGAAAAAATTTGCCAAACCAAAGTTTTGTGGCGCGGCTTGGAGAATCTTCCGCGCGGCGGGTGTATCATTGCATCAAAACATCAATCGGCGCTCGAAACCTTGGCACTTACGACAAAAGGCGCGGATTTTTCCTACATTCTCAAACGCGAGCTGATGGCTATCCCTGTTTTCGGCTGGTATCTCAAGGGTGCAGGGCAAGTTGCGATCGACCGCGCCAAGCGGGGAGAAGCGTTGCCCGATCTCACCCGGCAAGTGCGCGAGGCGATTGCCGAGGGCCGCCAGATGATTATTTTTCCGGAAGGCACGCGCAAGCCGGCCGGCGCGCCGCCCAAATATAAGTCGGGGGTCGGGTACCTTTATACTGACGCGGGAGCGGTCTGCGTGCCGGTTGCGTTGAACACCGGCCTCTACTGGCCGCGCCGCAGTGTCTCGATCCATCCCGGCCAGGTCACGATCGCCTTCCTCGACGCGATCGCACCGGGCCTCGACAGGCAGAGTTTCTTGCGGTTATTGGAAGAGCGGATCGAAGCAGCAACTGCGGAGCTGATCGCCGAGGCGCTCGCCATCGATCCTTCGTTAAAGCGCACGCTAGCCCGGCCGGATGCTGCGGTTTCGTAGCGCGCGCCAAGGGGTTGTTTTACGATTGCGTGGAATTCCGAATTCATGAACGCAGCCAAATCTTCACCTTTAATCGCGAACGAAGCCTATCGTTTTTGCGTAGCGCCGATGATGGAGTTAACCGACCGGCACTGCCGGTTTTTCCATCGCATCCTGTCGCGCCGCGCCCGGCTTTACACCGAGATGTTGGCGGCCCGCGCGGTCCTTTATGGCGAGCGCCGTCGCTTGCTGCGCTTCGACGCGGCCGAGCATCCCGTCGCCCTGCAGCTCGGCGGCTCCGATCCGGCGGAATTGGCGGCGGCGGCGAAAATTGGCGCCGATTACGGTTTTGACGAAATCAATCTCAACATTGGGTGTCCGTCCGAGCGCGTGCAAAGCGGTGCATTCGGCGCTTGTCTGATGCGCGAGCCGGATCTTGTCGGTGATTGCGTCGCCGCGATGAAGGCGCTCGTTAAGATTCCGGTGACGGTCAAATGCCGCACGGGCGTCGACGAGCAGGATCCAGAAACGGCGCTTGGTCTGTTGGCAGGGCGCGTCATCGCGGCTGGTTGCGACGCATTGATCGTGCACGCGCGCAAAGCCTGGTTGAAAGGCCTGTCGCCAAGGGAGAACCGCGATATTCCGCCGCTCGATTACCGTCTTGTCCATGCCCTGAAACAGCGTTTTCCCGATGTCCCGATCGTCCTCAACGGCGGCCTCGCGGCGCTTGCAGAGATGCGCGCCGAACTCGCTCACGTCGATGGCGTGATGGTGGGCCGCGCCGCCTACCAGAGCCCGGCGCTGCTCCTCGACGCTGATCCGTTTTTCTTCAACGAGGCGGCGCCATTTGCCGACGCGGCGGAGACGGTCGAGGCTTTCATTCCCTATATCGAGGGGCGTCTTCCCGAGGGCGTTCCACTGCACGCGATGACACGGCATGTCCTGGGGCTCTTCAATGGCCTCCCAGGTGCCCGTGGATGGCGGCGCCATCTCGCCCTGGAGGCGGTGAAGCCGGGCGCCGATACGAGTGTTTTGCAGGCGGCCTTGCAGCATGTGGATCGCCGGTTCGGCATCGGCGCGGCGGCATGAGCGCGCGCTCTTGAAAAATCGACCGCGTATGTCGATCTCTGGCACGCGAAGCCGCCATCTTGCAAATCCCCAGCGTGTGCCACGCAGACGTTGGCCAAGGAGATCGAACGATGAAAAAGCTTGCCTCCATCCGGCGCAACAACGAACGGCATTGGGTTGGCGACGGGTTTCCCGTGCGGAGCATTTTTTCCTACAATGACCGGGCCGAGGAAATATCGCCGTTTCTGCTGCTAGACTATGCCGGGCCGGAGAATTTTCCTCCGACGCAACAAAGGCGCGGGGTCGGCGCCCACCCGCACCGCGGCTTCGAGACGGTCACAATTGTGTATAGCGGCGAGGTCGAGCATCGCGACTCCTCGGGCGGGGGCGGCATTGTCCGTCCCGGCGATGTGCAATGGATGACGGCGGCCTCGGGGCTCGTGCATGAGGAGTTTCATGGCTCCGAATACGCCAAGCGCGGCGGGCCGTTCGAGATGATTCAATTGTGGGTTAATCTCGCCGCAAGGGACAAGAAAGCCCCGCCGGGTTACCAAAATATCACCAATGCCCAAATTCCCCGCGCGGAGCTGCCGGAAGGCGCCGGGACCGTGCGCGTGATCGCGGGCAATTACCAAGGAACGCACGGCCCCGCGCATACTTTTAGCCCGATGAACGTTTGGGATGTGCGCTTGAAAGCCGGCGCGCGCGCGGAGTTTCATGTTCCGGCCGGCTGGACCACGGCGCTGTTTTTGCTCAAGGGCCGGGTTCGGCTGGGGTCTGGCGAAACCGCTGGCGCGGCCGAACTGGCCGTCTTCGAGCGCGATGATGAAACGTTTGCGATCGAGGCGCTGGAAGACACCACGCTCTTATTCCTCAATGGGCAGCCGATCGAGGAACCGATCGTTGGCCAGGGGCCCTTTGTGATGAACACGCGGGCCGAGATCGACCAAGCGATGGCGGACTACCGGAGCGGACGCATGGGCCGCCTCGCGGCGCAAGCATAAATGCCGTGGCGTCCACCGGAGGCGCGATCCGCGAAATTGAACGGTCCGGAGCACTCCACCGCCTTGCCCAATCGTCCGGGAAGATCCTGGTTGTAGTGCGTGCGGCCGGAACGCGAGCCCCGCGTGGGCGCCTCGCGCTCGACGGCGGCGCGGCCTCGGATTAGATATAAGAGTCAGCAAATCCCACGACTGGTTGAATTTAGCGGAGTCAAGCTATGCCGGCAACCGGTAAGACGGCGGTTACGGATTATCCAGTCCACGAGTTTATCTCCAGACGGTGGAGTCCCTACGCGTTTGACGGCCGGCCTGTATCGCAATCGGACCTGCGCTCATTGTTTGAAGCCGCGCGCTGGGCGCCCTCTTCCTACAACGAGCAACCGTGGAGCTATGTTGTTGCCACAAACGAGGACGTGGAGGCGTTCGAACGTCTGCTCAGCTGTTTGGTCGAAGGAAACCAGGCGTGGGCGAAACGCGCGCCCGTCCTCGCGTTGGGGGTAGTGAGCCTGAAATTCGGCGGCAATGGCCGGAACAATCGGGCCGCGGTCCACGACCTCGGCTTGGCGGCCGGGAATCTGGTGCTCGAGGCGACGGCAAGAGGCCTCGCCGTGCATCAGATGATCGGCACAGTGCCTGACAAGGCGCGAGAGATATACACCATTCCGCAAGGACACGAAGCCTGGACGGCGCTGGCGATCGGCTATCGGGGAGACGCTGCCAGCCTGCCCGGTCCGCTCCAACAGCGCGATTCCGCCGCGCGGCGGCGCAAGAAGTTGAGCGAGTTCGTCTTCACGGGAAGCTGGGGGAGTCCTTCGCCCCTCGTGGCGGAGCCGTGAAGTGGAGGAAGTCACGGAAACGACCGTCGACCTTGGCGCCTATTTCTCGCGCATCGGCTATCTGGGTGGGCGCATGCCGACTCTGGAGACGCTCAAGACAATCATTGTTCGCCACGCGGAGGCCATTCCATTTGAAAACCTAAATCCCTTGTTGAGATGGCCTGTTCGCCTCGATCCCGCATCACTCGAAGAGAAAATGGTGCGCGGGGGTCGCGGCGGATACTGTTTTGAACAGAATCTGCTCCTCAAGAGCGTACTGTCCGCCCTTGGGTATCGCGTCACGGGCCTGGCGGCGCGAGTCTTATGGAATGCACCCGAAGGCGCCATCACTCCTCGCACACACATGCTGCTCCGGGTCGACCTGGGCGAGCGGCCGTTCATCGTCGACGTCGGCTTCGGTGGTCTAACCCTCACAGGAGTCCTGCGCCTCGAACCGGACACCGAGCAACCCACGCCGCATGAGCCATTTCGCCTCGTCCGCGCTGGTGAGGATTTCATCATGCAAGCCAACGTTGGCAAATTGTGGAAACCGCTCTGTTGCTTCGCCTTGCTACCACAATTCCTGCCCGACTACGAAGTCACAAATTCGTACCTTTTGAACCATCCAAACTCGCGCTTCATCAACGGTCTGATCGCCTCCAGGCCGGCCCAAGACCGGCGATACACTCTGCACAACAATGAATTCGCGGTGCATCATTTGGGCGGGAAGACCGAACGGCGGATTCTTTCGACCGTCGCCGAAGTACGGGGCGCGCTCGAGGATGCGTTTCGTCTGACGCTGCCGGGCGCGCCGGAGCTCAACGTAGCGCTGGACCGCCTGATCCTTGAGGCGGCGAACTGATTAGGCTGTTCGAGACCAGCCGCCAAGGCGAGCGGCCGCTCCTAGGCCGTCTATGAGTCATTGCAACTATCAGGCGGAGCGGAGACGAAGTGTGGCTCCACCGCCTTGCCCAATCGCCCGGCAAGATCCTGGATATATTGCCAGGCGGTGCGGCCGGAACGCGAGCCCCGCGTGAGCGCCCATTCGAGCGCCTCGCGTTCGATTTTTTCGGGCGCAGGAAGAAGACCGAAATGCTCGGCGTAGCCGAAAACCATCGCAAGATAATCGTCCTGCGAGCAGGCATGAAAGCCGAGCCAAAGCCCGAAGCGGTCCGATAGAGAAATCTTTTCCTGAACGGCGTCGTCCGGATTGATCGCGGTTCCGCGTTCGTTTTCGATCATCTCGCGCGGAAGGATATGGCGGCGGTTCGAGGTTGCATAAAATAAAACATTTCCCGGGCGGCCCTCGATCCCGCCTTCGAGCGCGGCCTTCAGTGACTTATAGCTCGTATCCGCGCCATCGAAGGAAAGATCGTCGCAAAAGACAACGAACCGCCATGGCTTCCCACGCAACAGCGCCATAAGGCGAGGCAACCCCTCGATGTCCTCGCGATGAATTTCGACAAGTTTGAGCGGCTTAAAAACTGGAGAAGCGGCAAGCCGTGCATTGATGGTTGCGTGCACGGCCTTGACGAGCGCGGATTTGCCCATGCCGCGGGCGCCCCAGAGGAGCGCGTTGTTGGCGGCAAAACCTTGGGCGAAGCGCTCCGTATTGGCGAGAAGGGTATCGCGAGCCTGGCCGATGCCGCGCAACAGCCCGATTTCGACCCGATTGACGCACGACACAGGGACGAGCGTCGCGGTCCGCGCGGCGAAGGCGAACGCCTCGGCGGCGCTGAAATCGCAAGGCAGGGGTTCCGCGCCGGCGAGCCTCTCAAGCGCGCCTGCAATCCGTTCCAGCGCACTTGCGGAGGAGTAATCGCCGGGCAACCCTGGGCCGTCATTTGTTCTCGTCATTATGGGCATCTTGATTGCGTGATTGTTCGCGATCGCGGCCTGATCACCGCAAGCCATGAGTTCAATGCGCTCCTCCCGCAAATTTGCAACAAAATCTGTTCACGGTTCTTGTTGAAAAATGGAGCCTGTCTGCCCTTGCCGGAGCGCCTCGCGTTGTCTCTCGATGGCGTGCTGGGCGTGCGCGATGGCGACGGAGAACGCGGTCGAGTCGGCGGCCGCGCTGGCTTGTCCCTTGACGAACCACGCAATAATTCCGTTTAGCTCCTCCTCCAACGCCTTGAGTTCGGACGCTTGCGCCACAAGAGCCTTGTCGGCGAGCTCGATCAGGCGATTGATCTGCCGCAGATCGCTTTCGGATTTCCTGCGATTGAGGCGTCCGACCAGCAGCGCGATCGTGGAACCGGCGATGCTCAGGGCTATGCCGCCCAGATAGAAATATTTCTGGAACTCATCGAAGAAGCTCTGCTCTCCACTGTTGAGATAGGCCGCGACACCCGGATGAACCGGCAAGACTGGGTTCTTGTCGTCGGGGTCGGGGGCTTCGATCTGACTGGCGAGCGGCGTTTTGGCAATCAGCTGGGCTTTGGTCTTGAAAATGGATCGCGCGATTGCGCCAGCCACAACGTCGAGCATCGTGTTTGGGGCGACGAAGCGGTAGGTGATGGCGAGAGTTGTCACTGTATCGTCGGGCGTGGGCGGCCGCCCTCGAAACGCTCCGGCCGGCACGTCGATCGACTCGAGACCGGGATACCGCTTGTTGATCGCGTCCGCCTCGTCGATGGAGAGGATGCCCGGGGCGCCTTTGGTCGCGAGCTTGACGGCGCCGACCACGTCAACGACCTCCCCTGGCCCCATTGGGCCGACGGCGAGAACCGCCGCCACTTGCTTGTCATGAACCGCCGCCCGGATTTCAGCGAGCGGCAGAAAAATCCGTTTCACCGCCTTCGCCGGAATATTGTAATAGCTCAAGATCGCATCGAGGGTCTGCTCGTTGTAAGTTTGCAACGGTCCTTGCGGGATGCCGATGGTCCTGCCGGCGAGGGCCGAGACCTTGTCGATCGGGGATTTGGCCGGCACAACGAAAGCGACGACATCCCGGCGCAGAATGGCGATTGTCTCGCCGTTGGTGGGGATCACAGCGTCGCTGCGCACGATGCCGAGGTCCGTGGCGCGATCCTCGATCGCCTTGGCGCTCGCCGCCAAATCGGCGACCTGGACGAGTTTTATGCGGACGCGCGGATGGTTAGCCTCGATGACCGAAGCGAAGGCCGAGATAAAGCGATAGGCCGTGCTGCCGGGCGGACCGGTCGTTACGCGGAGGTTCGCTTGCGGCGACCAGAAATAGACCGCCGCGACGAGGGCCGCCGCGATGGCCAAAAGGCCTGCCGTCAGAAGTGGCGCAGTGCGCAATGGGCGATCCCCACCATGTCTGGATTCTCGGATCGGCTCTTAGAGCATTTTCCGACGTTACGAAAACCGGGCCATCGCTCGTTGCATTCGTAAAACCCGCCAATTAGCCTCCCGCAAAGCAGAGGCGAAGCTTGTCCCCGCCGCCAAGCCCGGCGGCTCGCCCAGCGGACTCCGCGGCTGCCTGGTTTGTTGATGGCGGCCCTTGGCGCCATTGCTTTCGCGCCCGCTCTGGCTATATTCGCGCGCCATATGGCAGACGTCTTGGCGGACGCAAGTCTTTAGAGGACGTAGGATCGAGGAGAAGGGATTTTGTTCACATCTGCTTTCGCCCAAGCCGTCCCTGGCGCGGTCCCCACCTCGGGGGACATTGTCATGCAGTTGGTGCCCTTCGCGCTGATCATTGCCATCGCGTATTTGGTTGTCATCCGGCCGCAACGAAAAAAGGCGAAGGAACATGCCAATCTCATTAAGAATACACGCCGGGGCGATAGCGTGATCACGACCGGAGGCTTGATCGGCAAAGTGACGAGAGTTGTGGACGATGCGGAGCTCGAACTCGAAATCGCGCCAAGTGTCCGGGTGCGCGTTCTCCGAGCGATGATTACGGACGTGCGGGCCAAGGGCGAGCCGGTCAAGGATCAGGCGTGAGTCCAAGCCTGCAACAAGCAGGAACTCCGGGCTGACGGCTTTGGCCGCGCCCCCAACCGTCGAGATTTTGCGCTATCATGCTGCGTTTCCCTACCTGGAAGATCGTATCCATTCTGGCGATGACGGCGCTCGCGCTGCTCCTCATCGTGCCAAGCCTCCTGACCCCCGGCCATCGCGAGGCGTTGATTTCGCATCTGCCGAGATGGATGCCGGCCCGCGCCATCGTGCTCGGCCTCGATCTGCAAGGGGGATCGCATGTGCTGCTCGAGGTGGACAGCAATTCGGTGGTGAAGAGTCTTGTCGACAATTTGCGCGACAGCGTTCGCCGGGTGCTTCGCGAAGACAAGGTTGCGATCACCGGCGGCATTGGCGCCCAGCCGCGCGGCGTGCAGTTGCGCATCCCCGATCCGGGCGAGCGTGCGCGAGTCATGCCGAAACTCCGGCAATTGGCGGCCTCCGCCGGTAGCGGCCTCTCCAGCAGGTCTCGCGAGGCGGCCTTCGACGTGAGCGAAAACGACAGCGGCCTCATTCAGTTCACGGTGACCGAGGCGGGCGTCAAAGGCAAGGTCCGCCGCGCCGTCGAGCAATCGATTGAAGTGCTGCGCCGCCGCGTCGATGCCCTCGGCACCACGGAGCCGAATATCCAGCGGCAAGGCGCCGATCGTATTCTCGTCGAAGTGCCGGGTTTACAGGATACCAGCAAGCTCAAGGAAATTCTGGGGACGACGGCCAAGCTCGAATTCCGCCTCGTCGCCGAACCGGGCGCCGATCCCGCCGACGTCGAATCTTTGGAAGACGTCGAGCAACCCGGCAAATTGTTGCCGGTGCAGAAGCGTGTGATGGTGCAGGGCGAGGATTTGACAGATGCCCAGCCGGGCTTCGACCCCCGCACGCAAGAACCAATCGTCAATTTCCGCTTCAATATTCGGGGCGGGCAAAGATTTGGCGAGGTGACGTCGGAAAACGTCGGCAAATTGTTCGCGATCATTCTCGACGGGAAGGTCATCTCCGCGCCGCGCATCATTAGTCCCATCACCGGCGGTTCCGGCCAGATTTCCGGGCATTTCACGGTCGAATCGGCGAACAATCTCGCGATTCTTTTGCGCGCCGGCGCGTTGCCAGCCAAGCTCACGATTGTCGAGGAACGCACCGTCGGTCCGGGTCTCGGGCAAGATTCGATCGACGCGGGCAAGCACGCGGCCTATGTCGGCGCCGCCCTCGTCGCCTTCTATATGCTGATCACCTATGGCATATTCGGCGTCTTCGCCAATATCGCGCTAGCCGTCCATGTCTCGTTCATTTTTGCCGGCCTCGTGCTTCTCGGGGCGACGCTCACTCTGCCCGGCATCGCGGGCATCGTCCTCACCATTGGCATGGCGGTCGATTCCAATGTCTTGATCTACGAACGCATCCGGGAGGAAGCGCATATGGGACGCTCGATCGTTTCCGCGCTCGACGCCGGGTTCAAGCGGGCTTTCGCCACTATTGTCGATTCCAATGTCACCATGTTCGTTGCCGCCGCCATCTTATATTTTTTGGGTACGGGACCGGTGCGCGGCTTCGCCGTCTCATTGGCCCTTGGCATTATCACCTCGATCGTGACGGCGGTGACGATGACACGGATGATGATCGCGCTCTGGTATCACTACAAGCGGCCGGCGAGGTTGCCGATTTAAGCGATCGATAAAACCGCGCGGCACTTTCAGGCGCGGTCGCAAAACGATAGAGTGGTTTCATGCGTCAAACCAATCCGCCTCGACGCGAGCAACAAGTACCGCTGGAGTGCCGTTTCGAAAAAGGCCCTATCGCATGAAACTCCTGCGCCTCGCGCCCGAAAACACCAAATTTCCGTTCATGCGCTTCCGTCGCGTGAGCTATCCTTTCTCGGCGCTCCTCTCGATTATTTCGGTCGTGCTCTTCCTTTCCCTAGGAATGAATTTCGGGATCGATTTTTCCGGCGGCACCTTGCTTGAGCTCCGCGCCGCAAGCGGCGTTGCCGACCTCGCAAAATTGCGTTCCATCGCCGAGCATCTCAAGGTTGGCGATGTCGAGGTGCAAGGTTTCGGGGGGCCGTCCGACGTGACCATGCGTTTCGGCCTTCAGGCGGGCGGCGATGTCGCGCAACAGGCCGCCGTGAACCGCCTAAAAGAGGCCATCGGCGATGGCTACGAGGTCCGCCGCACCGAAGTCGTCGGTCCCCGGGTCTCCGGCGAGCTCGTGCAGTCCGGCACGCTTGGGGTCGTCATTTCGATCATCGCGGTGCTTTGCTACCTCTGGTTCCGGTTCGAATGGCAGTTCGCGGTTGGCGCGATCATCGCGACGATGCACGACCTTTTGCTTACCGTTGGCTTTTTCGCGCTGACCCGGCTCGAATTCAACACGACGTCGATCGCCGCAATTCTCACCATTGTTGGCTATTCCCTGAACGAAACCGTCGTGGTGCTCGATCGCATTCGTGAGATGATGCGGAAATATCGCAAGATGCCGGCCGACCAACTGATCGATCTCTCGGTCAACGCGGTGCTTCCGCGCACGATCATGACCGCGACGACCGTGTTTCTCGCCCTTCTTTCGCTTGTCGTTTTCGGCGGCCAGGTGATCCGCTCGTTCTCGATCGCGATGATCTGGGGCATTTTTGTCGCGACCTATTCTTCCGTCTTTATTTGCTCGCCGATGCTGATCTATCTCGGCCTGCGCGGCGACACCGTGGGGCCGGCGCCGGAGCCGGCGGCCAAGCCCGCGAAGAGGCCGGCGTAGGCGCGGGCGCGAGCGGCACGGCGGCCACAACCCGTCCGGCAAGGCGTTCATGATTGAACCCAGATACTTTGTTGCGTGGCGCCCATGCGATTGAGGGGTATGGCGCGGGCGGTTTTCTCTATTCGATCCTGCTTGGCGATAGGCGCCGCGCCGCAGCCGGGATGGATCGCTGCGCTGATCACCCCCATTTTTGAAACGCAGTCTTGCTTATGGTGTTTGGCCGCGATACGCGGCCGAGAAGCTTGAACATTTTCGAGCCGAAGCGCGCGGTTTTTGCATTGGGGACAACGAACAGCGTAGCTTATCTTCGGCGTGCTTTCGGCTTTCCGGGAATACGGGCTGCCCTTAACGGCGCATGAACGGAAGATTCAGCGGCGGTTCAGAACAAAGATGCGATCTTTTCCGCGTCCCGGCGTTTGACGCCCAAACCATAGGAGGTCTCAAAATGGTCACACTACCCACATCCCTACATATTGTCTCTGTTGCCGCCGCTATCGTGATATTTGCGGGAGGAGGCTCGGCAGTGGCCGGCACATGGGCGCAAGATCACCCGCGCCGCGCCGAGGTCAATCGCCGGCTTGCTAACCAGAACCACCGGATTAACCGGGAATTGCACGAGGGCGAGATCACCCGCGCCCAAGCAAGCAATCTCCACCGCCAAGATCGCACCGTGCGGCAAGAGGAACGCTTCATGGCTTCGCAACGCGGTAGCCATATCACCCGTGCCGAGCAGCGGTCTCTGAACCAGCAGGAAAATTCTATCAGCCGCGAGGTCGGCAGGTAAAAAAGATGCGTCTGGCCCGGCGCTTCATGCCGGGCCAGCGCCTTAGGGCGCGCGAGCTTCTACCATAAGCAACCTGTTAGACTACTTAAGCCGAACCTGCTTTTTTGCGTGAGGCCAATCGAACGATCAAAAACTGTTTGCCGCGCGGGCGGGCGACTGAGCCAGCCAATTCCCATTACGCCTATTGCGAGGGGCTGCTCCGGCGCGAGGATAAAGACCGCTGGCTCGCGAGCCTTTTTGTCCCGCAGGCGCTTCGGCCGCATATCCACGCGCTCTATGCTTTCAGCCTTGAGGCGGCCCGCGTGGAAAAAATCGTCTCCGAGCCGTTGCTTGGGGAGATTCGGTTCCAATGGTGGCGGGACGCGCTCGAAGGGGCAAATGCGGGCGACGCGAAGGCCAATCCTGTCGCCGCCGCCCTCCTCGATACGGTCGCGCGCTTCGATCTGCCGGAAGCGCCGCTCCGCGAATTGATTTCCGCGCGGGCCGCCGAACTTTACGGCGATCCGGTGCAATCGGTCGCGGCGCTCGAGTCCTTTACAGAGGCCACATGTTCGAACCTTCTGCGGCTTGCCGCGCTCATCCTCGACGGAGCGGAGGCCGCCGCGAGCCGCGATGGTGCCCTCCATGCGGGGATTGCCTATGGGATTACCGGGGTGATCCGCGCAATGCCTTGGCATGGGGCGCGCGGAAAAGTTTTTGTCCCGGCCGAGATTTTGCAAGCGCATCGGGCTAGCCGCGACGATTTTGCCGCGGGGCACGCCTCGCCGGAACTCCTGGCCGTGCTGGCCGATCTACGCGCGCGTGCCCGCGCGCATCTCGATATTTTCTACGCCACGCTCCCCGGCCTGCCGGACAAGATCCGCCCGGCGTTCTTGCCCATCTCTCTTTGCCAGCCTTATCTGCAACTGATGGAAAAGCCAGGCTACGATCCTTTCAAAACCGTGATCGAGCTGCCGCAATGGCGACGGCAATGGAGTCTTTGGCGCGCTTCCCGCCGCTGGGGCTAGCTGCGCGTTTTCCCGCCGCGTGCGCCTCGCGCGCGGTGGACAAGCGGGCATTCCATTTTTGAAGAGCCGCTTTGATCGTTTGTCCGGTTCGAGAAGAATGTGCTATGATCCTTTTAAAGCGGCGCGATACAAAATGGATAGGAAATCACGATTTGAGGTCAGGCGATATGAAAGCTTGGCAGCCATGAAGGCTGACGAGTATGCGTGCTGGCAACTGCGCCCCGGCCATGAACGGATCGCGGCGGTCTCCGAGATTACCAGCGAGGCCTTTGGCCTGAAAGCTTTGCGCCCCGGTGTACCAAGACTTCAAAAGACTCTTGGACGCGGCCGACCGGGGCAGACAACAATTCCATCAGCAGATCACGTTTGATTCACAAGACAGTCGCTGAGGAGCGCGCAAAGCGCGCGTCTCGAAGGATGCGCCGCCGCGGCACCGAGGTGCCATCGTGCTTCGAGACGGCGCCTCCGGCGCCTCCTGAGCTTGAGGGCTTGAGTTCCGTGGAAGTCCGTGAGACACGCTCTCTGCCGCGCTCCGCGAGAAGGATGCCTCATGCTGCACACAAAATTTTGGGCCGAGCTGACGTGGACCGATTTCGAGGCCCGCGACATGGCGCGCACCATGGCGGTCCTGCCGCTCGCCGCGACCGAGCAGCATGGCCCGCATCTACCGCTTGGCACCGATAGCTTCATCATGGAAGGCTATATTGCCCGAGTTGTCCCGCGCCTGCCACAAGAGCTGTCCGTCTTGTTTCTGCCCGTGCAAAATTGCGGGCTTTCGATCGAGCACGCGGATTTTCCCGGCACCCTCAGCCTTCCGGCCGAAGCCCTCATCAGCGCCTGGACAAAGCTCTGCGAATGCGTGCACCGGACCGGCTGCCGCAAGCTGGTTCTGCTGAATTCGCATGGGGGCAACGCGGCGGTCCTGGACATCATCGCGCATGATCTCCGCGCCAGACTTGGCATGCTGGTTGTCCTGGCTTTTTGGCGGCGCTTTGGCGCGCCCGACGGACTCTTTTCCGCGCAGGAGCAGGCGCATGGCATTCATGCCGGCGAGATCGAGACATCGCTGATGCTAAACTTCCGGCCGGATCTCGTGCGCGAGGACGCGGCCTCCGATGCCGTGTCCCAGAGCGTCGCAATGGAACGCGAGTTCAATTGGCTGCGAGCCGGCCGCCCAACCGGCTTTGGCTGGATGAGCCAGGATCTTTCCGCCTCCGGCGCCATGGGCAATGCCGCGGCCGCGAATGCGCAAAAGGGCGAGGCCTGCGCCGATCACGGCGCCACGGCCTTCATCGAGCTGCTGCAAAACATCGATGGCTTCGATCTTGCAAGACTGAAGCAGGGGCCGCTATCTTGAGGCTTGTGTGGACGGCCTCCCATGGCGAGCACTGTTTTCGATCAGCACGATGCACCTCGCCAAATGGCTGGAGTTTCGGGCCGTGGTCTTGATCGAATGCGATGACGAAACAATTCCCTTGCGGGAGCGCATTGAAACGGTTGGCGATGACTTTGACTTACGAGTAGTCCATGACACAGAGCGCCATCTGCTTTACGTCGCTTGCACTCGTGCTCGGGGTTATCTCCTGGTTGCAGGAGTCGACCCGGTATCCGAATTTTTGGACGACTTTGCTAAGAACGGCCAAGTACCTGCCATCCGAGGGTGAAGCGGGGCGAAGCGCGCTCGTCCGTATTCATGCGCGTTCAAGGCAAAGCGAGGTCATGATGTCCGGCTGGGGTCGGCGCGCGCCCACTTCTTTATAGTCGACGGTTCAGAGCCGGAACAAACGACATCATTTGCCATATTAATTACTGTACCATAAATTCAATGTAGCGCGGCAAAAACAATATAACCTATTGATTTTATTGGTGCCGGTTGCAGGAGTCGAACCCGCGACCTACTGATTACAAATCAGTTGCTCTACCAACTGAGCTAAACCGGCATTTCACAGAGTTGCCGCCGAATTTTCGTGACCGGCGCTCGGACCGGGCGCCGATTCGCGATTGATGCGAGCTCGCTTCGACTCCGTGCTTGAATGCTACATTGGCGATGGGTTTTGGCAACAGGTTTTAGAGCCGGGTGGGGAAATTTGGCCAGCTGGATAAGCTGAGTTAAGCGCCTTGACCGGCAGCCGCCGGATCGCGACTCTTTCATCCGCCGGCCGCGAATCGCCGCGGCCTGGAACCCGGCAGCGATGCCACGCTTCGAACAAGAAGACCTGTTCAAACAAATTGGGCCATTGTGGCTTTTTGGACACATAGTCTGGATAAGGTCGTTTGGAAACGATCGCGGAGTGGCCGCCCGCTGTCGCGAATGGTAGGAGATAGGTTCCATGCGGAACAAGTTGTGAATGCCGAGAGTTTTCCTAATCATCGCGCGCATGCTATTGGCCGGAGCGACGTGTCTCGCGGTTGCGGGTTGTGCAAGCATCTCAGGGACCGGGCCGAGCGCGGGCGACGTTGCTGACGAGGCTGGCCCGGGGGCCGCGCCACGCTACGAGCTCGTCGATATAGATTCCAATGTCGTCGAAACATTGCGGCATCAAGGACCGGCCAGCTTTCTTGCCCACTTTGCGGACTATCGGCCGTCGGTGGAACCGCGCATTGGCATTGGCGACACGGTCGCGGTGACAATTTGGGAAGCGGGCGCGGGCGGCCTGTTTTCGGCACCTCTCGTCGCCGATCGGTTCAGCACCGGCTCGAAAAGCGCAACGATCCCCGATCAGGTCGTTGGACGGGACGGCGCGATCACAGTTCCCTACGCCGGCCGTATCCCCGTCGCCGGGCGCACGACCAGAGCCGTGCAGACCATCGTCGAACACGCCCTCCAAGGCAAAGCCATCCAGCCGCAAGTCTTGGTCAATGTCGCCCACTCGGTCAGCAATACCGTCACGGTCACCGGCGAAGTCGTGAATGGCGCCCGGGTGCCTTTAAGTGTCAAAGGCGATCGCGTGATGGAGGTCATCGCGGCGGCCGGCGGAATTCGCGCGCCGGTCAACGAAACCTACGTCCAGCTGTCGAGGGGAGACGTGACCGAGCGCGTCGCGATGACCCGGGTGAGCTCCGACCCAAAAGAGAATATCTACATGCGCGCCAACGACGTTTTGACCTTAATCCGGGATCCGCAAACGTTCATCGCCTACGGCGCGACGGGCCGCATCGGGGAAATCCCTTTCGATGCCGAAGGCATCAACCTGTCGCAAGCTCTGGCTAAGGCAGGCGGGCTTGTTGATTCCCAGTCCGATCCGGCGGGTATCTTCGTTTTCCGTTATGAGCCGGAAGATGTCGCGCGCGCGCTGAGGCCGGATAGTCCGCTGGTCCAGCATGGCTTCTCGACGCCGATTGTCTATCGGCTTAACCTGCGCGAGGCGAACAGCCTTTTCGTCGCACAGAGTTTCCAAGTCCACAACAGGGATCTGCTTTATGTCTCGTATGCCCCGATCACCAGTCTGCGCAAAGCCATGGAAATCGTTGGCTTGATTACGGGGCCGGCCTACACCGGGGTAGTCGCGAATGCGTACCTAAAATGATAATGTTAGGGGCGCGGGCGGCGCATTCTGCTGGCCATACCTCCGCAATCGCTTGGGAAGCGATTGCTCCGCCACCAAGCTATGCTCGACGGTCGCGGCAAGTGCTATCCTGATAAATGCATTCATCTGATGGAAAGGGAAGCGCGCAAAATCAAACAGCTGGGCAGGGAGGCCCGGCCGAAGCCGCAGCAACCGCGGCGGCGTGGTTTGCGTTTTTTTGCCACATTCCCCTGCAATCTTATTGTATTGCTACAAGATTGCATTGTCACAAGGTAAATGT
>JBOHJQ010000081.1:0-16001 GCA_050728655.1 Methylocella sp.
CGCATAACCGACCTGGCCGCCGAGATAGAAGCCGGACCAGGTGAAGATCGGCGCCGGCGGCAGATAGACCGGCGGCGGCGCCCGGTAGGGGAGATCGGCGGCGACGGCCGAACCGGCGATGGCGATCGCGCCAACCGATGCCAGGAGGATTTGACGGCGCATGGGGTTTTCTCCTTTAAACAATTCATTGTTTGAAGAACTACGCCGTTACGGCCTGACTGCAACATTTTTCGTTCGAGAGTCCGCGTTATTTGAATGACTGTGGCAGAAACACAACGGGCGGATGGCGCGTGAGAAATAAAGTGGAGCCGCGAAGCGGGACCGTTTTTTGCGCGGGCTAATTTGGAAGTCGGTGTCCTGGCCGGCCTTTTCTATCCTGCCGCCAAAGGCGTTGTCTGCCTCTGTTTGTCTTGCCGTGAACAGCAAGGATGCGAAGCACCGGCATTGTGGCGCGGGCAAGGCTCGGATCTTCGCCAGGGACGCGCCCGCCGCGCCGATAAGGCCCACCGTGCGATGAATGCCATCATCTGCCATTGACCGCCGGATCAAATCCAGACTTTCCCACGTAAGTCTGGTTCGGGTGAACCTAATAACGCTGCGCCAGGTCGTTCCCCGCCTGCTCGCGCGGCACCTTCCGTGCAATCGTCGCCATCAGCGCTGGATCAATTTTCCGTCTTGCCTTCGGCGTTTTCCGCGCCATCTCAATCCATTCGGGGCAGACTTCTCCCAACTAAGCCACTGGTCGCAAAATCGGCGGCCACTTCAATGAGGATCCCTCGCGGGTGTCAAGCGACCTGGTGCGGGCGGTCGGAGTCGAACCGACACTCTGTCAACCAGAACTGGATTTTGAGTCCAGCGCGTCTACCAGTTCCGCCACGCCCGCGCATCGCCACCGACCGCCCCTTTAGCGCTTGACTCCCATTCTGCACCTAGCGCGATTCTCGACCCGCCCGACGGACCAAGACGTGCTCGCCTAACCCCCTCAATTCACATATCTTTTCACAATCACGTGAGGCTTGCCGGAAGGTAGACAAAACAGTTTTTTGGGCCTCCTCGCCCGCCGGTTCCGCCACGCCCGCGTGAAGCCGCGATCTCTTCGCACTCCAGCCGCGGCGTGACTCCTTCCTGGCTCAGACCGCCCCTATCTGCCACAACTCCGAGCGTCAAGTCCAGCAGCACCCCGGGCGGAACGCTAGCGCGGACATCGTTTATTCCGCCGCGAGTTTCACTGGCGCAGGACCCGCGCGGAACTGCTCTAGCAGGCCCTGCTCCTCGGCTTTGGCGGCCTTCAAATGCTTTGTTTTCACATGGCCGTAGCCGCGGATTTTTTCGGGAATCGAGGCAAGCGCGACCGCTATCGCGTGATTGTCCGGCGATAGACTGGCCAGGATTTCCTCAATCAAAATTTCATAGTCCGCGATCAGCCTGCGCTCGATGCGGCGCTCCGTGGTATAGCCAAACACATCGAAAAGCGTTCCGCGCAACCCTTTCAGCGCGGCGAGCAACCGGAATGCCGGCATGATCCACGGCCCGAAACTGGATTTGACGGCCTCGCCCTGCGCGGTCTTGTGGCCAAGAAATGGCGGAGCGAGATGAAATTCGAGGCGCGGGTCGCCCTCGAACGACGCCGCGATCTGCTTTGCAAACGACCCATCGCTATAAAGCCTTGCGACCTCATATTCGTCCTTGATCGCGAGCAGCTTAAAGTAATAGCGCGCGCCGGCCTCGGCGAGATCATGCTTGCCCGGGACCCTGACCCGCTCGGCCTCGTCGACGTACTTCACATAAGTCAAATAACGTTTCGCATACGCCGCATCTTGATATGCGGTTAGGAAGGAGACGCGCCTCGCAATCAACTCCTCGAGCGATCGCGACTGCCGTTGCGTCGCGGTGCTTCGGCGCAAAGGCGCGGCAATAGCCTCCACCGCGGCAAAATTGGCGGCTTCGCGGCGGCCCCATAAAAACGCCGCCTGGTTCATCTCAACGGCTTCCCCGTTGAGGACAATGGCGTGCAGGAGCGACGCGTCGTCGAGCGGCACGAGGCCTTTTTGCCAGGCGTAACCGAGCATAAACATATTCGCGGCGATCGAATTGCCGAGCAAGGCGGTTGCGATGCCGGTTGCGTCGATAAAGCTGACGTGTTCTCCCGCGACCTGGCGTATCGCCCGTTTGATGGCCTCCGGATGGAGCGAAAAATCGGGATCGCGGGTGAAATCGCCGGGAAAAATTTCCGCCGTGTTCACGACTACCCCAGTTTCGTCCTTGCGCACGGCGGCGAGCACCTCCTGCGTGCCGGAGACGACGAGATCGCAGCCGAGCACCAGATCGGCTTCGCCGGCGGCCACCCGGATCGCGTGAATATCTTCAGGTCTGGCGCCGATCTTGACATGGCTGTAGACGGCGCCGCCCTTTTGCGCGAGGCCTGCCATGTCGATCGAGCCGCAGCCCTTGCCTTCGAGATGCGCCGCCATGCCCAAAATGGCGCCTATCGTGACCACGCCGGTGCCGCCGACACCGGTAACCAAAATGCCATAGGGCTTCGCGCCGATGGCCTGGACCACGGGACTCGGCAGCTCAGGGAATTCCTGCTGTTGGTTGACTGCGGCCTTCCTTGGGCGCACGCCATGCACCGTCACCAATGCCGGACAGAAGCCATCGAGGCAAGAAAAATCCTTGTTGCAGCTCGACTGGTCGATCACCCGCTTGCGGCCGAACTCGGTTTCGAGCGGCTGGACCGAAACGCAATTGGATTTCACGCCGCAATCGCCGCAGCCTTCGCACACAAGCTCGTTGATGATCACGCGACGGTCCGGATCCGGCATCTCTCCCTTCTTGCGGCGGCGGCGTTTTTCCGCCGCGCAAGTCTGATCGTAAATGAGCACGGTCACGCCAGGTATCGCGGCGAGCTCGCGTTGCACGCTGTCGAGGTCATGACGGTCCTTGATGGCGAGCCCCTCCGGCCATCGCGTAGCGGCCGGATATTTGCGAGGTTCGTCGGTAACGACGACGATGCGCTTCACGTTTTCAGCGGCAACTTGGCGCGCGATCATGTCCACGGTGAGGCCGCCCTCGAGGCGCTGGCCGCCGGTCATCGCCACGGCGTCGTTGAAAAGAATCTTGAACGTGATGTTGACGCCAGAGGCGACGGCGAAGCGAACCGCGAGGATGCCGGAATGATCGTAGGTGCCGTCGCCGAGGTTCTGGAAAACATGCGCCCGTTTCGAGAAAGGCGCCTCGCCAATCCAGTTCGCCCCTTCGCCGCCCATCTGGGCAAAGCCCTCGGTGGAACGGTCCATCCATTGGACCATGTAATGGCAGCCGATCCCGGCATAGGCACGCATGCCATCGGGTACTTTTGTCGACGTGTTGTGCGGGCAGCCGGAGCAGAAATAAGGAGTGCGGACGCCCAAATCCCCGGCGCTCGCGAGCGCGGCCTGCGCGCGTTCGAGCTTGCGCACCCGCTGTTCGAGCTCCTCGCCACCGGTGAACCGCAGCAGGCGGCGGCCGATCGCGATCGCAATGTCATTGGCGTCGAGCGCGCCGGTGACCGGAAATAGCCAGTTGCCGTCTTCGTCCTTCTTGCCGACGCAGACCGGTTGGCTCGGCGAGCCAAAAAGTTCTTCGCGCAGCTGGACTTCGATCAGCGAACGTTTTTCCTCGACGACGATAATCAGTTCGAGCCCGCGCGCGAATTCGCGAAGTCCCAAAGGTTCAACCGGCCACGTGCAGGCGAGTTTCATGAGCCGCAGGCCGAGCCGGTTCGCCGCGATCTCGTCGATCCCGAGGTCGTCCATCGCCTGACGCACGTCGAGATAGGATTTTCCCGCCGTGATCACGCCGATTTTCGCGTTGGAACCGCCGGACGTGATGATTTTGTTCAAGCGATTGGCGCGGAGCCAGGCGAGCATGGCGTCGCGCTTAAAATTCTGCAGGCGCTTCTCTTGCTCGAGGACAGTGTCGCCGGCGCGAATATTGAGACCGCCAGGCGGAATGACGAAACCGGCTGGAACAATGGGCCTCACGCGATCGAGGGAGACGTCGATCGAGCCGGTCGATTCGACCGTATCCTTCAAGCACTTGAGTCCGACCCAGGCGCCGGTGAAACGGCTCATCGCATAGCCATGGAGGCCATAATCGACGATCTCCTGCACGCCCGCCGGCGACAGGACCGGCATCATCACATTCACGAAGTTGAACTCGGATTGATGCGCGGTCGTCGAGGATTCGGCGGTGTGATCGTCGCCCATGAGAGCAAGCACGCCGCCATATTTCGAGGTGCCCGCGAGATTGGCATGGCGCAGCACATCGCCGCTGCGATCGACGCCCGGACCCTTGCCGTACCAGAGCGCGAAGACGCCGTCGAATTTGCCTTCCCCGCGCATCTCGGCCTGTTGTGCCCCCCATATGGCGGTCGCGGCGAGATCCTCGTTGAGGCCCGGCTGAAATAGGATGCCGGCGGCATCGAGCGGGCGCTTGGCGCGCAAGAAATTCAGGTCGAGACCGCCAAGCGGCGAGCCGCGATAGCCCGAGATGAATCCGGCCGTGGTGAGCCCACAACGCCGGTCGAGCTCCTTCTGCATGAGGAGGAGCCTGACAATCGCCTGCGGACCGGAGACAAAGATTCGCCGTTTTGTCAGATCGTATTTATCGTCGAGTGAGGTGGCTTGGAGGTCCTGGGGGAGGTCGACCGGACCTTTCACCGCGTCCGTCATCGCTTTCGTCTCCTGCCGGACGCTTGCGCCCAGCGATGCGGATTCCGCCTCCGCAACACCGCGAATATAGGCGGCAAACGCCAGTTTTCCAAGGGTTGACCGGCTTTTCCACCGGAGAACGGCTTCATCCGGTCTCGTCGCGCAAGCGAAACGAGCCCTCACGCCGGCTCGTGCAATCGCATCCGCCGGTAGCTATAGGCGGGTTCGCCGCTCACGTCCGCGCTTTGTGCCGCGATTGCCGCGATCTTGGCGACCTTGTCATGGCGCGGCGAGAGGTGACACACTGGATCGGCGTCCCGCGCGTCGCCGGTCAACGCAAGCGCCTGGCAGCGGCAGCCGCCGTAGTCGATCGTCTTGCGCGGGCAGGAGCGGCAAGGCTCGCGCATCCAATCCGTCCCCCGGAACGCATTGAAAGCGGGCGAATTTGTCCAGATATCCTCGATTGAATGATCGCGCACATTCCAGAATTCGAGATCAGGAATAGTTTCCGCCGCGTGGCAGGGCAGCGCCTTCCCGGACGGCGTGACATTCAACCCGCGTTTGGCCCACCCGCCCATGCAGGCCTTCGGATAACGGGCGTGATAATCGGGAATCACATGGTCGATGACGATTACCCCGGCATAGGTCCCTTTGAGCGCCTCAACCTCGGCGATCGCGCTCTTTGCCTCCGCCATGGACGGCATGAGCGCGGCACGGTTTAGCATTGCCCAGCCGTAATATTGGGTATGCGCGATTTCGACCCGGCGGGCGCCGAGCGCGACGGCAAGCTCCACCATTTTTCCCGCGCGGAAAATATTGGCGCGGTGAATGACGGCGTTCACGGTGAGCGGCAGGCCCGCTTGCGTGATCCATTCCGCGACCGCCTGCTTACGCGCGAAGGCTCCCTTGTAGCCCGCGATCCGGTCGGCCGATGCCGCGTCGGAATCCTGAATCGAAAGCTGCGCGTGGTCGAGGCCGGCTCTAGCGAGTTCCTTGATACGATCCTGGGTGAGGCCGATCCCTGAGGTGATGAGATTACTGTAAAGGCCCGCTTTCGCGCAATGCGCGACGATCAGGGCGAGATCGTGCCGGGCCGCCGGTTCGCCCCCGGAAAGATGGACGTGCAGAACGCCAAGGGCCGCGGCCTGCGAAAAAACTCGCTTCCAGACAGGGATGTCGAGCTCGTCGGCCCGCGCATCGAGCGCGAGCGGATTGGAACAATAGGGGCAGCCGAGAGGACAGCGATGCGTCAGCTCGGCGAGAAGCGCGACAGGCGCGGCAAGTTTCCCTGGCAAGGCGGTCATAAATCCACCATTCGCTTGGCCGCGAGCTCTTCCAGCAACGCCCGCACATCCGTCTCGATCCGTGCGCGGCCAGCGGAAAATTGGGCAGCGAGATCATCGACGATCGCCGCGAAGGTGGCGGTTCCGTCGCAGCGTTTCAAAATCTCGACCGCGATGGCATCGGTCTTGATCACGCGTTCGGGCGCAAGCAGCAGCCATTCGCCCCGTGTCTCGTCATATTTCAACCTGACGCCGCGCGCCAGGCGCGGTTTCCCCGCGATGTCTGAGTGGCTTTCTCGCATCATGCCGCTTGACCATGGGCGGCCTCGGATCCCGGCACCCAGGCTCCGGGCGGGACGGCGCGATCGACATAAGCGCTCCATAGGGCATCGAGCTGCGCCCAAAGCACCGAGCATTTGAATTCAAGCGCCGCGAGGACGGCATCCTGCTCGTCTCGCGTCGCGCCGTTTTGCTTCACGTAATCGAGGGCGAATTCGCTGTCGCGCTTGGCTTGCGGCGGGCGCTGCGAAAAATACGCGAGCGTGTCTTGGCTTACGAAATCATAATGGGCAAGCATGCCCGCGACCCGCTCGTTGATGATGGCGGGCGAAAACAATTCCGTGAGCGAGGAGGCGATCGCCTCAAGCAGGCTTTTCGTCCGGCAGAACTCGACATAGGCCTCGACGGCAAATCGCGTGCCCGGCAATATGCCTTGCGTCGAGGTGACATAATTGCGCGAAAAGCCCAGGCTATCGGTGAGCTTGAGCCAGCGCTCGATGCCGCCGTCGCCTACGCGCAGGCCGTCATGATCCTCGATGCGTTTGCGCCAGTGCCGGCGGTCCCGGAGATCCGGCATCCGGGTCAGGATCGTCGCATCCTTGATCGGGATCATCGCCTGGTAATAGTAGCGGTTGAGCGCCCAGGCCTGCACTTCTTCATAGGTGCAGTGACCGTTGTGCAGACGGCGGTGAAACCGGTGCAGGTTATGATAGCGCTCCGCCCCGGTTTGGCGCAAACGGGCTTCGAGTTCCTCGCTGGTCAGAACCGGTTTGGAGCTGCTCATAGGCAGATCTCCATGCGATCGTAGGCGACCTCCCAGCCGGCACGCTCGACGGCTGCGCGTTGCGGCGAATCCTCGATCAGAACTGGGTTCGTATTGTTGATATGAACATAAATCTTGCGGCCGATCGCGCAAGACGCGAGCCGCTCGAGCGAGCCTTTTTCGCCGCTCATCGCGACATGGCCCATGCGCCGGGCGGTTTTCTTGGACAAGCCCAGATTTACCATCTCGTCATCCGTGAAAGTGGTGCCGTCGAAGAAAACGAGCGCGGCCCCGGCGAGCCTTTTTACTACTCCATCGTTGATCTCGGCGCAGCCCGGCACGTAAAAAAAGCTCTTGGCGCCGTCGCTAAGCTCGACCCCGACGGTCGCCTCGCCTTCGCCGCCGACCGCGACGTTCTCGCCTTCAAGATAGAGAGGAACTTTTCCCGGCACCGCGAACGGCGTGACCCTGATGCCGAGGCCGGTGTCCGCGGGCGTATCGAGCGCCATCGCACGCCTATCGACGAGATCCTTGTTCAAAACGCCAAAGATCCCCGCGCCCGTCTGCTCCAAGGTGGCCTTGCTTCCAAACAGCGCGAATCTTTGTTGCTCGCGGAGAGTCAAAAGCCCGGCGAGGTGATCGACGTCGGCATTGGTGACGAGCACAGCCCCGATAGGCGAATGCCTCTTCGCGCCGCGCGGGTGCAGGCACGGCGAAGCGATGATTTGGCTTCGGAGATCCGGCGACGCGTTCAAAAGCAGCCATCGCTCGCCATCGGCGCTGATGGCGAGACTTGATTGGCTGCGCGGCTTGACGCGCTTATCGCCGCTCCAGGCAAGCTGGCAAACCGGGCAGAGACAGTTCCATTGAGGAAAGCCGCCGCCCGCCGCCGAACCCAAGACAAGAATTCGCACGGCGCGCGCCGATCATAAAATTTTAACGACGTGGCGAGCCGAGGCCGTCAGATCTCGGCGGAAAGATAGCTCGTTACTTCCATGCCGATGCAGATCTCGGTGATAACTGGAGTCGTCCAAGTCATGTCAGCCTCTGCCTCCATCTTAAGCATTGCGATTAGCTAGGCGCGAACGTTTCCTTACCCTGATCAGTCGTCGAGACCGTCCAACCCTTTTTCTAGCATTTGTCGCCCCCTTGCGCCATGCCTTTTTTCGAGGGTCAGAGCCAGCTGCGTTCCGCCCCAGCCTTGGTCTCGAATGCGTCAATTTTCGCGGCCTTTTGCAGGGTCAGGCCGATATCGTCGAGGCCGTTCGAGAGGCAATGCTTGCGGAAAGGGTCGATATCGAAGCTGATGACACCGCCGTCGGGGCCGCGAATTTCCTGGGCTTCGAGGTCGACCGAGAGCGTTGCATTGGCGCCGCGCTTGGCGTCATCCATGAGCTTGGCGAGGTTTTCTGGCGAAACAATGACCGGAAGAATACCGTTCTTGAAGCAGTTGTTATAGAAAATATCGGCAAAACTCGTCGAGATGACGCAGCGGATTCCAAAGTCGAGGAGCGCCCAGGGGGCATGCTCGCGCGAGGAGCCGCAACCGAAATTATCTTCGGCAACAAGAATCTTGGCGTTGCGATAGGCTTTCTTGTTCAGAATGAAATCGGGATTTTCGGTTCCATCCTCGTGATAGCGCAGTTCCGCGAAAAGCCCGCTGCCCAGCCCCGTGCGCTTGATGGTCTTGAGATATTGCTTTGGGATGATCATGTCGGTATCGACATTGGCGATCTCGAGCGGCGCCGCGACACCGGTAAGGGAGATGAATTTTTCCATTTTGGCGAGGTCCAGGTTTACTTGCAGCAGACGGCTGCTGGCATTTCCAGGAATTTAGCGAAGCAGCGGCGTCTAGTCCAACGCCTTAGAGTCGGTCCGAGAAGTTGATCACGCGTTGCAAAGCTTCCTGAGCATGAGCCGGATTGAGGCGAGACGCAGGAATGCCAATGCGTTGCGGTGAGATTCTCAAAATCCTTGGCCAATCGCCGGCATCGGTTGAGCGAAGTGAGCCAGAGGCTCCATCGAATGACTTAACTGAGCGCTTCCGCTAACGTCGCACAAGTTGGACTAAGATAGGAGGCAAAGTTATTCCCGGCGTGGGAAAGGGGGTGGGCGTGCGTCATCATCGTGACGACGCGGCGGGCACCGCCTGTGAAGTGCCGGCATCCGCCCGCGCGGGGATGCTCTGCGGTTCGAAAAGCGGATCCGGACGCAACATGCGCTCCGCTGAAGCGACGAGCGCCATCTCATAGGACTGCCGCCGCTCCGTTTCCTCGAGAACGCCGTAGATGCCGGAGACGGCGCGCCCAAGCGCCGCTCCGGTTGCGATGCCCTGCGCCAGCGCCGCGGCGAAAAGCGCGGTGAAGAGATCGCCGGTCCCCGACGGACGGCAGGAAAGCCTGGGAGTTGAGACCATCCAAGCGGCCCGTGGCTCGATTGCCAAGGTCTGAATGATCTGGGGCGATGCGTCTTTGAGCTGCACGCCGGTTACGGCAACCGTTGCTGGCCCAAGCCCGCGGGCGGCCGCGACAGTGCCTTCGACCGTCGCAGTCGCACGCCCTATTAGATGCTCGAATTCAAATTGGTTCGGCGTAATAATATCCGCCAATGGGACAAGGCCTTCACAAAATAGCGCGCGCATGTCTTCGTCCACGTAGAAGCCGAGATCGGCGTCGCCCATGACCGGATCGCAAAGATAGAGAAGGTTTGGGTTTCGCGCTTTCGCCTGGCGGACGAAGTCGATCACGGCGGCGGCGATTTCCGACGAGCCCAAATAGCCGGATATCAACACCTTGCAAGAGTCGACGAGACCGCGCTCTTCCAGGCCCACGAGCAGATCGCGCACCAATTTTGCGTCGAGCACGCCGCCGCGTAGGGAAGAATAATGTGGATGGTTGCTCAAAAGCGCGGTCGGCACCGCCGCGACCTCGATGCCGCAGGCTTGCAGCGGGAAGACCGCCGCGCTGTTTCCGACGTGGCCATGAACAACTTGCGACTGAATCGAAATGACCGTCATGATGCGCCACCTCCTTCGCTGTCAAGGGCGCAACCCCTCTAGCCATTCCTCGAACAATTTTCGCGCCTTGGCGGGCAATGAGTGTCCCGCGGCCTTGGCGCCATCACGCAATTGGCGTGGATCGATCCCCGCCAAGCCAAGTTCCGCCGCGTGGCCGACGAGCCATGGTTCGATCCCGGCGGTTGGCAGGACCTCGGGGTGGAACTGCACGCAGAGAATGTTGGAGCCAAACGAAAAGGCCTGGTTGCGGCACATCGCGGTCGAGGCGAGATGGACGGCGCCATGCGGCAGATCGAAGGTGTCGCCATGCCAATGCAGCACCGGCGTTTGCGCCAGATGCCGAAGCGGCGTGGTGCTGGCCGCATCCGTCAGATCGACCGGCCCCCAACCAATCTCCTTGATACCGGACGGATAGACTCTTGCGCCGAGCGCGCGGGCGACAAGCTGGGCGCCAAGGCAGATGCCGAAAGTAGGCCGGCCGGCGGCAATGCGCGCTTTGAGAAGGTCGAGTTCCTCGCCCAGAAACGGATACTTGTCTTCCTCATATGCGCCGACGGGCGCGCCGAGCACGATGGCGAGATCTGGTGCGATCGGATCGGGGAGATTGGCGCGGCCAACATCGTAATAACGGAGGTCATACCCGGCCAGCGTCAAAGGCTCCTCTAAAGAGCCGAGATCCTCGAAATGCACATGCCGTATCGCGGCCGCGGTTTTCATCGCCATTGCGTTTCCTTTAAACTGAGCTAGCTCTCGGCCATCCCCTCATTTCTTGGCTGAGCGCGGGCTTCGCATTCCCGCGCGTGATGGATTGGTTGCCGCGAGCCGGCAAATCGCTTCGCCTTCCGGTCAAATCGACCGGCCAGGGCCTCCCCGGCGCACGGGCGCTTCCTGGTCGGCCCGCTCGCGCATATCCTGAAGAACCGCTTCTATATTGGCGAGGTCGCCTCATTTGGACGCGTCGGCGCCATGCGCAAGGCGCGGTCGTCAAAACGCCAAGACCTCGCCTGCCTGGGGAACCACAACTTTTGTGGCATGCCCCTGCATCGCCGCGACGAAGTGGCTTGCGTCCTGATCGAGCAGATCAAAGGTCCCGTAGTGGCAGGGGACAACGGTATCGAATTTGAAGAAGCGCTTGACCGCGAGCGCCGCTGTCCGCCCGCTCATGGTGAAGCGGTCGCCAATCGGCACAAGGCCGATTTTTGGCGCATAAATCTTCGCGATTAACCCCATGTCCGAAAAAATATCGGTATCGCCCATGTGGAAAACGCTCGGGCCATGCCGAGGCTTGACGACAACGCCGTTCGGACTGCCGAGATAGATCGATTGGCCGTTGACGACGGTTCCCGACGAATGCAACGCCTGGGTGAGGCTCACGCTGAACGCGCCGCAATCGATCGTGCCTCCGGTGTTGCCGGGGTTGATATTTTCCGCGCCTCGCGCGTTCAAATACATACAGATTTCGAAATTCGAAATGACCTGCGCGCCGGTCGTCTTTGCGATCTTGGCGGCGTCGCCGATATGATCGTCATGGCCGTGGGTCAGCACGATGTGGGTTGCCCCTGCGGCCGCCTTCGCCGCGTCGCCGGTGAATTTCGGGTTGCCGCTGAGAAATGGGTCGATCAAAATGACCACCGCGCCAAGCTCGATGCGGAAAGCCGAGTGGCCGAGCCAAATCAGGTTCATGGAGGCTCCGTTCAAGCGGGCCAAAGCGAGGGGCGAAGAGCATACCCGCACACTCTTATATAGTCATCTAACAGATACACGAAGCTACATATTGAAGGGCGCCTGATGACGGCGGAAGTTTTGGACCTTGACGGGTTGGCTCTCCGCATCGGCGCCGGGCAGCGGCTCATCGGCGCCGATCTCGGCACCAAGACCATCGGCCTCGCGCTCTCCGATGTGGAGCGGCGGATCGCGACGCCGCTGGAAACGATCCGGCGCACGAAATTCGCGAAGGACGCGGCGCGGCTCGTCGCGCTGATGGATGAATTCGATGCCGCTGCGCTCGTCATGGGCTTGCCGCTTAACATGGACGGATCGGAAGGTCCGAGCGCGCAGGCAGCCCGCGCTTTCGCGCGCAATTTTGGGCCGCTTTCGGCGCGCCCTTGCGTCTTTTGGGACGAAAGGCTTTCGACCATGGCCGTCACCCGCTCGCTAATCGCGCAGGACGTCTCCCGTGCCAAGCGCGCTAGAGTCGTCGATAGGATGGCGGCGGCGTTCATTCTCCAGGGAGCGCTCGACCGGCTGCGCTGGCTTGGCCCGGCAGGTTAAGCAAAACAATAGTGCGGATTCGCGTGCGCTGCGGCCCGGGATTGACGGCCTTGATCCTATGCCCTCGCTCCAGATCGCAGCGTCGAGAGCTTCGAGCCCGCCTTTTGTTCGGGCGAGCACGATCATAGGGGCGCCCGCACCGGCAAGCTCCAGTGCCGCCCTGCGGCCAATGCCGCGCGACGCGCCCGTTACCGGAGCGATGCGGCCGTCAAGCGGGCGAGGCACAAAACTTATTCAGGCGTGGATCGGGCCAAAACCCTGGCATTGCTCTAACTTGCTTCCGCAAGAAGCGAGAGCTGGGCCTTTGTGTCGCCGCCGGTGTCGGTGAGGTGGGTCGGATAAACTCCCGTAAAACAATGGTCGGTGTATTGCGGCCGCACCGAATCGCGGCCTTTCTCGCCCATCGCCCGGTAAATGCCGTCGACGGAAAGAAAGGCGAGCGAATCGCAGCCAATATAGGCCCGCATTTCGTCGAGCGTGTGGGTCGCGGCGAGCAATTTATCGCGCTCCGGCGTATCGATCCCATAATAGTCGGGATGGGCAATCGGCGGCGAGGAAATCCGGAAATGCACCTCGCGCGCGCCGGCCTCGCGCATCATCCGCACGATTTTCACGGACGTCGTCCCGCGCACGATCGAATCGTCGATAAGCACAATGCGTTTGCCGGCGACGACCGCGCGATTGGCGTTGTGTTTCAAACGCACGCCCAATTCCCGCACGGATTGGAAAGGCTGAATGAAGGTGCGCCCGACATAATGATTGCGGATAATGCCGAGTTCAAACGGAATGCCGGAATGTTGTGCGAAGCCGAGCGCCGCCGGCACGCCGGAATCGGGAACCGGCACGACGACATCGGCTTCGACTGGGGCCTCTCGCGCGAGTTCCGCGCCCATCATTTTGCGAACATTGTATACGGGCTTTCCGTGCACGATCGAATCGGGCCGGGCGAAATAAATGTATTCGAAGATGCAAGGGCGCGCGGGCCGCGGCGGAAACGGGCGCAGGCTCTCGATACCTTCGCCGGAGATAACGACGATCTCGCCATTCCCGATATCGCGCACAAAATGCGCGCCGATGATGTCGAGCGCGCAGGTTTCCGACGCGAGAATGTAACGTCCGTCGAGTTCGCCAAGGACGAGCGGTCTGATTCCCAGCGGATCGCGGGCGCCGATCAATTTCTTGTTGCTGAGCGCGACCAGGGAATAAGCGCCCTCAATCGAGCGCAAGGCCTCGATGAACCGATCGACGAGCTGCGGTCGCCGGCTGCGGGCGACGAGATGAAGGATAGCTTCCGTGTCGGAGGTCGATTGATAGATCGCGCCTCCTTGCACAAGCTCACGCCGCAGGGTCAGTCCGTTGGTGAGGTTGCCATTGTGTGCGATTGCGAAACCGCCCGCATTGAGCTCGGCGAAAAGAGGCTGGACATTGCGCAGAATGGTCTCGCCCGTCGTTGAATACCGCACATGCCCGATGGCCGACTCGCCGGGCAGGCGTTCGATCGCCGAGGCCTTGGAGAAATGATCGCCGACAAGACCTATCCGGCGCTCGGAATTGAACCGACGGCCGTCGAACGTCACGATGCCCGCCGCCTCCTGGCCGCGATGTTGCAAGGCATGCAGTCCAAGCGCGGTGATGGCGGCGGCGTCGGGATGGCCGAAAATCCCGAATATCCCGCATTCCTCGCGCAGACGGTCGGCGTCGAGATCAAGATCGAGGGCACCTCGATCTTGATCCCGCGAAAACGTCCCTCGGCCGAAATCAAGGCTCTCTCCAACGTCCTCCGTTTCACCCATCGGCAGCTCCTAAAAGCTCAGGCGTGATCCGCGACTTCGGCGGCGAGAAATCGCGCGAAGATGAAGATAAAGACCTTAGACCATGATCCGGTTCTCGTTAATCGGAGCAGAGGAGCACCGGCATCGTAAGACTTACATAATTGACCTTGAGGCGAATGTCAGCCTCGAAGACGTTGCAAAGATCAAGTTTACACGCGCCCGCGCCTCGGAAGATTGTCAAACCGGGAAGGTTTTCCCCAGGAATCGGGGGCGGCCAATCGCGCGCGCTGCCGGGCGCCCCGGCGTGACACTCCGGCCGCGCCAAGATGCTCCAGCGTCCACGCTTACGTGCCTTTGCCAGGCTCGGCTTCTCTTGGTTCCTGATCCGTGTCGGGCGCCGTCTCCTCGCGGGCGCCGGCGGATTTCGGCTTCTTGAGTTTGTTTATAAGCCCTTCCGGATCGTCCGGCAAAATCGCCATGAGCTGGTCGCCGGTTGCCTGCAAAAGGGGTCTCATGCGCGCCGTTTTTACCCATCCGGGCTGGGTTTGCACGGGCACGAGCCAATTGAAAAACACGAAGGCGATGACGCACAGGAGCAGTCCGCGCACCGCGCCGAACAGGAAGCCGAGCGACCGGTCGAGCGCGCCGACCTTGGAATAGAGGATGGCATCCGACAATTTGATGGTAATCAAGGATACGACGATCAAGGTCACCAAGAAAACCGCCGCCGCGCCGCCGGCGCGCGCGACATTCTCGTTGAGATCGGCTTTGATATAAGTCTTGATATAAGGCACGACGAGCGGATGAAAATAGAAAGCGGCGACGGCCGCAGCGCCCCATGACGCAATGGCAAGAACTTCGCGGGTAAAGCCGCGCAACATCGCCAGAAAGGCGGAAATCAAAACGACGACGATCAAGCCCAGATCGAGATAAGATGGCATGGGTCTGGCCTCTCCGCCATAAGTGCAATTGCTGTTTGCGTTGGGCAGTCGCGTGGGTAGCAAAAGTCGCCGAAACTGATGGCTTTTCTCTTAACAATCGAATAATAATTGCAACAAAGCAAGGGCGATAGACCCATCCCCGCGAATCCGGCAGAAGGTGGCCACCGTCACGTGGAGTCCTGACGAGGCGGCGCGCCCGAATGCCAATGGGCTTTATTGCGCCGGCGTTACACGCACCTTCTCGCCATTGTCCTTATTGATCAATTCCTCGTCGCCGCACAAAAGGACGCTGTCTCCTGCGTTCCAAAGCGCCGTGTCCGGAGTATCGTCCGGCTCCACCTCATAGACGTCGCCAGAGTCGAGGGCGACGATGCCTCCTCCGCCGGTAACGCCGCGGATCGTCTCCTCGTCGCATCCGCCGGCATGGGCAGGGGTTATAAATGTGGCAGCGGCCACCAACAGAAGTCTCTTCATGTCTCATCGTCATAACAAGTTCGGCATCGCCCTCCAACCGGTAAAAATCTCAGCCGCGCCTCGCTGGCAAGGCCGCTTTCTCCGGCTGCCCGTCCGCAGCCGCAATTCCGGCGACGAGGCTTGCAATATGGGCGCAACTTCGCACCGTGAGCTCTCTCGCCGGGGCTTCGCCGTTCTCCGGCGGGCCCTGCGGTATCGTGGCACGGCAAAAGCCTAGTTTCGCGGCTTCCTTGAGCCGCGCCATGCCGTGCGGGACTGGCCGGATGGCGCCAGAGAGGGCGATCTCGCCAAAAAACACCGAATCGGCCGCGAGGCTCAACCCGCTCAAGGAGGACACAAGCGCCGCCGCGGCGGCGAGGTCGGCGGCCGGTTCGCCGACCCGCAAGCCCCCCGCGACATTGAGATAAATATCATATGGCCCGAGCTTGATGCCGGCGTGCGTTTCGAGAACGGCGAGAACCATGGCGAGCCGCGCATTGTCCCAGCCGACAACCGCGCGGCGCGGCATCCC
>JBOHJQ010000082.1:0-15889 GCA_050728655.1 Methylocella sp.
GCGACCAGCCGGTCGAGACGCGGATGCGTCGCGGCGGAAACGTCCGGCGCATAGCGGCGCAGAAAACCCCAAAGCACCTGGGGATCATCGCTGTTTGCGACAGTGGCGAGATTGAGCAGCATGCCGAAGGTGATGGCGGTCGCTTGATTGCCCGCGCCGCGCAAGACCTCGGGCGGCGGCGGCGCGCCCGAATGAATATGCCAGACCGGGTTGCCGAGACGCTCCTTGGCCTCTTGCCTTGGATAGGCGTCGAGAAGGCTAAGATAATCGTCGACCGTGCGCGGGATCACCTCGAAAGCGAGCCGCTTGGCGGCGGTTGGTTTTTGATACATGAAAAGCGACAGACTTTCGGGGCTTGCATACGCGAGCCATTCGTCGATGGTCAGGCCATTGCCTTTGGATTTCGAGATTTTTTGGCCCTTTTCGTCGAGGAACAATTCATAATTGAACCCTTCCGGCGGCCTGCCGCCGAGCGCGCGCACGATCGCGCCGGACAATTTGACCGATTCGATCAGATCTTTGCCAGCCATCTCGTAGTCGACCTTGAGGGCAAACCAGCGCATCGCCCAGTCCGGCTTCCATTGCAGCTTGCAGGCGCCGCCAGTCACTGGCGTCTCGAAAATCTCCTTCGTGTCCGGATCGCGCCAGCTGAGCGTGCCCGCGCAGGCATCGATTTTTTCGATCGGCACCTGCATGACGACGCCGGTTCTTGGATGGACCGGAAGGAAAGGTGAATAGGTGGTGGCCCGCTCCTCGCGAAGGCTTGGCAACATGATCGCCATCAATTCATCGTAGTGCGCCATGATTTGGAGAAGTGCTTCGTCGAAGCGGCCAGACCTATAGTAATCCGTCGCGGAGGCGAATTCGTAGTCGAAGCCGAACTCATCGAGAAACGCGCGCAGCCGCGCATTATTGTGCGCGCCAAAGCTTTGATGCGTGCCGAAAGGGTCTGGAACTTGAGTCAGCGGCTTGCCAAGATGGGCGGCAACAAGCTCCTTATTGGGAATATTGTCCGGCACCTTGCGAAGGCCGTCCATGTCGTCCGAAAACGCGATGAGGCGGGTCTTGATCTTGTCCTCTGTCAACGCCTGGAACGCGTGGCGCACCATGCTCGTGCGGGCGACCTCGCCAAAGGTTCCGATATGCGGCAGGCCGGAAGGCCCGTAGCCGGTCTCGAAGACCACCTCGGTCTGGCCGGTCGCCTCGACCCGCGCGACAATCTTGCGCGCCTCCTCGAAGGGCCAGGCATTGGCTTGACCGAGCGCTCCGGCGAGTGACATGGCGTGACCTTGAGAAACGCGAAGAGGTTCGCAGGATTAGCCCAGCGCGCGAGCGATCCGGAAACGATAGGAAGCACCGGTTCGCTCGTCAATCACGCCCCTCCCAAGGCATGATGCTAAAAACGCGCAGAGTTTTGCGAGTAAACAAACAGCCGGAGGAGGCAAGGCTTACAAAAAGGCACGCCATTATCCCAAGGAGCGAAACGACGGAGAATCCCTTGCGGCCAGGATAATATCCTTCGCTGCGCTCAGGATGACAGGGTTTCATTGAACTTTCTTCTTATCCCCGCCCCTTCAGGAGCCGCTTGGAGGCGATCTTGGTACAATAGAAGTGGCTGCGTGCGCTGCATCACGGCGGTTGCGCACGGTATCAAACACGGTCAGAGCCTGGGCGACCATGGAACCTGCATTGCCGGCGTCGCTCGGCAGCAGCACGGTAGTGCTCGACTTGGCCAGATTCTTGAACGCATCGACATACTGCTCGGCGACTTTAAGCTCGATGGTCTCGCGGCCGCCCGGTTCGTTGATGGCTGCCGCCACTTGGCGAATGCTGCCGGCGGTCGCTTCCGCCACCAGGAGAAGCGCCTGGGCTTCGCCGCGCGCGCGGTTGATCTGGTCGATCTGTGCTGCTTCCGATTTCAGCACCACCTGCTGCTTTTCACCTTCAGCCACGTTAATCTGCGCCTGCCGCTTACCTTCGGACTCTAAAATCACTGCGCGTTTCTGCCGCTCCGCCGAGACCTGCATTTCCATCGATTTAAGAATACTCGCCGGTGGGCTGATGTTCTTGATTTCATAACGCATGCACTGGATGCCCCAGTTCTGTGCCGCGGCGTTGATGGCGGTGACGATATTGGCGTTCAGGCGTTCGCGTTCCTCGAAGGTCGCGTCCATCGTGAGCTTTCCGATTTCCGAGCGCATGGTGGTCTGCGCGAGCTGGGTTACCGCAAACACGGGGTTGGCCACCCCGTAGGACGCATGGACGGGATCGGTGATCTTTAAGTAAATGATGCCATCGAGCAGCAAAGTGACGTTGTCGCGCGTAATCGCCGTCTGCTCCTGCACCTCCGCCGCGTACTCCTTGAGCGAATGCTGGTAGGAAACAGATTCGATATAAGGGATGATGATGTTGAGGCCAGGTTCGAGCTTGCGGTCATACTTGCCGAGCTTTTCGACAATCCAGACCGATTGCTGCGGCACGATCCGTATACCCTTGAATACGGTAATGACCGCGAAAAGGGTGATGACCAGCGCAAATACAGTCGCGAAATCCATGACATGCGTGAAACCCATGAAAAAATCTCCTATTTAGGAATGACGGTAAGCGTGGTGCCGGAGACAGACTTAATCACGACAAGTGCGCCGGCAGGCAGGGATTCGACAAGTGCCGAAGCCTCAAGCTCGGCATTCATGAGCGTACCCGACCAAGTCACCTGTCCGATCTGGCCGCGTTCGAGGCCGTCTTTACCGACGGTTGCGGTGCCTCCCACCATGTTATTGAGTTCGATGCCGTCCTTGTGCTTGCTACTCATGCGGAACTTGAGAAGCGGTTTCCACAGCACCGCCGTCCAAAACGTAGTCAGGCCGAAAAACCAGGCCACCTGTGCTCCTAAGGCCCGTTCGTCGGCGATGCCCGCCTTCACAAGAAGGCAGGTGCACAACGCGCCGATCCCGGCAAGAAACAGGCCGAGCCCAGGCGTGGTAATGGCCTCGAACACAATAAGAAATGCGCCAAGGCCAAGCCAGAAATAGGCCGAATGACTCAGTAATGTTTCCATGCGGGCTCTTTCTCATTCTTTCTATATTTTGCCGGAGTAGCCCGAGGGTCTGGTTAATATAGATAACCGCGGCTGCCCGTTCTTCCGGTTTTTTCTGGCAGAAAAAGACCGTCCCCGGTCCCGGCTTCCGCGCGCGGGCGAGGAAATCAGTTTTGCTGCTTCACGGTGAGCTGGCCGAACCACCGTGCGGCCTCGATTTTGCCTCGCCTCGTCGTCAGCGGCTCCATTTGGCCAATCAGGCGGCCACCTTCCAACCTCCCCGCTCGTCCCCAAAACCGGCTCCGCCTCAGCCCGTCAAGGTTCGAAACGCAGGATTTCCCCAGATTCAGCACTCTACCGCCTAGTCACGCACTTCTTCACCAGATCGCCCTGCCGGGGCCACGACAGCCCTCCCATTAACATGGCATTTACCCTAATCGCGCACCATGCCGCCGGCGGGGCACTTTCGCCCTTTGATTTCGTGGTCCTGCCTACCCTAACGCTTGGGCGCCAAGCGTTGAGGCCGGACCATCAGCGAGGCCGCATGTCCCCCAAAATCCTGATCGCCGACGACGATCCCGTGCAGCGGCGGCTCCTCGAAACTTTGGTCCATCAATTTGGCTACCAGGCCGAGACCGTCGAAAGCGGCGAAGCGGTGCTCACCCGCCTGCAAGCGGCCAGCGCGGCGCCCATCGATCTCCTGATTCTCGATCTTGTCATGCCAAACTTAGACGGCATGGTGGTGCTCTCGCGCTTACGGGAGCGGGGAGAGAAACTTCCAATTATCGTGCAGACCTCGCGAACATCGGTCGAATCGGCCGTCCCGGCGATGCGTCTAGGTGCTCATGATTTCGTCGTGAAGCCGCCTGGGCCGGAGCGGCTGCAAGTCGCGATCAAGAACGCCCTCGCGGCCGCCCGGCTTGCCGAAGAAGTGAGCTTCTTGACCCGGCGGGCGTTTGGAGCCTTGGCGTTCAAAGACCTTGCGGGCGACAGCGAAGAAATGGCTCGCGCTGTCCGGCAGGGGGAAAGGGCGGCGAAATTGGCGATCCCCGTGCTTCTCGAAGGCGAGCCCGGCACCGGCAAGGAGATTTTCGCGCGCGCAATCCACGGGGCTTCCGGCCGGCGCGGCGGCGCGTTCGTGACCTTCAATTGCGCCGCCCCGCTGGACGATCTCGAATGGATGCTGTTTGGCTGCGAAAAGGGGGCGTTTCCCGGCGCCCCAGAAAAAACCGTTGGCAAATGCGCCGAGGCGCAGGGCGGCACGCTTTTTTTCGACCGCATCTGCGAGTTGCCGATTGCGGCGCAGGAGAGGCTTTTGCGGTTCCTCCAAGAAGGTGAGATCCATCGCACCGGGACGAAGCGCCCGGTGAAAGCCGACGCTCGCCTGATTTTCGCTGCCAATCGAAGTCTGATCGAACAGGTAAAACGCGGCTGCTTCCGCGACGACCTCTACTATCGCATCAATGTGTTTCCAATTTTTATCCCGCCGCTGCGCGCCCGGCGGGACGATATCGCCCCTCTCGCGCGCCGGTTTTGCGCGCGATTTGCCGCCGAGGAGGGCAAGCCGCTTCACGGGATCTGCGCCGAGGCGCTCGGCTTGCTCGGCGCCTACGATTGGCCGGGCAATGTGAGGCAAATGGAAAACGCCGTCTTTCGCGCCGTCGTGCTCGCCGATGGCGGCGAGCTCACCGTCGCCGAGTTTCCCCAAATCGCGGCGAGGGTCGAGGGTTTTGGCGTCCGTGTCCCCGCCGCGCCGGCCCCAGCCGCCGCGCGGCCCCCATGCGAAAGAGAGCTTATTCGGGTGGAGGTGCGCGATCCCGATGCGCTGGCGCTCCTCGACGAGAACGGTAACGCGCGCCCTCTAGATCGCTTGGAAGCCGAAGCCATAAAATTCGCGCTCGTCCGTTACCGCGGCCAGATGTCGGCGGTGGCGCGCAAGCTTGGGATCGGCCGCTCGACCCTATACCGCAAACTCAAACAACATGACTTGGTGCAACAAACGGATTTGGAGCCCGCTCCGGAGGCGCTCGCCTCGCGAGCGTAATCCGGGAACGTATATTGTGCCGGCTTTGTCGCGCCGTAAAAAAATTTTTGGCGTGACCGTCGCGCGGGCCGGTTCGCGCGTTACGTTGTTAGGGTAGCGGCGGGCGAGTCGCCGCAGAACCGGGAAGTTGAGAGGCAAACCAATGTATGCGCCGCGGCGGAGGATGGGTTTTTTGGGCGCGCCCGCGCTGGCGCTCTCGGTTTGCCTTGCGGGGTTCCCCGCATACGCCGAGGAGGCGCTCCTGGCCCCACGCCTTGGGGCGGAAGCTCCAGCTGGCAAATTGCCGGGAGAAGCCTTGCCCGGCGTCATGGCGATGTCGCTCGCGCATGGCGTACCTTTTACGGAGCCCGCGCGCGAAGGCCCGCCTGAGCCTCGGGATGGTGGCGCCCCCGCGCCGAGCGATGCCAAACCGGTGCCGCCGGACGCGAGCGGCACAGCGCCCGGAGCGTCCGGTCAATTCTCCGCGCCTGCGCTGCCTCCAGTCAACGCCGCACTCAAAGCCGCGCTTGAGGCGCGTTCCGGTTTGCCAGATCCTGTCGCCCTCCCGCAGCGCAGGGAGCGTGAGGCGATCGCCGCCTTTTACGCCTTGCGCGATTTCGCGCCGCTCTGGTTTAGTGGCAGCACGGCCACCGCCGAGGTTGCGCCGGTGATCGAGCGGCTGAAACACGCCGCCGACGATGGACTCGATGTCGATGGATTTCCACGAGCCTTTTCAGCCGCCAACAACGAGGAAATCGCCGCCGCCGATCTCGGTCTTAGCGATGCGGTCGTAGCCTACGGCCGCCAGGCAAGCGGCAGCCGGGTCGATCCGCGCATGATTTCGCGCTTGATCGGGGTAGAACCCGAAGTGGCCGATCCCGCCGTCATATTGGCGCTCGTCGCGACCGCCGGGGAAGACGCGGGCGAAGAATTGCGCCGGTTCAATCCGCCGCAAAAGGCCTATGAAGCGCTGCGCGAAAAGCTTCTCCAATTGCGCCGGGGGCGCGGCGCGGGCGGGCGCGATGCCGCGATTCCCTCGGGCCCCGTTCTGCGCACCGGCATGCGCGATCCGCGCGTGCCTCTCATTCGGGCGAGGTTTAGCCTCGACGACGCGGCCGCCGCAGAACAACTTGTCTATGACACGAGGATCGCGGCGGCGGTCGCCGATTTCCAGAAAGCCAATGGTCTGCCGGTCTCCGGCAATTTGACGGCGCGGACCGTCGCGGCCCTGTCCGGCGGCCCTTCGAGTCTCGAAGCGGAGATCCTCGCCAACATGGAACGCTGGCGCTGGATGCCGCGCGACATGGGCGAGACCCATATCGAAGTGAATATCCCGGATTATCAAGCGGTCGTCATCGAAAAGGGCGAGGTGATCGAACGCAACCGTGTTGTCGTCGGCAAACAGGAAACCCCGACGCCAGTGTTTTCCGACACGATGAAGTTTCTGATCATCAATCCCTATTGGAATGTGCCGCAGTCGATTATCCGCAAGGAGATGCTCCCGCGCCTTGCCGCCGATCCCGATTATCTGCACCGGCTCGGCTACGAGGTTTCCACACGCGCGGGCCATCTGGTCGTGCGCCAGCCACCCGGTGAGCGAAACGCTCTGGGGCGGATCAAATTCATGTTCCCGAACGATTTTTCCGTCTATATGCACGATACGCCATTGCGCCGGCTGTTTGCCTCGGCAAAGCGGGCCTTCAGCCATGGCTGCGTGCGCGTCGATGATCCGTTCCGCTTCGCCGAGACGGTGCTCGGCAATGGCTGGAGCGAGAGCCGAGTCAAGAAATTGATTGGCGGCAAGGAGCGCTATGTCTATCTGCCAAAACCCCTCCCGGTCTATCTCGAATACTTTACCGCCTTCGTCGACGAAGCGGGCAAGCTTCAATTGCGCGACGATGTCTATGGCTACTCGCGCCGGGTGAAGGCGGCGCTCGGCTTGCAGGGGTAGAACGCCGCGCGGCGCACAGGACCGCTCGTTTTTGTCAATATTTGATAATTTCTGACATTGTTGCTATCTTGCCCAGCTTACAACCGGAAGCGGCGTCGACGATGAATGTCAATCTCACTCCTCAGCTTGAGGAGATGGTCAGGCAAAAAGTGTCGTCGGGCCTTTACACTTCGGCAAGCGAAGTGATCCGGGAAGCCTTGCGCTTGCTGGGGGAACAGGACCGGATACGCGCGGCCAAGCTCGATCAATTGCGGCATGATATTCAAGACGGGCTGAATAGCGGCCCCGCGACGGCTTGGGATGCCGGGGAGATCAAACGGGAGGCCGCCAAGAGACGTGCCGCCCGCGCGAGCGTAAAACGCGCGTAATCAATGCCGCGCATTCTCATCCGGCCGCGTGCGGAGAACGATCTTGCGGAAATCTGGGATTTTATCGCCGAAGACAGCCAAGCGCGGGCCGACTCTTTTCTCGACAGGATTGACCAGAGTTTTTATGACTTGGCGGGCAATCCGAACATAGGCCGTGCACGCGGCGAGCTGAGCCCAAACCTTCGAAGCATTCCCTTTGGCCGCTATGTGATTTTTTATCTGGCGCTGCCGGACGGGATCGAGATTGTCCGCGTGCTGCATGGCGCGCGCGATCTGAACGCCATTTTCCATGCCGGCGAATGATGCCGCTGCAGAGGTGGAGGCGGCGGTCATTTGATCTTGAAATAATTGCGCAAGGCGAGGCCGATGAAGAAGACGAGGATGATCGAAAGGAGGTTTTGCCCAACCACCAGCAATTGATAGCCTTCCTGCGGAATGGGCAGGCAATTGACAGCGCCGCCCGGACAGAACAGAAATTTCTTTAGCTCGGAGTCGATGGTGAGCTGGCCGACAAAAGGCACGGAATTGCCAAGCGCCAGCATTCCCACGGCGTGGTCATATTTTTCTGCGTCGGGCGTCCCTGCGTGCGGCATGACTGCTGCAAGGACCGCCGGATATCCCCAATAATAAGAGATAAGGCCACTCGCTATGAGCCACGCGAAAGGCCGCACGAAGCTGCGGCCATAATCGGCAAGCGCCCAATACACGCCCATCACGGCGATCCAGAGCAGGTGGGCGATGAGCCGCGCGGCGTTGCGTGGCAAATTCCTCCATGATTGGTATTTGAACAGTTGAACGAGATAGACGCCGCGTTCGGCTTTGCGTTCCTCGATATAGAGGTCGCGTTCGAGGTCGTGGTTTTTTGTCTCTTCCGCGATCTTTCGAAGCGCGCGCAATCGAATTAGGACTTCGGTTTTGGAGGTCCAATGAAGTTTGCCCGGCGGAACAAAACCAATATGGGCGCCAGTGAAATCGATCCGGCCGGCATTGGCCGCGGCATCGAACTCCGGCGGATAGTAAAAGCGCGCATCGGTAAAACTGGCCCCCACCTCGAACGACCGGCCCGAGAAATCGGCTCCGCCATCGAAGCGCGCATTCGCGAATGAAATGGCTAAAAAACGGTCAGGTCCGGAGCCATAGTGTGTCCATGACTCCTCATGCCGTTGTTTCACCTCGATAAGGGCTCCATTGCTCATCCCTTCCACGCTTGCAAGGTCACTGGTCCATTGCTTCTCGGACTTTCCAGTGAATTCAACCTGGCCCTTGAAAATAGTGTCTTCGAAATCGGCCCCACCAGCGAAAGACACGCCAGTGAAATCGGCGTTGTAACCGATGACCGCGCCGGTGAAATTGGCGAAGTGACCGAAGGCCGCGCCGGTGAAGTTAGCGAACCTACCGAGGGTGGCGCCGGAGAAGTTGGCCCCACCCCCGAAGGCCGCGCCAGCGAAGCTGGCTGCGTCGCCGAAGACGGTGCCGGTGAAGGTGGCCGCTACACCGAAGGCCGCGCCGATGAATTTGGCAGAGACATCGAAGGCCGCGCCGGCGAAGTCGGTATAGCTACCGAAGTCCGCGCCTCTGAAGTAGGCCGAGAAACCGAAGGCCGCGCCGGTGAAGAAGGCGCGGCCCGGCTTGAAGGCGTCGCGATCGTCTCGGATTTCTTTCCATTCGACACCGCGCCACGTGCAGCCCGAAAAATCAACGTAGTCGCCGAATTCGAAACGTGCGAAATTGATCTCGTCATACGGCCCTTCGGAAAAGTCGACGCTTGCGAACGTCACGCGCACGTATTCGTTGGCCGGGTCGCGCCGCCATGCGTTCCAGGCGTCCTTGCCCTTTGCCGCGAGGGCGAGAAAAAACGCCTGATCGTATTTTGGCTCTTCGGCCGAAGGTTCGTCCCTCGGTGTGGTGTCGTCCGCCATGGCTGGTTCCCCGGCAGCTATAAAATTTCGGGAAATTCGCTTCGCTTAAAAATCGCCGCGAGTCTTATGCCCTGCGCCGCCAAATTCTGCGCGGCGCCTTCCTCGCAATCGACTACGGCGAGCCTGCGGCGGACGTAAGAGCCGTGGCCCTCCATGCCCTCTACGGCCTTCAGAATCGATCTGCTGCCTGAAAGGCCGTCACGAAGGATGGGTGGACGCCTCTCCAATCGCCCGCGTCCATTGCGTCTGCTTTGCGGACCGCGGCGTTCGTAATAGTACCTCTGGCTTCCTTTCGCTCTCGCTTCGAGACGGCGCCTATGGCGCCTCATCAGCATGAGGGCTCGGTTCCGCGCTAGCTTTTGAAGCTGGTCCTAGGCGGCCTAACTTGATCTTGAAATAATTGCGCAGGGCGAGGCCGATGAAAAAAACAAGGGTGATCGAAAGGAGATTTTGGCCTAGCACCAGCGATTGATAGCCTTCCGGCGAAATGGGCAGACAATTGGCATCGCCGCCCGGGCAGAACAGAAATTTCTTGACCTCGCCGTCGATGGTGAGCGGGCCGACGAAAGGCACGGCGTTACCAAGCGCCAGCATCCGCACTGCGTGATCATATTTGTCCCCGTTGAGCGAGCCCGCCGCCCGCTTGAGCGGCGCAAGGATGTGGGAATAACCCCGGTAAAAGATAAACACGCTCGAGATGAGCCACGCCAAGGGCCGCACAAAGTTGCGGCCATAATCGGCAAGCGCCCAATACACGCCCATGACGGCGATCCAAAGGAAGTGCGTGAAAAGCCGCGCAATTTTGACGGCGATCCCGAGCCGGTGCGCGTTGCGCGCCCTGGCCTGGAGCCGCCATTCCGACCAGGCATCCCGGTTTTGCTTATTGATATCCTCTAGATTCTTTTGGAGCTCTTCTCGCGCCCTTGTCAGCTCATCCAATAATTGACGCCAGTAGACGCCGCGTTCGGCTTTGCGTTCCTCGATGTAGAGGTCGCGTTCGAGATCGTGGTTTTTTGTCTCTTCCACGATTTTTCGAAACGCGCGCAAACGAATTGGGACTTCGGTTTCGAAAGTCCAATGGCGCTTGCCCGGAGGAACAAAACCAATTTGGACGCCAGTGAAATCGATCCGGGCGACATTCGTTACACCATCGAAATTCGGGGGGTAGCAAAAGCGCGTAGCGGTAAAATTGGCGATCCGCTCGAAAGAGCGGTCCGAGAAAATGGCTTCGCCATCGAAGTGTGCGCTCGCGAACGAAATGGTTGCGAAATGATCAGGCCCGGAGCCAAGGCGCGCCCACGACTCCTTATGCCGCTTTTCGACCTCCCACCGGGCTCCTGCCGGCATCCCACCCACGCTTGCAAGGTCCCTGGACCATTGCTCCTTGGATAGTCCGGTAAATTCAACCCGGCCCCTGAAATGGGTTTGGCCGAAATCGGCATGCTCGCCGAATGCCGCGCCGGTGAAGTTGGCCCGGTCACCGAAGGACGCACCGCGGAACCGGGCCCCGTCACCGAAGGCCGCGCCGGCGAATTTGGCTTCGTCACCGAAGGCCGCGCCGGCGAAGATGGCCCAGTAACCGAAGGCCGCGCCGGTGAAGTTGGCCCCGTCACCGAAGGCCGTGTCGGTGAAGTAGGCCCGCGTGCCGAAGGCCGCGCCGGTGAAATCGGCCCCGTCACCGAAGGTCGCGCCGGTAAAGTTGGCGCCACCTCGCACGCCGTCTGGCATGATGACTAACACCGATTCGGCACCCCGCCACTTGCACCCCGAAAAATCCGCTTTGTGACCGAACTCGAACCCCACGAAATCGATCTGATCTCTCGACGCTTGCGAAAAGTCGATGCCGGCGAAAGTCACGCGCACGTCTTTGTTGGCCGGATCGCGCCGCCATTTGTTCCATTCCTCCTTTCCCTTTGCCGCGAGGTCGAGAAGGTAGGCCTGATCGTATTTTGGTTTTTCGGCGAGATACTTATCCCCCGATGTGTTTTCTTCCCCCATCCCCCGCCTCCCCGGCCGCTATAAAATTTCGGGAAAATCGCTTCGCTTAAAAATCGCCGCCAGTTTTATGCCCTGCTTTGCCAAATTCTGCGCGGCGCCTTCCTCGCGATCGACCACGACGAGCGCGCGGCGGACATAAGCGCCATGACCCTCCATGCCCTCGATGGCCTTCAGAATTGAGCCGCCCGTCGTGGCGACATCATCGATCATGAGCACCTCGGCGCCCGCGCGCAGGTGACCGTCAATTATTTCCCGCGCGCCATGCTCCTTGGCGGCCTTTCGCACAAAAAACGCATCGACCGGCGTGTGGTTCAATTGGCTGAGAGTGGCGATGGACGCGACCAAAGGCACCGCGCCCATTTCCGGGCCGCCGACGCACGCAATGGAGTGGTGGTTCATATATTCAAGGATGATTTCGCCAAGGAGAGCCGCCCCTTCAGGCAGCAGCATGGTTTGTTTAAGCTGGATCAAGTAGTGGCTTTGCCGGCCGGATGATAATTTGAACTCGCCCAGTCTTAGCGAATGCTCGCAGATAAGTTTCCGCAAACGACACCACCGTTCGTCGTTTCGATCGAGGACGCACTCTACCACTGCGCGATCTTGCTGCACTTCAAGAGAGATCATCGGCCTGTCTCTAGATCGATTCGGAGCAGTTAGCTTGCCAGGTCACGCCAACAATTCTAAGCGGGTGGCGCCAGTTTACTGTGGACAACTATTGCCGGCGCAATCTTGCGAGTACCGAACGCTATGGAGCGGGTTTCCATACCCGCCATCGCCGCCAGGATCAAGAAATACCGCCCTGACGCGGACAGCCCGAGCCGAGCCGGAGGGGCGGAGCCGCGCAGCGGCCCATGCGCCTCTCGACGTTTTCACGCGCGGCATTACGTTTTAGGACGAGAAGCCGCGCGCCTCTTCCCCCGCGACGGCGCTTTTGAGGAAAGGAACCACACAATGAGATTCTTTGGCGAAAAGCCGGATTTCGACATTAGCCTCAGTTCAACCCTTGCACACAACTGGACGGTTGTTGTGGCACGGGGCGTTTTCGGGCTCATCATCGGCCTGATCGCGTTTCTTTTCCCGGGTCCGACGCTGTTGTCGCTCGTCGGCCTGTTCGCGGTCTTTCTGATCATCGATGGCATCTTGGCGATTGTTGCCGCCGTGCGCGCGGCAAGCAAGAACGAACGCTGGGGATTTCTCACCTTCGAGGGCATCGCCGGCATCGTGGCGGGGATTCTTGCCATGGCCATGCCCGGCCTTACGATTTTCGTCTTTGTTGGTCTCCTCGCGGCGTGGGCCCTAGTGTCGGGCGCGCTGGAGCTGCGCGCGGCCTTCAAACTCGCGACGGACCATGGCCGCTGGTGGCTGGCGCTCGGCGGGATCATCTCGATTGTTTTCGGAATCGTGCTGGTCGCGGCGCCACGCTTCGGCGCCGTAGTGGTGAGCTGGTGGGTCGGCGCCTATGCGACCTTTTTCGGTGCAAGCCTTCTCGTGCTTGGCTTCAAGTTGCGGGCGCGAAGCGCTGGAACCCGAACGCAGGGGGGAACTCGCCGGGCCTAACGCTAAAGGGCATGCCGGAAAGGGCCGGGGACCCCTTTCCCGCTCACAAGAGTCCTCCCGGTCGACGGCGACCCGCGCGCCGCCGCGCCGGCGCCGCGCACCGAAAGCCTTGACGAACCGTAGTGGTTTGCCAGGCAAACTATTGTTTTTTTGCTTTAAGTTTCTGCAGCGCCTGGGCGCAGCCCACACTGATTTCCTTCTTATGACCTTTAAGACATTGAATAAGCCGGCCGCCGCCAGGCTCGATTCCCGCGCACAACCGCTGTAGGTCGCTCTTACAATAGGTGCGCATGTCCTCCAATCCAGCCTGGGCCTTGGCGGGAACCACGAACAGGCAAGACGCAATAAAACTTGCGGACAAAAAACGGATGAGCATGTTTCCCCCTTTGACGGTTTATCGCGAACACCGTCGCATTGGGACAATCCTATGGCGCAACCACTGTTTTAGCATCCAGCTTCGGCCAAGGATAGATCACAAAAAGCTTTGCGGATCGACATCGACGGCGACCCGCACGCCGCCCTTTTGCGGTGGGCCGGCGCCAAGCCAAGCGCGCAAAAACCCTTGTAAATCAGATGATCGCGGCGCCCTCACCAAGAGGCGGAACCGGTGGCGCCCGCGAATAACTCCGATCGGCGCCTCGGCGGGCCCGAGCAATCGCAGCTCGTTGTCTTTCGGCAATGCGCCGGCCGGGGTCAGCAACCAGCCGTCCGACGGCGGGAGAGTGTGAGCGGCGCGGGCCAGGGCGCGCGCGAAAACCTCGGCCGCGGCGCTGTCCTTGCCCGACACGATCAGCGCGGCGAGACGCCCGAAGGGCGGCAGCCCGGCCCAGCGGCGCTGGTTAGTTTCCTCGTCGTAAAAGCGCTCGCAGTCGCCCGACAACAGCGCGCGCATGACCGGATGCTCGGGCTGCCAGGTCTGGACCAGCGCGCGTCCGGCGGTCTCGAACCTGCCCGCGCGCCCGGTCACTTGCTGCAGCAATTGAAAGGTTCGCTCGGCCGCGCGCGGATCGCCCGACGTCAAGCCAATATCGGCGTCGATCACGCCGACTAGGGAAAGACGCGGGAAATTATGCCCCTTGGCGATGAGCTGGGTGCCGATGACGATATCGCATTCGCCGCGCGAGATCGCCTCGATTTCCTCGCGCAGACGCTCCGTGCCGCCCGGAAAATCCGACGAGAGGGCGAGAATCCTTGCGCGCGGAAAAAGCGCCGCCGCTTCCTCGGCCAATCTTTCGATGCCGGGGCCGCAAGCGGCGAGCGAATCGACCGCCTCGCAGGCCGGGCAAACATTGGGCCTTCGTTCGATATGGCCGCAATGATGGCACATCAGCGCGCGCCGGAAACGGTGTTCGACAAGCCAGGCGGTGCAGTGCGGGCAGTTAAACCGATGCCCGCATGCGCGACAGAGGGTCAAAGGCGCGTAGCCCCGCCGGTTGAGAAACAAGAGCGCCTGTTCGCCGTGCGCGAGCGCCTTTGCAATAGCCTGGACGAGCCTTGGCGCAATCCATTTGCCCCGCGCGGCCTCGACGCGAAGATCGATCGCCGCGATCTCCGGCAGCGCCTTCGCCTTGACACGGGCGGCGAGCCGGACATGGCCATAGCGGCCATGGGCGGCATTGACGCGGCTCTCGATCGAAGGCGTCGCCGAGACGAGGACGACGGCCGCTTTCTCGATTTGGCCACGCACCACGGCCATGTCGCGGGCATGGTAGGCGACGCCGTCCTCCTGCTTATAGGCGCTCTCGTGCTCTTCATCGACGATGAGCGTTGCAAGATCCGCAAAGGGGAGAAACAGCGCCGAGCGGGCGCCGATGACGGCCTTGACTTCGCCTTGCGCCACCGCGCTCCACAACCGCGCCCGCTTGCGCGCGCTGACGCCTGAATGCCATTCCCCCGGACGCGTGCCAAAACGCGCCGCGAAACGGCCGAGAAATTGCGCGGTGAGCGCGATCTCGGGCATGAGGATCAGGCTTTGGCGTCCGGCTTCCAGAGCGGAAGCGACGGCCTCGAAATAAACCTCCGTCTTGCCGGACCCCGTTACGCCTTCGAGCAGGGTCACCGAAAACGCGTGGGCTTGTACACGTTCCGTTAAAATAGACGCCGCGTTTTCCTGCGCGGCTTCAAGGGATGGCCTGGCGAAATCCGGCTCGCAGGCGAGCGCCGCCGGCTCGGGGGGCAGCGCGATTGTCTCAAGCGCGCCTTCGTCGATCAACGTGTAGATGACGCCGCTCGAGCAGGCGGCGGCCTCGGCAAGCGCCGCCTTGGAGAAAGCAAGGCCGCCTTGCGCCGCGGCGACGACGCGCGCGCGGGCAGGAGTCATGCGGCGCGGCGCCGGCCCTTTGAGGCGAACTCCAACTCGCGCCGGTTCCGGCCCCGCTTGAAATGGCGCGCCAATCGCCATCCGCAGAACCATGCCGCGCGGGCTCAACGTCCAGCGCGCCACCCAATCGATGAATTTCCGCAAGTTGGCGGGAAGCGGCGGAATATCGAGACGCGCCGCAACCGCTTTCAGATTGGCCCCGGCGACCCCGGAGCGAACCTCCCAGACGACGCCATTGGTCATTCTCGTGCCGAGCGGCACTTCGACAAAATCACCCGGCGCGACGATGGTTCCGCGTGGAACGAGATAGGAATAAGGATGATCGATCGCGACCGGCAGGAGGATTTCCGCGATTACCGCGCCGCCATCCGTCAAAGTGGGGTTGTCGCCCTCTGCCATTTCATTCCGGCGGTTATTTGTGCCAGCGCCTGGCGAGCGTGTCGAGGCCATCGACCGCGCCGGAAAAAGCCTTAGCGGCGTAGATGTAGCCCTTGGGAAAATGAAAGCCAAATCCGCCGCCGATCAACGTCGCAGCGATCAAAAGCAGAAAGCCGGGCGCGAGCATCGCGATGGTTGGATTGCGATGAATGAAATTCGCGAGAGGACCGAGCTTTGGCTGCATGGCACTGGCGGTTTCGGTTGGATCGGCATTGCGGTTAATTTCTGCCGTCGCCTTGAAGATGAAGGAAAGTTTTGACGGGAAATGGCGAACAAGG
>JBOHJQ010000083.1:0-15581 GCA_050728655.1 Methylocella sp.
GAGGAGCGGTCAGCCAAGCCGGCGCCGCCCTGCCCGGCATGGCGCGCCATCCATTTGCGGAGCGCGCGCGGTCACACGCCTGCGGCTCGTGCGGCGGCCTGCGGCGTCTGTCTGCTCGCCACCTGCATGACGACAAGCTCTCGACCGATCGGCGTCAAACGGGCATTCTTGGGAACGTTCATCCGGTCCTCCTCATGGCCTCTGAAGCTTCGCAACTCCAGTCTCCACGATCCGGACCGGGTGGACAACCTTTCAAAACCTCACACCTAGCGCAGCTTCGCCTTAGTTGTATGGACGGTCTAATACAGCTTGAAGCGGTGGGCCGGCGTCACGCGGTTCCTCGATGATGGCCGCATTTGCCTCTCCGACGCCGCCACCGAACGGGCCCAGCCCGGCATCGCCATCGGCCGGGGCAATTGGAGGTTCGCCGGCGCGGACGCCGCAGGGCACGGTGGGCGGCCGCGGTTTCCACGCCGTTCGGGACCTTTGCACTAAGAGACGCCGATCCCCCGGCCTCGCTTGCCCAAGTTGTCGCGTAGCCGCGGGATCGTCCCGCAAAGTGGCGCGACAAATGGCCGCCACGGAATTGGCCGCCGCGCCAGCGTGCAATTGCGGAGGCGGCTTGAGCCACAGCGGCGTAGATCATCCGCACCTACCCGCCGCGCCGTCCGGATGGATACAACTGATTCGGGTCTTGCGAATCGGACGCTGCTTGGGAGCCCAAAACGTGGCGCGAGAATGCAGCGCCGGCCCATCCAAGACTGTAACTTGGTCCGCCCGGCGGAAGCGGCGGCCAGTTCTAACGCAAATCCGAAAGGATCACCGAATTGTCGGAGCCGACAACCTTGATCCGCACAAGCGTGTCGCCGTCGAACCAGATCTCGCGCGCGAAGTCTCCGGTCAGGGTGTCGGCGATTTTGAAGTGATGGGTCTCATGCGTCACGCCATGAATGGTCAAGGTTTCGTTGCCCAAATCAGTAACCTCGATCGACAGACGTTTGCCGGTGTCGGGATCGAAAGCGTCAAATTGATGGATCGCGTCCATGCTCCACAAGCTTTCCGGCGCAGCCGTCTTGGGCAGATCGATTTGCTTGCCGTCGGCGTCCATACTCAGCTTATCCGCCGCCGCCGTGACGTCGATGGAATGTTTTGTGCCATTGTCGTTGGTTCGCGATTTAAAGGCGATGAGTTGACCGTTTTTCCAGGTTTCGTTGCAGGAATGTTCGTAACGATAGGCCTCGACGAACATTATTTTGACGGAAAGGTCGGTCTTGATCTTGACCGTAGTCGTATCGTTCTGACGCTCGATGTCGACCGTGTCGGTTCCGATTTTGTCACCGCTACGGACGATGTCGAAGACCCGATGGAGCTTGACCGCGGCAGCGACTTTATCGGCGCCCGCTGGCACCACCGATAGGGCGAGGAGAGTTAGGAAAAGGGCGACTGTTCGCATGATGATCACCATTTCTTCCGGATGGCCCGCGTTGCTACACCGCAAAAGCGCCAGCAATGAGACAAATGGCGATTGTCGGTGGAATACCGGGCGGCTATCTTACCAACCCGCCCCGCCCGCGTCATTCGCCCGGTCTCTCCTGGCATGTTCCAAAATCGCCTGAAACGCGGCGCAAACGACGCTTACAACCATTCGCATGCCCATGCCCCAACGCTCAATCGCGGCCACCCTATTTGTGTCGACTTGTGGTTTCTCCATCGAAATCGGGTCGGTCATGAAACCTCGAATAAGTGATTCGCCTTGCGCGAACATCTCGACCGGGCCAAAGGCGGTCCTTAGAATTGTTTCAGCCATGGGAAGTTAGCTTCTGCGGTAAATTTGCCCGCGCTTGAGAAAATTTATGTTAACAATCGGTGCCTGATGCAAACACATGAAACGGTCACGCAATTCCGTAAGATAAGCCTCGGGTCGAATCGGAAATTTGGCTTCGCGTTCGGCGTTGTTTTCGCGATCCTAGGCCTTTGGCCATTGGTTCACCAGGCCGGTTCGCCTAAATGGGGGCTGATCGCTGTGTCCACCGCAATCCTGGCCGTCGCGCTCCTCCGCCCCGATTGGCTGATGCCGTTGAACCGTGGATGGTTCAAGCTGGGCCTCGCCTTGAACCGAATCGCCGGTCCTGTCGTCATGGCGATTTTGTTTTTCGGGGCGGTCGTCCCACTTGGCTGGTATCTGCGAAGGAAGGGCGAGGATCTCCTGCGTCTTAAGATCAAGCCCCAAGCCAGAACCTATTGGATCGAGCGTGAACCGCCAGATCCCGCGCCAGACTCCATGAAAAAACAGTTCTGAGGAGAAAAAACAGATGTCAATTCTTGCCGAGCTTTTCGAGTTCCTGGGCGCGCGGAAAAAATTCTGGCTGCTGCCCCTACTGTTGCTTTTCCTGATCTTCGGCGGCTTGTTCGTGCTGAGCCAAGGCTCGGTCGTCGCGCCTTTTATCTATACGCTTTTTTGACGAACCGGAGATGCTCGTCCTTGGCGTTTCCGCATTTTATCACGACAGCGCCGCCGCGCTCGTCCGCGACGGCGGGATCGTCGCCGCGGCGCAGGAAGAGCGCTTCACCCGCAAGAAACACGACCCTGGCTTTCCCGCCAACGCGATAGCCTACTGCCTGAAGGAGGCCAAGATCGATGCTGGCGGCGTCGATCGCGTTGTCTTTTACGAAAAGCCGTTCCTGAAATTCGAACGGCTGATCGAAACTTATCTCGCCTTCGCGCCGCGCGGCTTTGCCTCGTTTCGCAAAGCCATGCCGCTGTGGATTAGCGAAAAACTTTTTCAGCGCGATCTTCTGCTCGGCGAGCTCACGGGAATTGCTCCAGCGCTCGGCGACAAAGCTAAGTTGCGCTTTTGCGAGCACCATTTTTCGCATGCCGCCTCGGCCTATTATCCCGCGCCGTTTCAATCGGCTCTCGTCTTGACGATGGACGGCGTCGGCGAGTGGGCGACGACCTCGGCCGCGCTCGGCCAAGGCAACGACTTGCGGATCATCAAGGAAATTCATTTTCCGCATTCGCTCGGGTTGCTCTATTCGGCCTTCACCTATTACACGGGGTTCAAGGTCAATTCCGGCGAATATAAAGCCATGGGCCTCGCCCCCTATGGCGAACCGAAATATGCAAAGGCAATCCTCGATCACATGATCGATGTGAAGCCAGACGGTTCGTTCAGACTGAACTTAGATTATTTTGCCTTCTGCACCGGCCTCACGATGACCAATTGCCGCTTCGACGCGATGTTTGGGGGCGCGCCCCGCCGCGCCGGTCAACAGCTCGAGCAGCGCCACATGGACCTTGCGGCCTCGATCCAGGCGGTGACGGAAGAAGTCGTGCTGCGTCTGACACGCTCACTTTCGACCGAGACCGGGCTTCGTCAACTATGCTTCGCCGGTGGCGTGGCCTTGAATTGCGTCGCCAACGGCAAGGTTTTCCGCGACGGCTGCTTCGACCAGATTTTCATCCAACCGGCGGCCGGCGACGCGGGCGGCGCTCTCGGCGCGGCGCTTGCCGTTTATCACGCCGAAAATCATGGGAGCGAGCGCAACGGCGGCACACAACAACAGGACGCCATGCAAGGTGCCTATCTGGGGCCGGCTTACGAACAAACCGACATCGAGGGGCGGCTTGCGAAAAGCGGCGCCGTCTTCGGCGTCGTCGACGATGCCGAGCTGATCGAGCAAACGGCGGCGGCACTCGCCAATGGACAGGCGGTCGGCTGGCATCAGGGCCGGATGGAATTTGGCCCGCGCGCCCTCGGCAATCGTTCGATTCTCGGCGATCCACGATCGCCCTCTATGCAGAAAGTGCTGAACCTCAAGGTCAAATTCCGCGAAAGTTTTCGCCCCTTCGCACCGTCGGTGCTGCGCGAGCGCGTCGCCGACTGGTTCGAGATCGACGCGGATTCGCCTTATATGCTGCTCGTCGCCAATGTGAAACCCGAGCGCTGCCGCAAGATGTCGGTCGAGGAGCTGGCGCTGTTTGGCATCGAAAAGTTGAACGTCGCACGCTCCGATATTCCGGCCGTCACCCATGTCGATTATTCGGCCCGTGTCCAGACCGTTCATAAGGAGACGAACCCGCGCTACCACGCCTTGATTGCAAGGTTCGCGCAATTGACTGGGTGCCCAGTGCTTGTGAACACGAGCTTTAACGTGCGCGGCGAGCCCATCGTTTGCACGCCGGAAGATGCGTTTGCTTGCTTCATGGGGACCGAGGTCGAGTTTCTCGCGGTAGGAAACTGCATTCTTCACAAAGACAAACAGAACCCCGCGCTCGCCCGCGATTATAAGAATGCTTTCGAGCTCGACTAACGGTTTTTGGGCCGCTCACTCGGAAGCCGCGCGCAATATCCCGGGCATCTGCCGGCCGATATAGTTTGCAAGCATGCCAGCGCGGACGCGATTCGCAAATGGCGTCGGATGGCCATCGCCCGGGATGCTGATCATGGCACCCTGGGCTTCCTCTGCAGCAAGCGAGACATCGACAACGATTGCCCCGCCCTCCCGCAGCCGCGCGATGATGGACTCGTCGCTGAAGTCGGTCCCGCCGAGATAATCCTGGCTCGCCCGAAGATAGGGAATGAGCGTCGCGACGCCATATTTCTCCTTGGCGAGTTGCACCGCGCCGAGCAGGATCCTGATATAAAGATCGACATCATCATGGCTCAACTTGTGGCGAAAGGGCTCGACCATCAAACGATAGGAGGCCGTGTTCTCGATCCATTCCCGCAACCACAGACTAGGCCCTTCGTTGCAGGCGCCCTTGAACACGATTTGGCCATTCTCGAGCGCATAGCGCGGCGCGGGGGGCGTCCACGAGGCCTTGCAAGCGGTGCGCTCGGCGTGCCAGGCCGCCGTCATGAAAATAAAGAGCCGCGGCCGCGCGCCGATCAAGGGATCGAACAGGCCCGCTTCCAATTCGCGCAGGAATTGCTGCGGTCCATAGCCGATGAAGCCAAGATTGAGAACCCGCTCTTTGCGGTCGAGCAGATCCGCGAAAGCCTGAGGCAATGTTTCGGCATCGTTCACGCCCTCGCCGAAGGTATAGGAATCGCCGAAAAAGACGATCGCCGGACCCTTCTCGCCGGCGGTGGTCTGCCGAACAAGATTGGCATCGATCGTGTAGTCGGCAACATAGATGACGGCGCCGGCTGGACCCCGCTTTTCGACATGGAAGCGGCCGGCATGTCCTGGTCCCCAGCCGATGACCGGCCTACGAACCGACCGGCCTGGCGTGACCGTTGTCGAGGTTTTGGGCTCGAGAAGAGTGGCCACGGCCTCGATCACGCATAGGCCAAAGGCAAGCGAAGCCAAAACGACAAGACCGTTGCGCCCTTTCCCGCGCAGCAGCGACGCCACATCGGCAAGAGTCAAAAAGACGAGGGAGAAGGTGAACAACCGAAAGGCGGGCACGGGATGGCGCGCTTCCATCCATCCGATGAGCGCAAGCAAGAGCGGTATCGCGGCAAGCCGCGGCATGAGGGAGAGCTTTCTGACCATCGGCGCCGGACCTCTTTGCGCGCATCCAGGGAGGGACGTCCCAATCAGTTGATTCCTCCGCGCGCCGAAAAGCCGCGTTCCCGAACGATGCCGAGCGCAACGCGCCGGTTTTACGTCTATGCGGTCACATGGAGGGCGCGCATTGCCGGTTTCGCTCACTCCAGTCCCGCGTGCAAGATGCCGTCCATCTGTTGTTCAACATAATTTTTGAGCATAACGGCCCTGAGGCGGTGCGCCAGCGGAGTTGGATGGCCGTCGCCTTTGAAGCTGAGTGGGCCGGTGGATTCGTCTTCCACGAGCGAAACGTCCATGACCACGGCGCCGCCATCCCGCAGCCTCTGGACGATCTCGTCATCGCTGAACCCCGTTCCGATGAGAGAGCCGGGGGTAGCAATATAAGGGATGAGAGTCGCGACGCCGTATTTCTCCTTCGCCAGGTTCACCGCGGCGAGCAAGATCCTGATATAAAGTTCCACATCTTCGTGAGTGGGCTTCTGAAGATAAGGCTCGATGAACAACCGATAGGAAGCCATGTCCTCGAGCCATTCCCTCGCCCGCGCGCCCAAGTCGTCGTCGCAGGCTCCCTTCAACGCGACCCGGCCGTTTTCCAGCGCGTATCGAGGCCCCCGGAGCACCCAAAAATATTTACAAGCTGTTCGCTCCACGTGGTCGGCAAACGTCATGAAAACGAAAAGCCGCGGCTGCGCGCCGATCAGCGGATCGAATAGGCCTGTCTCCAATTCACGTAGGAATTGCTGCGGTCCATAGCCGCTAAAACCGATATTGAGAACCCGCTGCTTGCGGTCGAGCAAATCCGCGAAACGCTGCGGCATTGTTTCGGCATCGTCCACGCCGAGGCCGAAGGTAAAGGAATCGCCAAAAAAGACGATCGCCGGACCCTTCTCGCTGGAAATGGTCTGTCGAAGGAGATTGGCGTCGATTGTGTAGTCGGCAAAGTAGATCACGGCGCCGGTTTGCGGGTCCCGCCTTTCGGCATGGAAGCGCCCGGGATGTTCTGGCCCCCAGCCGATGACAGGCCGGGTTACTGACCAGCCTTTTGTGACATTTATTAAGGTTTTGGGTTCGAGAACAGTTGCCACGCCCTCGACCACGCACAGGCCGAAGGCGAGCGAGGCCAAAACGACAAGGCCGTCGCGCAACTTGCCGCGCAGCAGCGAAGCCATCCCGGCCAAAGCCAAGAAAGCAAGAACGAAAGTGGCTAGCCGGAAGAGCGGGAAAGGATGGCGCGCGTCCACCACCGCAACGAGGCCGAGAAGGATCAGGATAGCCGCATAGGGCGACTTGCGGGAGAGATTGCGAGTCATAGGCGGAACCGCCTCTTGCGTGTTTGCATTCGTGGAAAATGCGAAAATACGATGCTTTGCTGACATTTCGCAGATCGCTGCGCGCACAATAAGGCCAAGCTTGGCCAAGCCTTCGGTGATTGCCCCTTTGTCCCATGCTCCAATTTTTGGTTTATTCAAGGCAGCAAATTCCACATTGAAGGCAAAGTTGTTTCTGCCGACTGGAATTGGAGCCAGCACCGCGCTCGTGGAATCGCTTTCGCGCAATATCTCACGGTCCACCGGCGAGGATCGGATCGGACCAAAGCCTTTCTTGCAGCGCTGCGGGGGAAAGTCCATCCTGACGCAGAGCCCGGAGCGATTTGGCCCTTGAACTTTTTGACAATTTCTGGCCCGAAGCATCGCGTAAAAGGGCGTGATGGCGATAGGCCGGAGCAGGAAGATCGAGCAGGGTCTGCAACAAACGATGCAGGCTCGTCGCCAGGAAGAGATCTTCGCCGCGGACAACATCGGTCACGCCTTGCAGCGCATCGTCGACAACGGCGGCGATGTGATAGCTTGCCGGTATATCCTTGCGTGCAAGCGCCGTATCCCCCCAAAGAGCAGGTTCCGCGGCCACTTCGAGCGTTTGCGCGGCGTGGCCCATCTCGCGCCAGGCGAGCCCTCGGCCGGCTTTCGCGATGGCCGCTTCCATGTCGATCCGCAGCGCCGCCGGCTGGCCGGCCGCGATCCGCCGTTGTTGTTCCTGTCGCGAAAGCTGCTTGCAGATCCCTGGATAGAGCGGCGAACCGTCCGGGTCGCGCGGCCAGCCGATCCGCCCGGCCACCGCCTGCATGATTTCGCCGCGCGTGCAGAAGCAGGGATACGTCAGACCTTGCGCGGACAGCTTTGCGAGCGCGCTTGCATAGTCGGAAAAATGCTCGGATTGGCGGCGGACCGGGGTTTCCCATGCGAGCCCGAGCCAGCCGAGATCTTCATAAATCGCCTGTTCCAATTCGAACCGGCACCGCTCGATGTCAATGTCCTCGATGCGCAGCAAAAAGCGGCCGCCAGCCGCGCGCGCCATGTCGAAATTCAGCAAGGCGGAATAGGCATGGCCAAGGTGAAGATAGCCGTTGGACGAAGGCGCGAAACGGAAAACGCGGTTGGTAAAGGACCGTGTCATGTCTTAAGCTCCAGGCCGGAATGACCGGCCGCGCGAGGGACGGCAGCGCAGGGCCGCCGTTGCGAACCGCGCATCGTGGAGCGCCTCAAAATAGCTGACCGACTTATTCGCCACGGACATGCTCCAACTCTTTGATTTTGAGCGATTGTTTCGGTCGAACGATTTCATTCGCTGCGGAAACGCGGGAGCGGAAATGCGCGCGTGCCCAGGCCTTGCAAACGAAATCCGCGAAAGGGTTGACGATCCTGGTGCTTCACGGCCTTGACCTTCGCGCGAAAACAAGATTCCTCGACAAAACCCAAACCAACACTAGCGGACAATAATAATATGGTGGTTACGCTCGATGGACCACGCATCGCGGCAATAGCAACGCCGCCGGAACAGCTCGTCGTCTTTCTGCACGGATATGGCGCCAACGGCAACGATCTGATCGCGATCGGCAAGCAATGGCGGAATCTGATGCCCGGCGCGGCATTTGTCGCTCCGAACGCGCCCGAGCCCTGCGCCCAGGCCCCAGGCGGTCGCCAATGGTTCCGTCTGACCGCGCGCGACCCAAGCGAACGCTGGACCGGCGTCAACAAAGCGCGCCTGGTTCTCGACGCGTTTCTCGATGCCGAACTCGATCGCCACGGACTCAACGACAGCAAGTTGGCCTTGGTCGGATTCAGCCAAGGGACAATGCTCGCGCTTCATGCCGGGCTGCGGCGCGCGCGGGCGCCGGCATGCATCCTCGGCTATTCCGGCGAGCTTGTCGCGCCGTCGGAGCAGCGAGATCAGGTCACCGCGCGCTTATCCGCCGGCAAACCGCCGCCAATTCTCCTGGTCCATGGCAGCGAGGATGACCTAATTCCAGCCGAGGCGCTATTCCGTTCGGCCGCGGAATTGGCGGACGCCAAAATTCCCTGTCAGTGGCATCTTTCGATTGGTCTTGGACACGGGATCGACGGCGAAGGCCTTGCGCATGGCGGCCTCTTTTTGGCCAATTGCTTCGGTCTGAAGCAAGGTCCCGGCGCCAACGCGCGGGGATGAGAGCGCGCTTCAGCCTCTCGACTGACGGCGCTTGCCGGCGCTTATGGGGCAAGCCGCAACACCAGTGAGACGCCGGCGGGTTCGGGCACAAGGATGGGTTCGCCGCGCGGCACGGCGTAGGCCATTGACCGGCGCGCGCCGACCGGCCGGTACAGCAGTTTGGTTGCCTCGACGATCAAAACGCCGCCCCACGGCAACGAGAGGCTTCCGCCAATCTTTTCGAAGAAGCTTGCCGCATGCAGCCAAGTCCGGTGCTGAAACGGCGGAATGTAAAGCGCTTCCGCCCAATAAGCCGGCGAAAACAGGGTTTCGCGCAGTAGCTCGCCCAACTGGCCGCGCGAATAAGGCCGGCCATGCCCGAACGGTGTCCGGTCGAGCCGCGCCCACAGGCCGGAGCGGCACGGCACGACGACGATGACCCGTCCGCCAGGGGTCAAGATGCGCCAGATTTCGGAAAGAAGCGCGTGCGGATGTTCGGTGATTTCGAGCGCATGAACCACTAGCGCCCGGTCGACGCAGGAGTTCGGCAAAGGCATCGCGGTTGTTTCGACAAGCGCCGAAGCGGACAAGCCCGACGACGGCCAATTCATGACTCCTTGCTCGGCCGGCATGAAGGCGAGCACGCGGACGGCTTCCTCGCGGAAAACCTCGAGATAGGGCGTCGCGTAACCGACACCGAGGATCGAATAGCCGGTGCAGTTGGAAAAACGCTGCCGCACGATTTTGTGAACGACACGCCGCGCGACCTCGCCCAAGGACGAGCTGTAGAAGGAACGAAGGTCGACGACGTCGATTGGCATTTCATCTTGCTCTTATGAGAACGCCGGGGCGCTGACGGGAACAAGTCACCTAGCGGGCCTCGTTCAACGCGTAGAGCCGGCAGTGCTCCAGATACGCCTTCTCGTGAATTGCAAGCAGGTCGACGACGCTGCTCCAGAGCCAGGAAGGAGCCTTAAGGTCACCCGTCCGCGCCCTGCTCAATTCTGTGGCCCATTTCGATCGAGTGTCTGCATCCATCTGACGCGCATGAGCTTTCCCAACCACATTGGCTAGGAAGCGAGCGATATTCATAGCCTGCTCACGGGTAAGCGTCTCGAGCTCTATCTTCAAATCCTGCGGTAGAAGCTCGCGGATAAAGATCGAGCGGCCAAACAATTGAATGGCGCGCATCCGTTCTCCCAAATACGGTGACAACTGACGCGCGCCCTCCACAACCCGTTGCGCCTGATCTTCAGGCATGTCCGCGGAATCATCCGCTGGCGCGGCAGCTTGCGCGGCTTCTTTCAGGTCCATCAGACACAGCTCCAATTGCTTGTCTCCGACGCCCAGCAGCACACAATAGCGAAGTTTCCCTAGCGAACTGCAGCCTTTTTTCCAGTAGGCGGCATCAAGCATGCCCACGGGCGCATTGTCTTTGCGAGAGCGCAGCGTGGTAGCGAGCTGGCGAACATGTTCCTTTTCGAACAGGTGGGTGATTTCGGAATGCTCTTCGGCAGCTAAGGGCCAGAACCTCTTGCCCAAAGGTATGGCCGGTTTGGTATTCTCGATCCGCTCTTTCGCGAGGTGCTGCCACGACCGGCGTATGGCCGTCTTGACCGCTAAGCGCATCGCCTCGGGGACCTCGTCTTCTTCGTCGCCCGTCCGGTCGGGATTCATGGCTCCGGCATAGCCCTCGATCAGCTGCTCCAGGATATGTGCCGTGATAACCCCCGGCAGATCGGAACCTCGCGCGGCAGAAGCCAATGAAAGCCCAAGTCGAACGAGGTCATGGGTAGGATTGCCAATCACCGTCTGATCCAGATCCCTGATCTGGATCTCGACGCGACCGTCCGAGTGCGCTAGCGGGCCCAGGTTTCCGACGTGGCAATCCCCGCAAATCCAGACAGGCGGCCCCTCCGGCAGGTGGCCCCGCTTCAGATGCCGCAGCCAATCGTAGAATTGCGCAGTGTTGCCTCGGACATAGGCGTGCGGGGACCGCGCCATCTTGAGCCGTTGCGCAGCCGCCAGAGCGTCCTGGCGGGCATCGGGATCAATCAAGCGAGACGGCATCAAAAGGTCCAAAGGAGAGGCCGCAATCGCAAATCATTGAACGACACTTGGATGAGCAGCGAAGGGAATTGATTGTATATACATCACATGGAGTGCCAAAAAGAATAGCGGAAGCAGCGAAAGCTTGTCCGAAGTCTCGATAACGGCCGGATAAGCCACTTCCCCGCCCAAAATAAAATCCAGGCATCGTCAAGCTTGTGCCAAGGCAAATGCAGGGTTTCCACGGCGCCGGAAAACGCTTGGCTGGGGCCGGGCCCGCCGGTTTGACCCCTCTTGACGCTTTGGCTAGCTTTTGTCCTGGAGCAACGAAGCCATGGCCGCCCACATTCACCAATTCCTGTGCCTCGAGGATAATTTTGGTGTCCTCGTCCATGATCCGGGAACCCGCGCAACGGCGGCGATTGACGCGCCCGAGGCGGGCCCGATCCTCGCCGCGCTCGCGGCAAGGCAATGGGACCTCACGGATATATTGATCACCCATCACCATTTCGACCATGTCCAGGGCATCGCCGGACTAAAGGCGAAATTTCCCCGCGCGCGGTTGATTGGCCCGGCCAAGGAGGCCGCCAAGATCGACGGCCTCGACCTCGCGGTTGGCGAAGGCGACGGCGTCATGACCGGCGGGCTCGAAGCAAAAGTCATCGAGGTTCCGGGACACACCTCCGGCCACGTCGCTTATTGGTTCGAGGACGAAGACATCCTTTTTGCCGGCGACACGCTGTTTGCGATGGGCTGCGGCCGCGCCTTCGAGGAGCGCCCCGAGGTGCTATTTCGTTCGCTGATGAAACTTGCCGCGCTTACGGGCGAAACGCAGGTCTATTGCGGCCATGAATATACCTTGGCGAATGCCCGTTTCGCGCTGACCGTCGATCCTTCGAACGCGATCTTGAACGAGCGCGCCGGGTTGGTCGCCCGGCAGCGCGAAGCAGGCGAATTCACCCTTCCGACCACGATCGCGATCGAGCTTGCGACGAATCCGTTTCTGCGCGCCGACGACCCCGATATAAAGACCGGGCTCGGCATGGCCGGCGCCGACCCAATCGCGGTGTTCACAAAATTGCGTGAGCGCAAGAACAACATGTGATCGCGCTGTTCGACTTCAAAGAAACCACTTGGTCGAGGCGAAATGCCGGTTGATCCCATCGCGGGGCGGAGCGCCGCCGAAATCATCCGCCTGCTCGATCTGCAGCCGCACCCCGAGGGCGGGCATTTCCGCGAGACCTTTCGCGATCCGGCGCCTGACGCGCGCGGCCGGGCGGTCTCGACGTTGATTTATTTTCTTCTCGCCGCCGGCCAGGTTTCGCGTTGGCACATGGTCGATGCCACCGAGGTCTGGCATTTCTACGCCGGGGCGCCATTGGCAATAAGGATTTCGCACAACGGCCGCGAGACAAGCGTGCATCGTCTCGGCCCTGATCTCTTTGCGGGGGAGCGCCCGCAGTTCGCCGTTCCGGCGCATTGCTGGCAGAGCGCGATGAGCCTGGGAGCGTGGACGCTCGTTGGCTGCGGCGTCGCGCCGGGCTTCGAATTCTCAGGCTTTGAACTCGCGCCGCCGGGCTGGCAGCCAGTCTCGGCCGGAAAGGTCCCAGGCAGGAAATAGCAAGGGCCACGAGGAAGGCGCCCTGGTTTCACTCCTTGGATGCAAGCGCTTCGATCCGCTTCTGCAGCTGCTCGAGCTGGCGTTTCATTTCCTCGATATCGCTGGCGGACGTTGGCCCAGTAGGCGCTTCCGAAGGTTCGTCCGCGGGTTTGCCGGCGGGCTTTCCGGACGCCGCCTGGAGAGGATTTCCAAACGGGTTGAACATTGCAAGCGCCTGCTCGAACAAGGCCATGTTCTTGCGGGTCTGCTCCTCGACCGAGTCAAAAATCGGCGCGGTCAAGGGGCCGCCAAAATTCTTGGCGACCGTATCGCGGAACTTCGCTTGCTGGCTGGTCAACTTGCCGATGGTGAATTCGAGATAGCTCGGTACCAGCATCTGCATGCTGTCGCCATAAAAGCGGATGAGCTGGCGCAGGAAGTTAATCGGCATAAGGCTCTGTCCGTTTTTGCCTTCCTGCTCGAAAATGATTTGGGTCAGCACCGGACGCGTGATGTCCTCCCCGCTCTTGGCGTCGAAGACGACAAAATCATCGCCTTTCTTGACCATGGCGGCGAGGTCCTCGAGCGTGATATAGGTGCTCGTGCCGGTATTGTAGAGCCGCCGGTTTGCGTATTTTTTGATCGTGATGGGTTTATTTTCCTTGGCCATGACCGATCCCTGCTGCATGGGCGTCATTGTACAACCTAAGCAGGTTTGTCTTGCTCGCGGCAAGGGTTTTGACGGCGACAAACCTCGATTGGCCCGCGCGAGCCCACGCGGCCGTTTGCACGAGTATAAGGATATAAGCATAACGGCGCAGCAAAAACCGTTGCAATTCGGCTCGCGAAAATTTGCAGCCATCGCGATACCCCGGCCGGACCGGTGGCTCGCAAGCGGCTTTCGCCAGTGCTAGAATAACACGAAACCTCGCGGTGTGCATGCCGCGGTCGATGTCCAGGGGCTACCGAAATGCCAGTTGAAATTGTTATCGTGAGCGCGGCGCGCACCGCCGTGGGGTCTTTCAACGGCGCCTTTGCCGCGACGCCCGCGCACGAGCTTGGCGCCGCCGCGATCAAGGCGGCGCTCGCCGCCGCCACGGTCGATGCGGTTGAGGTAGACGAAGTTATCCTAGGCCAGGTGCTGACCGCGAACCAGGGCCAGAACCCGGCCCGTCAGGCGGCGATCAAGGCGGGCATTCCGCAGGACAAAACAGCCTTCGGGCTAAACCAAGTGTGCGGCTCGGGCCTGCGCGCGGTCGCGCTCGGCATGCAGCAGATCGCGAACGGCGACGCCAAGATCGTCGTTGCCGGCGGCCAGGAGAGCATGTCGCTGTCGCAGCACGGCGCGCATTTGCGGGCCGGCACCAAGATGGGCGAACTCAAATTCGTCGACACCATGATCCGCGATGGACTCATGGATGTGTTCAACGGCTACCACATGGGCCAGACCGCCGAGAATGTCGCGGCGAAATGGCAGCTGAGCCGCCTTGAGCAGGACCAATTCGCGCTCGCCTCGCAAAACAAGGCCGCGGCGGCGCGAAAGGCGGGCCGGTTCAAAGAAGAGATTGTCCCCTTCACCGTCAGCGAGCGGAAGGGCGACGTCGTGGTCGATGCGGACGAATATATCCGAACCGGCACGACGCTCGACGCTCTCGCCAAGCTGAAGCCCGCCTTTGCAAAGGACGGCACGGTGACCGCCGGCAATGCCTCCGGCATCAATGACGGCGCGGCGGCTGTCGTTTTGATGAGCGCCAAGGACGCCTCCACGCGCGGCTTGACGCCGCTCGGCCGCATCGCCTCCTGGGCCACCGCCGGCGTTGATCCCGCGATCATGGGCACCGGTCCGATCCCGGCCTCGCGCAAGGCGCTCGAAAAGGCCGGCTGGAAGGTCAAGGACCTCGATCTCATCGAGGCCAACGAAGCCTTTGCGGCGCAGGCGCTGGCGGTCAACAAGGACATGGGCTGGGATCCGGCAATCGTGAATGTCAACGGCGGGGCGATCGCGATCGGCCATCCGATTGGCGCATCCGGTGCCCGGGTCCTCGCCACGCTTCTGCACGAAATGCGGCGCCGCGGCGCAAAAAAGGGCCTCGCCACGCTTTGCATCGGCGGCGGCATGGGCATCGCGATGACCATTGCGCGGTGATCGGCATTTCTTTAGCGCGGCGTAAATCGACGGCAAAGAACCGCGCTGACTGAAAAAAATCAAAGGAACGAAATTCATGGCGCGGGTAGCGGTGGTCAGCGGTGGCACGCGCGGGATCGGCGCCGCCATCGGCAAGGCTTTGCAGGCGGCGGGTTACACCGTCGCCGCGAACTATGCAGGCAACGACGAAGCGGCGGCGAATTTTAGGGCGGAGACGGGGATCGCGACCTATAAATGGGATGTTGCGAACTACAAGGCCTGCGCCGAAGGGCTCACTAACGTCGGTCACGAAATCGGGCCGGTCGACATCCTCGTCAATAACGCGGGGATCACCCGCGACGTTATGTTCCACAAGATGACGCCGGAGCAATGGCATGAGGTCATCAACACCAATTTGAATTCGCTCTTCAACATGACCCGCCCGGTGATCGAGGGCATGCGCGCCCGCGGCTTCGGCCGGATCGTCAATATCTCGTCGATCAATGGCCAAAAGGGTCAAGTTGGCCAGACAAATTACACGGCCTCGAAATCGGGCGACATAGGCTTCACGAAATCGCTCGCCCGGGAAAACGCCGGCAAGGGGATTACCGTCAACACCGTTTGTCCTGGCTATATCGCGACCGACATGGTCAAGGCGGTGCCAGTGGAAGTTTTGGAAAAATCCGTCCTGCCGCTCATTCCGGCGCGGCGCCTCGGGGAACCGGAAGAAGTCGCCCGCTGCGTGGTTTTTCTCGTGGCCGAGGAGTCCGGCTTCATCACCGGCTCGACGCTTACCGTCAACGGCGGGCAGTATATGATTTGAGTTTT
>JBOHJQ010000084.1:0-15339 GCA_050728655.1 Methylocella sp.
GACCGAAGCGATGCCGCCAGACACCGCCGCCTGAACCTGCGCCACGCCGCCCGTCAGCGCCGCCGGCGGCTCGTAAATGATGGGCGTGTTGACCCGCGCGGGAACGACGGCCTGATTCGTCGAATTTCCGCCATTGCCCTGAACGGGATATTGAACGGCCGTCGCCGTGCCGCCCGGAAATTCCTCGGCGGTGACGCTTAAAAGCCCGGCGTCGTCCTCCTCGATCGCGACAATTCTAATTGCGACATTCGTCAGGCCGAGGCCAGTATCCGTGACGGTGACTAGGTCCATCGGCTCAAGCAGGCAATACTCGAACGAGAGCTTGAAATTGTACGTGTTACGGATGTAGAGGCCGCGCTGGAGGATCAGTTGCGCCGACTTTTGTCCGACAACCGGGTCGCAAATCTCGTTTGCGGTGATGTCGGACGCCCTGCGGAGCCCGTAGAGCTCGATCGCATTCTGATCCCATGCGGCAACGGGCACCGAGTCGTATGCCGTGGTGCCTTGGGAATTGAATCTTTGCGCGATTTGCAACCGCTGCCAATTGTACGAGGCGTAGGGGTCCGAACGGACGACCTCCAAGGGGTCTTTTCCATCCTCATGAACAAAATCGTCGTCGGCGAGATTGTAGAGGGGCGTCACGTTCGGATTGAAAGAGTAGCTTCCAGACGGATAGGAAAGATGCCCGGTGATCGGCGTATCGCCATAAGGGATGAATTTCAGCTTGCCGCCGGACCACACCGCCGCACTATTGGTGAGCTTTAGCCAGCGACTCAGGATGCTGTTTGCCGCCTCTTGGTTGGCGAGCACCGGGCTCATCGCGAGATATGACGCCTTGCAATAGGCCTGGTATGACGAGCCAACGATTTTAGCCGTATGCACGCCAGATTGGCTGCCTGACGTATTGATCGGCGTGCCGCCGACTATTGCCGCGACCTCGAAGGTGTTTGTCGCGGCGGCAACGACATAGTAGACGCTACCAGCCGTCAGGCCAGTTGGCAGCGCGCCGGTCGTCGAGAATGCAACTGCCTGGCCGTTGGCGAGACCGTGCGCCGTCCATGTGACGACTCCTGGGGATGCGATCGTGATCGTGACCGTCGATGATTTGGTGGATGCAAGCAGCGTTGTCGCATCGATGCTGGCCGCCGGAAATAGCACGCCATATTGGGCGTTGGTGAGAAAATCCTGAATGAGTAAGGCTGGATCGGCGTCCTCATTGTTAATCCCTGACGAACCTGCAAGTGGGCCGCGCACCTCCAATGAAAATTGCGGGAGATTGGGGCTGGACCCCAGGGCATAATTGGCGGACGCGAAGTAGAAGAGCCCGTTGTAGCCAAGCGACTGTTGGCCATAAGACGAAAGATACCCCCAAGGCGATTGCGGCGTCCCGCCATAGGTCGCAAAATCGATTCCGACTTGATTGAAATAATTGCGGCTGTTGCCGACCCAGATTAGTCCGGGGTTCACTATCGGACCCTCGCACACCCCCATGATGAACCCGGTAAAGTAATTATAGCCTTGGACCTGCGAGCCGCCGCCTCCTTTTCCCCCGCCGCTTCCGCCTTGTGTCTGCTGCGCGACAGCATAGAAGCCGCCGGTCCATATGACGTTTGGAGCGGTTTTGTTAGCGCCCCAAAGAATCGTGATCGGGACGGCATTGCTGGAGGTCTGAATCTGCAGCCCGGTATAGAGCGGAATGTTTGACGGACTGGAGTGTTGTCTCAGGAACCCCATGGCGTCAGTGCCCTCCCTCGTTTTCTCGGCCGCGCTCCATCGTCCAATAGGAGAAGAATTTCGGCCTGCGGGACATTTGGCTTAACGTGGGGTTGCGCGTAACATCCTCCTCGATGACGCAGCGCGCCGGCTGGAACGCATGCACGATGGTCAGCGGGGCAACGCTTGTCACGATGCCGCCGTGCGCGTAGCAGCGCCCATAGCGAAAGACCATAACGTCCCCCGGTTGCGGGGCGGGCACTTCCTTCGTTCTATCGAAGATGAATCCGAGATAGCGTTCCTCGCTCCGGTGCAGATACCAGTCGTCGGCATAGGGCCGAGGATCGAAGGGCCGGACCAGGCCGGTATCGACGAAGACACGGACGAGCAGCATCCCGCAATCCACGCCAGCGCCCTTGACGTCGGCTTGTGGATGATAGGGCGTGCGGAGCCAGGAACGCGCCTCGGCGACGACCGCGATGCGCTCGCTGGCCTCGCTGGTCATTGAACAGCCAGTTGGAGCGCCGCTAAGAACGCCATGAGGATACCGATCAATGCGATGAAATTCTTTTCGCGATCAGGCTTAGAATCCAAATCATGGCCGATGCTATAAAGCCATGCTTCTGCCTTAGATATTAGGTTCAGGATTTATTTTCCATTCTCTATTGACTTCGACTTATTTTACTGCAAGTATAAATGTATGTTTCTAGTGACAGCTAGGAACAATACAGCAACAAGGACAGTTTGACATGGCAAAATACAAGCATTTACCGACGGTTACGGATGCGGCGCGCGAGGCCGGCAAGCAATTGGCGAGTTGGGGCGCGGTCGAGGTCATGGCGAAGAAAGCCATGGCCGAGTCAGAACAGAGGGCGCAATCGGCGGACTTCGCCGAGTTCCTGCTTTCCGGCGAAGGATCGCGAGCGATCATCAGGATCGGCGGGACGGTCTGTAGAATCGAGGGATAAGTCGAACCGGCCGGGGCGCGAGAAAGCGCGCGCTCCGGCTTCACACCCTCCACCACATCATCGCGGAGGCGATCAAGAAAAGACACGATCCGATCACGAACAAGAGCTCTGGCAGCCTCGACATGTCACGCCGCCTTTCAGGTGAGTTAGACGGAACGCATAGATATTTGGCAAGACGCGGCTATACCTGCCATATATTTCAGGAAGATTTTTCAAGCCGCGTATGTCGGCGGCGGGATGTACGGGAACCCGCGAAAATTCACGAGATTGTTGAACTTCGTCGTGCACGTGGCCTGGGTGTGATCGCAGCCGAAATAAACGGTGAAGGCGTCCCCCGTCGCCGGCGCGGTATAAAGCGGATAGGCGAGCGTGAGGGAGACCCCGGCAACGGCGCTTTTGACGTTCGCGCTCAACCCGGCATTCACGCCGGACGAAAACAGAATCGTGCCCTGATTAAAATTCGTCGAGGCGCCAGACCAGTTGATCGTCGAGACTGTCGATCCGGCTCCAACTGTCCCAGCCGTCCCGAACGCGCTTTTGACGAGCGTGCATCCGGAATCATAGAGCACGTGCTGGCAGGCTGGCGAATAGACATTCCGCGGCATTTGCAGATCGAGCAGCACCAAATCCGAATTGACGGTGATCTGCGCCGTCGTGCGGCCGATGCTGTCGACCGTCCCGACGCGGCCCTTGAAGAGGATCACGCTGCCAACCGGGTTCGCCGTATCCGTTGCGGACCAGGAATTTAGAAACGCCCGCTCGCGCTGAATCTCGGCGCCGTCGAACACGCCGTTTCGCAACGCCTGCAGGAACGGAACTCCGCCCACGGTGTCGATCGTTCTCGCGGAGATCGTGATTTGCTGCTGGTCGACGTTAAGCCCGATCTCGCATTTGAATTTGAGGCCGGAGAGGAGAATGGAATTGGCGGCATAGACATAGCCATTGAGGGTCACCGGCACATCGGCGTTGGTGTAGGTCAGAATCAACCCGGTAACGAGCGTGAAGGTGTAGCATTCTGCCGTATAGCCAATAGCATCATTGTTAGCGCGCAAGATGTTGAGATAATTAATGACCGCCGGCGTCGCCATTCTCATGCGAATCTCGCGAAGTCGCCGTGAAGGCGGTGGGCCGCAGCGCAATAGGCGGCGTGAGCGGCTTCGGCGGTGTGGAATAGGCCAAGGTAAATTATCTCGCCACCAGCCCCAATTGTTGCTTGATATTTCCCGTCCTTATGCAGTGAGACGCCCTTAAGCCCGCTCGTGCCATTCGACCGCGCGTGACAATTTGACATATTCTGTGCGCGCGTGGCCTGCCGAAGATTCCTCCAACTATTATTTTCCCTATTTAGATCGGCATGATCAATCTCTGCTGTCGGCCATGCGCCGGTCATATAGAGCCACGCAAGGCGGTGGGCCATATACAATCGCCCATCTACTTTCACGCGACGATACCCGTCACGGCGGAGAGTCCCAGCCTCCTCTCCTATTTTAATTCTGTTGCTCGTGGGGGCGATCCTAATAAAAATGCCTGTATTATAGTCGTATGATAATAGAGCGCGAATACGTTCTGCCATGATCATGGGCGGACTGAACGAAATTTGAGCGATTGCACAGTCCAGAGCCCTGACATCACGTTCTCAAAGTCAAGCTGGTCTTCCAAAAACCGGCAGTTGAAGGAATAAGCGCAGGTCGCGGTAATCGCGTGGCCGGATATTGGCGCCGTGGTGAAGGTGATCATGTTCGGCGCCGTCACCGTGAATGCGCCGGCCGCGGCGCCATTGTCATGCACAACCGGTGTCCCGGTGATCCAGGACACCGGCTCTGTCTGGACATTCGCGCCAAGCCCAAGGGTGCGATTGAGCGTGAAGACCGTTGTGGTGCCATCGCCCGTTGCTGGCGTCGTCGCGATGAACGTCGATTGCGTGTTGTCGGTTGGATCGGTGTAAAGAAACGTCCCTACCTGCCCTTGACATTGAAGATAGAGCCCCATCAGCGCTTGCAGGGAGTTGACGCCGAGGCCAGGAAAGGCGCCGGCGGAATCCATGCCCTCGATCGTCAGTTCGAACTCGTAGAGCGTGACGGCATAGAACGGCAACCGCACCTCGCGGCCCGACACGTGCGACGCAACGCGCGTCGAGAAAGACGGCTTTTTGTGAACTGACCAGGAGAGCCCCGGAAGTGACGGAAAGATAAACGGCACTGCCAATGCGGGGACTCCATCGGGAAGAGGCGGCGTAAGGAACGGACCTTTGCCGGAAAGCCAATTGCCAGCCTGCCAATTTCCCGCATCGCCCCAGACATTCACGAGATTCGGAAACGTCGGAAACGGCCGCGCATCCCAGTTCCAAACCGAGCAAAATACCGGCTGGATCATTTTCAGGCCGGAGGCCGCAACCGCGTTGTGGCCGTCAACGAACCAGTACTCAAAGATCGCTTGCAGAGCCAAAAGCTGGAGATTTTGATCTTGCACGGGCAAGAATCCACCGCTCTCGGCGTTGCGCCAGATCGACCAGTATGGCGTAAAACTCTCGGACGATCCGGGCGAGAAAAACACGTTCGGCTGGTTCGTGCATCTGTCGCACGACGGAAAGCCGTATTCGGTGAAGACGATCGATTTCGAAGTTGCCACCCAAGCCGTTGCATTCCCGTGCGGCGCGAGGCCGCCGCCAAGGCCGTCATCATAGAGAAGCTGATGGATGTTGTTCCACCACCATCGGATTTGTTTTTGGCCGAGGATTTGCTGGCCTGGAAAGAAGGGATTCCTGCTCTGCGCGAGACGATCATCGGTTGGAAAGCCAGGAACCGAAACCTGCAAATCGGAGCCATTCGGATCGAGACCGCGGCCAAGATTATTCGAATTGAAATAGAACCAGTCGAATCGTTCGCCGCCCTCGATATTTGCCTTCAGATAGGCTTTCGAATTGAGGTTCGGCGTTCCAGTTAATCCAAGATTGCTCATAGTAGCCGCGCCTGGCGGCCACGCGCTTGCCGCCGAAGCGAGACCATAATCGTTCTTGCTTGTTACGGCGCTCGCTACGGTGCCATAATCCTGCGAGGAGACGAACGCGCCAGAGACCAATTCGTAATCGAAAAAAGAATCGTTCGGGCCGGGCGACGCCCAATTCAGAACATCGATCCCGCCGGTCCCGGTCGTCCAATCGGAAAGGGGTAAATAATTGTCAAAGCAGACCAGATCGATATTGGCGCTCGACCAAAGCTTATCGAGATGCGGCCACTGCGCGCCGTTTGGCACGCCGGTTGCGGGATTCGCGTTGTCGTGCGCGGTCCCCATCCAATCCGACCAATCGGCCGCGTAGCTGATTAGATTGTGGAGGTTCGCCGTATCCTTGGTAAACCCGGCCGTGTCGAAGACGCTGCGGACATCGGCGGCTAGCGTAACCAATCCAGTGATGAACGGATAGTCCCATGAGGCAGGCGGCCCTCCGCCGGAGACGGTCCATAAAGGACCGCGAATAGTCTCCAGGCCGCGAAACTCAGAACCAATAAGAAAAAGATCGATGCCGCCAGCCAGAACGCAAAGGTTCGCATAATGGAGGATCATCCTTCTGTAGGTGAAGTCGGTCGACGAGCCTGAATAGGAAACCGTTTTGTTGACGCTATCGCGAGTGAACTGCGAGGTCGCGGCCGAGCCAAGGAACGCCGTCACGGCGTTTGATGCCGCGCTCGACACATCCGGCGAAAAGGTGATGCGCCCGCGCCACGGCTTTCCAGGCGCGTCCATCAGAATGAACGGATAGAAGACAACGCGGAGCCCGCGCGTCCTCAAATCCGTTATGCACTCGACGATAGATTGATCGGAGGGCGTCCCGCCATAGATGAAGGACGTCCCAATTTGAGGGATCGGAATGAGCCCCGCCGAGGTTTCAGTTAGGCTCGAACACTGCCAATGCTCGGCCGTGCCGTAAGATGACCCGTTCCATTTGAAGAAAGAATTGGCGAGGATGCCTTGATTGTTGATGTAGGTCGTGGATGGATAGATCTGGCACGACCCGGCCGAGACCGAATTGCCGAACCATGCGCAGACGACGGCAACCGTCGTGCATGCGGGAAACGCCGCTTGGAGCTGGTCGATGGATTTCGCGTAATCCGTCTCTGGGAAGACCGGTGGTGTGAAGTAAGTGTTGATCGGTAGCGCGGCGGCCTCGGTGACCCGCTGCCCAATCCGCGGCGTCGTCCCATAGGTGAACTCGCCTGTCGCGGGAAGAAGGTTGACGCCGTTGACGTAGCCAGCCATTCGAGCGCCAGGCGAACCTTATTTCATATTCCGGCTAACCCAAATCGCTGCCATGTCGGCTGAAAAAATGCTGGCCGCGATTATGAAAGACGGAAGATGCGGCATATAGTCATGCAGCACGGCCCCAATACCAGCGGCCGTGCACGCGAATACCAGGACGAACCAATTGCTGGACATTTTGCTTGGCTCATTGTCACGGATGGGCGGTCGAAACGATGATGTTGGTGAAGATGGCCGACGTTCCGACTTGGCCAGAAACGAGTGGCGTTGCGCCGAGATACCCATAGCTCGTCGGGTAAAGCTCGACGGTCAATTCCGATGAGCTCGCCGCGTCGGTCAGCGATACCCACATCTCATAAAACGTGTAGCTCCCAGCGGTCAGCGTATTGACGCCAAAATTTCCGGAGGAAGCCGAGGAGGTAACGGTGCCTGTCAGCTCATCGAGGACAACCGAAAAGCCCACCGGCCCCGCGCCGCTTTGATTATCAGAGCTGAATACGAGGCCAGGGTACGCGGCTGGCGGAGTTCCCGCCGGCTTCTGCACATAGACCGAGGCGTACCAAATGGTGCCGGTCCCAGCCTGGGGAACATTGAGAACCAGCTTTGGAATACCGGACGCTAGCTGCGCCACCGTCCAGGCATTTTGTGTCACCCCGTCGAGACCGATCGCGTTTTGGAACGCTGTTATATTTTCAAGGAGAAGTGTTATGGTCGTCGGCGGGGGCGGGCCCGCCGGGACTGTCTGGACGAAAGTGTTGTAGGTGGTCACGGAAAGACGACCCTCAGGTAGCCGGCCCCTCAAGAACGCCTGGCCGGTCCCAATCGCCATCCGGGCGGTTAATGACCATTGCACCGGACGAGGTCGTGATCGACGCGGGATGCGGATCAAATTCCGCCATCATTTCCGTGTACCGATGCCCGGAGAAGGCGAACTTTTCCCGCCCAGGCAAGGGTTTGGACCCGAACTTCGCCCAGAAGGCATCGACCCCTTCTTGGGAGTGGCCGTAGATCCGCACGTATCCCTTGCGGCGCACGTGCTCGACGGCGGCTAGGACAAGATCGAATGCCGCTCCAGACCCGCGATATTTCTTGCGGACGGCGAGCCGTTCAAGTTTGCAAAACTCGGCGAAGAACCGGGCGCGCAAACATCCAACAGGTTCCCCGTCAATGAACGCGATGAAATGCGTGGCGCAATGATCGTTGCCGTCGAACTCCTCGGCGTAGGGACAATCCTGCTCGGCCATAAAGACGCCGGCCCGGATCGCATAGACCATCATCAGGTCGGCGAGGTCGCGCGCAAGCCTAATTTCCGTATTAGACACGATGATATATCCAAAGATGAGGGTTTCCTTCGAGCGGCACGCCGCCGCCGCGCTCCATAAACCTGCGTCCGTCGTTCGTGGTCTCCTGCGAAAATATTGGTGCTTTCCGGCACGCCGGATGTTTTAACCATTCCATGACGTTGCCGGCCGCTTCGCCGGGAAGGCATATTGTCCAGACATAGATCGCGGCGACCGGGTTTGGCAGGCTAGTTAGATGATCGAAGCTCGGATCGGCTCGCGAGAGTTCCCACTTAAGAAGCGCGGCTAGACCGACGTCATTAAGAAAGAGCGAAGCAAATCCTCCGCATAATTTTCCTCGCCGGCGGACCGCGAAAATGCTTCGGCTTCTGATTTGCACTTTCCGGACTGTCTCTTCGGTCGCTTCCAACGGCACATAGCGCGAAGCGACGGCGCGTATCTCGCTAATGTCCTCCGCCGTCGCGAGATCGACCGAGAACTCTGGATTTGACGGGATTTCATCAAAGGTCATGATCGAGGCGCCCCATAAGCGAGCCGAGAAAGAGGAGAACATGCCGCACGCCAGAAGAAATCAGGTAGCCGCCCCGAGCTTCGATAGGCCAAGATGGGCGCCGGTCCGCGTGCCCTCGTTGATCGTGCGAAGAATCGTTCTCCCGTGATCGTTGAAGAACGCGCGCACCCCGCGCGCATCCATTGCAGACACCGTAAAATTCGTCGCGTGATGCACATGCACCGTGCTCACGCCTGGCGTGTTGGCGGCGCCTGAGATGACGCCCTGCGCCCATGGCGTGACGCCGGCAGGGATGACCATCTCGCCGCGGTGAACCATGGCAAGCATGTCGCTTGGTAAGCTCCATGCGCCAAGCGCTAGACCACCGACCGCGGCGCCCGCCGCCAACACGGTTGCCTCGCCCCCCGCCGCAGGGCCGGCGGCGGCGGGGCCGAGAACGGGCGAGAGGAACCCAAAAATGCCGGCAAAAGTTTCGGCGGCCGAGGCCGATATGCTGTGAAGGACGGCGGATATCGTGCCGGCGTTCGACGCCGCCGCGCCCGCCGTTTCCGCCCCCGCCCGCTCCTGGGCGCCGGTCAGGGTCGCCGTCGTTTCCGCGAGCTGGCCCGCCGCCCATTTCACCGCCATGTTCTCGACGACCTCGATGAATTTTACCAAAATATCGGTCAGAATCGACTTAAAGGCGTTCTTGAAATTCGTCGTGCCAGTGATGAGCCCGCGAAGCTGCGAATTGAAACTTGTCGTGATCGTCTGAAAGGCGCGTTCCCAGGATGCTGTTTCCTCGGCCAGCGCTTGCTGATCGAGCTTGATCATTTCGAGATTGTGCTTGGCTTGGAGCTGCTCGATCTTGTTGTTAATTTCCTGAATCTGAGAGATTTTAAGTCCGCCGATGCCCTTCTCTTTTTGCAAAAGGGCAAGCTCGGCCTGATACTCTCGATCCGTCGCCTGGACAACATCGGCGAGTTCTTGTTCCTTGCTGATGTGGTGCGCCGCGACCTCGCCCGCCCAGACGGTCTTTTTGAACGCCAGACCTTCTTGCAGGGCCTTGACCTCGCCGTCGACCTCCTTCATCGCGGCGGAAATTGCATCGGTGTCGGTCTTGCCATTGCCGCCAGCGGAAGCCGCGGCCATGCGGGCCTGCGATTGCGCGTGGGCTTCCTCGATCTTTTTGTCGCCGGCGGCGAAGATCATATGCAATTCCCTGAACATCTCGTTGTGCGCCGAGATGATGTCATGTTTGGCTTGCTGCGCACGCTGGGTCATCTGATCTTTAAAAAACGCCCATTCGTCCTTCACCCCGGCAAAGCTGAGATTTTTCATCGCAAGGCCGAGGTTGCGGAGCTGCGTGATAACCTCGTTCACCCACATACCGGCGCCTTCCGCGCCGAAACTGAAGACGGACCACATTTCCTCAGAGAGGCCCTTGGCCCAGACGAGCCCCGCGGCAAGGCCCTTTACCGCCACCTCGACGAGACCGACGGCCGAGGCCGCGGCGCCCCCTTCCGTTCCGGCATTGCGGAAGCCCGTGGTCAGATCGCGGACCAATTGGACGACGCCCGCCAAAGCGCCTCTAAACTCAAGGAAAGCCTTAATGGAGACGCCTGTGATCGCTGCGTCGACTTCGATAAGCGCAGCATGCATCTCGTCCAAAGCCTTGACGGTTTCCTTCGAAAGCGCCGTCCCGGTTTCCTTCGCAACATCGGCCCAGTGCTGCATCCCCTCCGCCCCCTGATTAAAGAGGGGGATCATTTGTTGTCCGGCCCGCCCAAGGAGCGCGAGCGCGATCGCATTCTTGTCGGCGCCATCCTTGATGTCGGCGAATTTTGAGGCCAACAGTTCGAGTTGCTTTTCGGGCGTAAGATTGCGAATGTCCGCGAAGGACAAGCCCAGCGCCGCCAGCGCTCGCTTGGCGGGGTCGGATTCCTCGATGACGGCTTTGCTCAGACCGGCAAAGGCGTGCTGCAGCTCCTCGATGCTGACGCCGCTGGCCTTGGCGATGAGGGAAAGCCCCCCAACCTCTTCGGTAGACACGCCGAGGATTTGCGAGGTGCGGCTCGTTTGCAGTCCAAGCTCCGCCATGCTCTCGACGAAATGATCGATCTCATGGACCGCGAAAGCCGCGGCAAAAGACTCGCCAAGGCCGCCGATCGCCGAGGTCAGGCCGGTGAAAGGCGCGGCGAGGGATTCGATCGACGCGCGGGCGCCCTCGACAGCGGTCGTCAACCCCTCTATGCTGCCGCCGAAGCGGACGATAACACTGTCGTCAGCCATTTATCCGTCAGCCTTCAGGAGATTTGCCGTGAGATCGGGCATGCTCGGGCTTTCGTTAGTCGCACTCGCGGCGGTTGGGAATATCGCATTTCCGCTGCCCCCCAAGGATCTTGCCAGAGCCCCCGCCGCGAAGGACGACGCTAGGCTGATCCATTTCGCTCCCGGGGCTTGGGTCCCTCAAGCCGTAACGGATGAGATTGCGAGATCCTTCCGCGACCAGCCGTCGACAGTCTTTGGTGCCTTTGATTTATATTTCGACGTAACGCGGACAAGGGCCATCCTAGCGTGCGGAGACGTGAACACGAAAAACGCGTTTGGCGGCTACACCGGCATGACAAAGTTTGTCGCCGTGCTTGGCTCGGGGATCACCCTTGTCGACCTCGGGCGTAACAATCATTCCCCCGCACAGCGCTTGTTCGTGAATACCTGGAACAAGATGTGTGTTGGGCGTCCTTCGAGACGGCCTTCGGCCTCCTCAGGATGAGGTTTTCTTCGCGAGCGCCTTCGCGCATTCGAGCGGCGAGAGCTGAAATTCCGGGCCGAATTCTATTTTCTCCGCCGCGAGGACGGCGGATTCCCTTGGCTTCATTTCGATTCGATAAACGCTCCGCAAAATATCGTCCGACGTTGGATGATCGGCCCAATAATCATAAAGAAAACGCAAATCTGTTAACGTCATTTCCTCGATTTCTTCGTAGCTGCGGCCATGGGCCATCAACCGGCCATAGATGGCGCGCCAGGCACCGCCGCCACTGGCGCCGCCAGGGCTTCCCCCAGGCCGCCTTCCTTTGCCTCCACGAGCCCGGACAGCCGCATGACTGCGGCCATGGCCGCGCGGACCTCGCCGATCGGTGCCTCGATGTCGAGAAGCCCTTCGATGTCGCCATGGTGATCGCGGCGCAAGGCGGCGGCGAGCATCTTTACGATCCCCTCGATATGGCCGCATTCGCCGCGAGAGATCGCCTGGGAAATTGGCTCGATCTCTTGCACCTGGCGCAGCGTGAGCGGGCGGACGAGCCAGTTCTTTTCGCCGAGCGCGATGGTTTCTGGCGCGGGCCGCATCAAGCCACCTCGGCAAAATTCCAGGCGAGCACGGCGCCCGTCCCGTCGTCGAAAGCGGAAAAATCGAATTCCGGGATGACAAAGTCTTCGAGCTTCGTCTGGAATGAAAGTTTCGACGACGTGCATTTGTTGACGGACAGGGTAATCGGCACGCCAAGGAACGTCGTATAGAGGAGTGCCTTGAAGGTTGGCGTCGTGCCGAGCAATTGGTTAGTCACCACTAGCTTTTGCAGCGCGGCATTGACCGGCGCGTAGGTATAGGAAATTTGCACCGCCGTGCCGTTATCGCCGGTGGCGAAACTATAGACGCCGGCCGCCACCGAATATTGCCCGGCCGCGGGCGCCGACGCGACCTTGGTGAACGGCAGACCTCCGGTCGTGCGGATGACGCCGCCGTCGTCGTTCAGCCAAGTCGCCGCGTTCGCGACCGTTACCGCGCCGGTCGTGATCGTGCCGGCTTCATTAAAGGCAAAAGCCGCAGGCGTGGCCGTGCGCGGCAGCCCATAGAACAGATCCGCGAACGGGAGAATGCCAATCTTTGCGATCTTGGCCTTGAAAGTCGTCTTTATCATGCCGCGGGCGATCGCGACCGGGCGCTGAAACTGGCCGATGAGCTCCTTGATCGTCGCGGTCTCGTCCATCGTGACTTCTTGGATGAGCCCGAAATTGACGGGCGTAGAATTGGCGACGTCGGTGCGCGTACCAAACAGAACGCCGGAGCCGAAACTAAATGCCATGGTCGTTTTCCTTCAAGAAGCAGGCGAGGCGGTGCTTGAGGTCTTCCTTCGCAGTGGCGACGAGATTCCACATTTCGGTGTCCATCCCGAGCCGCGAGCCATGAAAGGCATCGAAATGCCAATTGTCGATTAGCGCTGACGTCTCGGCCTCGCGCTGGGTTTCCTTTAAGGTGATCGCCTGTTCGTCTGGCATCGTGGTCCTCTGAGTCATGGCAATATGATCTTGATCGACACCGTCGCGAGACCCTTGCCGGTCACATCGCCCGGTGCTTTGATGATTTCGCCGTCGATCAGGCAGGAATAGACGAGGCCGCCGAGGGTAAAGCGGCCGGTCACCAGGCTATCCGGCGCCATCGCGGTATCGATCCCGTCGAGCAGATTGTTGAGCACGGTCGAAGGCACCGCGGTCTCGTCCTGGCCGATGTCGAAATAGACGATGGCCATGACATCCATGATGCGCCGCGGCGGCAGCGACGGCGCCTGCCGCTCGTACAAATCGCGATGATCGTCGAGGATCAACGCTGGCTTGCCGGGCGAGGCCACGGTCTCCGGATTGCGGTTGCGGCGGCCAACCGTGGTGAATTGGCCGCCTAGCGCCGCGAGAAGCGCGGTCATCACCTGCTCGCGGGTCGCGGCCATGGCTTAGGAATTGCCTTTGGCGACGGCGAAGGCGACGGCCTCTCTCATTTTTCCCGCGATCTCCTGCTTCATCTCGCCAAACGCCGAATGCACCGGGTGCTGGGCCTTCACCTCGCCGCCTGGGAAATGCACTCTCTTGGCAAACACATTGGCGCCGCCGGACTGGAAATACATCGCCATTTTTGCATTCGCGACGATATCGCGGGCGGGCAGGTGGGCACCGCCCTCGATCAGATGGGCATGCGGGGCATAGGAGCCGACCGTGGTGATGACGCCCTTGGCGTTCGACTTAACGCGCCCGCGAACCCGCTTTGCCATCTTGCCGGTGCGCGAATGAATTTTTGATTTGATCCGTTCGACGAGCGCGACCCCGAGGGGGAGCTCGATATCGTAGAGCGAGGCACGAACGTCTGGCGAGAGGGATTCGAGCTTGACCACCGCCCGCTTGTAATCGACCTGGACAGTGATCTCGCCAGCCATTATTGCACGCCAGAGCCGCCATATCTATAGATATAATATTCAATTTTTCGTTTATACAAAAACGACTGAAGTGATGAATCAGAACGCGTCTGATCGAATGACTTCGCTTGGCGGCACATTTGGCACGCTATACATTCTCTGGATGACGTTCTACCTTCGGACTGATGGCCGTATTTACAGAATTCCCCTGTAAAGTATATTTTTAGGCCGGAAGCCAATGCTTCCTCACGGCTTATATGCATTCGCCTCATTTTCAGCCCTTCTACTGCACGCCGGCGCCAAAGACCTCGATGCACCCTGCCTGGCTCCGCTTCTCGCCGTCGACTCTTGTCACGTCGAGTTTTTCGCCGGTGGTCGAGAGGATCACCTTGTCGTTCTTGGCGACCGGGAGAGGAAACCCGGCGGCGGCGAGGTCCGGCGCCATGATGAGCACGATTCGGTCGGTCTGGGTGATGCCGCCGATGGCCGAGGCACTATATCCCTCTTGCGCGGGGGCAACCCTATCCGGCGCATACGCGCGGACTATTGCCGTCACAGTCACCGAAAACGTCGTGACGCTTGGCGCCGCGCCGGTCAATCGCTGCATTTGCACCGATTGCCCGAGCTGGTTGATCATCCGGCGGTAGGCCGCTTGCTGGCCGGCTTGGATCGTTGTCACTGCAAGCATCCTGTAACAATTAGTGATGTCACAATAACGTGATCGCTCTTTATGGTATTGTAACAATTCGTGATCAGAAAAACAAATATATTTTCATAAACTACTTGACTTATTCTTAGAGTATGCTATCTTATACTTACCAGCCGGGAAATGGGAAAGATTAGAAGGACCCCAGAAGGACCGCCAAAGCCGAGAGATACGGGGGAGATAAGAGGAAGGCTAGCCTTACTATAGACACGGAACGCTTTTAGTGAATTTGATCGATGAGCGCGCCCTCGAAAGAGGGCGGAGACGGATGGCAAGACACCGTAATTGGTGCACCCCACCGCCTGCCATACAGCGCGATCAAGCCCCCGCAAGGGGATTGTGACGGTGAAAACCCGTTGTGTCCAAGCTCTAGGTTCGTCTGCTAGCCTTCCTCTTATCTCCCCAGAACGCCCTATAGAAGCGCTAGCTTAACAATATGGCATACTGGCCTAAGCGTAACAGTAAGGCACGACCTTTGTAGTACGGCTTATCTTCATAAGATTAACAATACTACGATGCAAATTTTACATACATGACAAACATGTAAAATTATCTATGCCACCACCGTAACCCGATAATTGCGGTCGAGCATATCGCCGATTTCGACAGGGAAGTCGCCCGGCGCGCCGGGACCGGTTCCAAACCAATAGGTGGCCGAATAGACGCCTTGGATGTCTTCTTGCCGAACCATGGGGTTGACGGTGCGCATATACCAGCG
>JBOHJQ010000085.1:0-15303 GCA_050728655.1 Methylocella sp.
TCATCACATCCTGGGGCTGGAGAAGGTCCCAAGGGTTCGGCTGTTCGCCGATTAAAGTGGTACGTGAGCTGGGTTCAGAACGTCGTGAGACAGTTCGGTCCCTATCTGCCGTGGGTGCAGGAGAATTGCGAGGATTTGCCCCTAGTACGAGAGGACCGGGGTGAACGTACCTCTGGTGGACCTGTTGTGGCGCCAGCCGCAGTGCAGGGTAGCTATGTACGGAACGGATAACCGCTGAAGGCATCTAAGCGGGAAACCGGCCTCTAAACGAGTTCTCCCTTAAGAGCCGTGGAAGACGACCACGTTGATAGGCCGGGTGTGGAAGCACAGCAATGTGTGCAGCTTACCGGTACTAATAGCTCGATTGGCTTGAACGCTCTCATTACTCGATGTCCATGTCCTGCGCGCAGGGCCTGGGAAAACAACCAACGATCATGAAAAGCCCGCGCCGCCCGGATGGCGCAGGGACCGCCCCGTTTGCTTCGTTTCCGCCTTTCGCCGGCCTGGTGGCTTTGGCGAAGCGATCAGACCCGATCCCATCCCGAACTCGGCCGTCAAACGCTTCTGCACCGATGGTACTATGTCTCAAGACCTGGGAGAGTAGGCCGTTGCCAGGCCTGCGAAGGGCGGAAATTCCTCTTTCGGATGCGTTCAGACGGCGGGCTTCGCCAAGCGAAGGCCGCCGTTTGCCTTATGTCGCGGGGTGGAGCAGCCCGGTAGCTCGTCAGGCTCATAACCTGAAGGTCAGAGGTTCAAATCCTCTCCCCGCAACCAAATTAAGGCCTTGAAAATGCAAGGTTTTCTATGGTTTTTTGCCGATCGGTTATGCGTTCCAGAATCGTCCGTGGAAGCGCGGTGGAAGTGGCCTGAGGGAAGTCATAGCGTACCATTGGCCGCGTCAATGCACCGCAGTCTTCGCTAACTTGTAAGCGGCCAACTGGTTGCAACCTTGCCAAGGTTGGGGTCGAGGGTTCGAATCCCTTCGCCCGCTCCAAATTTTCTCAATGAAATCAAGCGGTTAAAACGGCCCATTGGGATCGTTTTTTGCTTCCCCGCGCCGGCGGCGAATGCCGGGGAAGCAGGGGGGAAGCAGCAGAAAGCGTAAAGCAGCGGGGTGTCGGCGGCGTTTGGCATGGGTGCAGTCGCGAAACCCTGGTTTTGCCCGTGCGCTGCAAGCCGCAGGGAGACCCGCCGGGCGCCCAGGTAAAGGTGCGCTGCGAGAAACAGCACGCTTCCCCCGATGCCAAAGCCGACCGATTCCTGCTTCCCCGGCTTCCATCGCAAGGTGGAGACGATCATCATTCAGCCGTCCCGCCCGTAAGACGCATCGGCAGCAAAAGCCGGAGAGAATCCGGCAGTCGGAAGAACCCATGCGCTGCGTAGAAGCCGGCCGTCCCCTCGTCGAGCGCATCGACCACGACCATCGACGATCCGACTGTGCCTGCGCTCTCGAACGCACGCTGCAACGCGCCGGCGAGAAGAACCGCGCCCAACCTCTGCCCCTGCCGGTCGTTCGAGACTGCCAGACGGCCGATCAAGGTGGCGCTCACCAGCGGATATCGCGAGGTGTACTTTCGGGCACCCTCCAGGACGTCGCCCTGAGACAGCGCCACGGCGCAGAGTGTGTAATAGCCCAGGATGCACCCCGGCTCGTCGCGCGCGCTCAGCACGAACACGGCATTCGCTTTGCGCCGAACGTCCTGGCTGGCTTGAGTCTCGACATAGCGGTCCAGACTCTCCACACCGCATGTGAATCCAGCGCAGTCGTGTTCCTCGTCGAGCAGCACGATTTGGAGGTCCGCCGATGGCCGCTTCGCCATTCACGGTACGACCCGGCGCTTGTGCTCCGCGAAGGCGCGCTGAAGCCGCTCGCTCGCCGCCGGCGGATTGACCAGGGCGTCGAAGAACGCCGCTCTGTCCTGGTTAGAAAGGAGGAGCGTCTCATGCTCCGCGATCGTCCGCCGGGCGGCGTCCGTAAGCGCCGTCAAGCAGAAATCCGTCAGTTTGCGCCGTTCGAGTTGCGCCGCCCGGTCGATCAAAGCTTTGGTCGGCTCGTCGACGCGAAACCCAAGCCTCTCTTCCCGCAGCTGTCGGTCGTGCTTTGCTGTCGTGGCCATGACCACCTCCGAGCTTATATGTACGTCAATTCGACTATCTGTTCAATCTGTCTTGAGCGTGCGCTCCTTCCTGCCCAAACCCAGTCAGCTCGGTGCCATCGCGCAAATCGATACATGGGAAGGCGCAAATCCGCGCTTCCGCTTCCACGGCTTTCCGGTCCTGCGAGAGTGAGAGGAAGGCGGGATTTTTCGTGACGTGTTGGAGGTCGAGAGAGTGGCTTTCGGCCGCCCGTCGCGGAGAATCCGATATGGCTACCGCCGTTCAGAAGATCACCCTCAGCGCCTCGCGCGACATTCCCTTCAACAAACTGGTCCTCAGCCAGGCCAACGTCCGGCGCGTGAAGGCCGGCGTCTCGATCGAGGAGCTGACCGAGGACATCGCCCGGCGCACGCTCCTGCAAGGCCTCAGCGTCAGGCCGGTCCTCGGCGCCGAGGGCCAGGAAACTGGCATGTTCGAGGTTCCGGCCGGCGGCCGCCGCTTCTGGGCGCTCGAGTTGCTGGTCAAGCAGAAGCGCCTGGCCAAGACCGCGCCGGTCCCCTGCGTGGTGCGCCAGTGCGGGATCGCCGATGGATCAGTTCCGCGCCTTCCAGGCGTTGCGCGAGAAGGGCCTGGGCGATGAGGAGATCGCCGCGCGGTTTTTCGTGACCCCGACCGTGGTGAAGCAGCGCCTGCGCCTCGCCGCCGTCTCCGAAAAACTCCTCGACGTCTATGCCGAGGACGGCATGACGCTGGAGCAGCTTATGGCGTTCACCGTTACCAACGACCATGCCCGCCAGGAGCAGGTCTGGGAGGGGCTGTCCCGCGCCTATAACAAGGAGCCGTACTCCATCCGCCGCCAGCTCACCGAGGGCGCCGTCAGGGCATCCGACCGGCGCGCGCAGTTCGTCGGCATCGAAGCCTATGAAGCTGCCGGCGGCGTGGTCATGCGGGACCTCTTCCAGCATGACGACGGCGGCTGGCTGCAGGATCCGGCGCTACTCGATCGCCTCGTGACCGAGACGCTCCAGGCCGAGGCGGAGACTCTGCGCGCCAAGGGCTGGAAGTGGATCGCGGTGGCGACCGACTTCCCTTACGGCCACACCATCGGCCTGCGTCGCCTGACCGGCGAGACCGTCGCCTTCACCGAGGAGGAACAGGCGAGCTTCGAGGCTCTGAACGACGAATATAAGGCTCTTGAAGAACAATACGCCGAGGCCGACGAACTACCGGATGATGTTAACCAACGGCTCTGCGAGATCGAGACCGCCATAGCGGCGTTCGAGGACCGGCCCGTCTGCTACGATCCGGTCGAGATCGCCCGCGCCGGAACCTTCGTCAGCATCGACGGCGAAGGTGCGCTGCGCTTCGAACGCGGCTTCGTCCGGCCCGAGGACGAACCGCCGGTCGACGCGCTGGCAGGCGGCGAGGACGAAGAACCGGCAGCGGCCGGCACGGACGGCGCCGTTCAGCGAGCGCTCATCACGATCGGCGCTGCGCCGACCAGCCCTGACCCAGACACCTCCGAAGAGGACGAGACCATCCGTCCGCTTTCGGATCGGCTGGTGACCGAGCTGACCGCCCACCGTACGCTGGCGCTGCGGGATGCCGTGGCGAACGATCTGCACGTCGCCTTTGAGGCGGTGCTGCACGCCCTCTGCCTCAACGCCTTTTATCGCTATACCTCGAACACCTGCCTAGAGATCACGGCGAAGCATTCCGGCTTCTCCGCCCAGGCGCCGGGGTTGGCGGAGACCGCCTCGGCCAAGGCAATCGATGCGCGGCACGAGCAATGGGCCAAGCAGTTGCCGAAGACGCCGGCCGACCTTTGGGACGCGCTGACGGAGTTCGACGGCGACAGCCAGGCGGCGCTGCTCGCCCATTGCGCCTCGCTCACCGTCAATGTCGTGAAGGAACCGTGGAACCGGCGTCCGGACGCCTTCGCGCATGGCGACAAGCTCGCCCGGGCGGTCGATCTCGACATGACCGCCGCCGGCTGGACCCCGACCGTGGATAACTATCTCGGCCGGGTTCCAAAGGCGCGCATCCTCGAAGCCGTGCGCGAGGCCAAGGGCGAAAAATCCGCGCAGCTCATCGACCATCTGAACAAGGCCGACATGGCCAAGGAATCCGAGCGGCTGCTCACCGGCACGGGTTGGCTGCCCGAGCCGCTTCGTCTCGCCGAGATCGAGATGGCGGCGGATGCGCCGACCGGCGAGGCCGAGGCTCTGCCGGATTTCCTCGCTGAAGATGAGGACGACGCTCAGGCCGAAGCCGAGGAAGAACAGCCGCACATTGTCGCGGCCGAGTGACTGTCGACGCGCGGGGTGGCTTCGGCCGCCCCGCACCCGTTTTCCAATCCAATTCCATCCGAAAGCCCGGCCATCGCGCCGGGCTTTTTGATTTCTGGAGCCACGTCATGACCGACACACAACCGAGCCCCGTCCCGGCCCTCGACTTAACTTCCTGGGACCAGAAGGAACGAGAGCACGCCCGCCTGGCGGATGAATTGCTCCCCGCGAACAAAAATGCCCTGTTCAATGCGTTTGCAGCGGCAGGGATCGAAACCGTCACCGTCGTCTTCGACGGCTATGGCGACAGCGGTCAGATCGAGAACATCGAGGCCAAGGCCGGCGGCCTCGCGGAGCGGGAGGGAGATGCCGCCGATGACGGCGTGCACGTTCTTCTCCGCATCCGCGAAGACGCCGTCAGGGAACAGATCGGCCAAGTAATCGAGACCGATCCCACGCTCACCCGAATCACGGCCGAAGCGATCAGCGGCGCCGATATCCACGCCGCTTGTCTCGCCGTCGTCGCGTGCAGCGACCTGTCGGAGCAGCAAGGTGCCGCCGAGTTCCGAGCATCGCTCGCTGCGATTCGCGAAGCCGAGCAACGGCTCGCTCCGGCCGGTTGATCACCTGACTTCCCATGCATCATGGCGCCGCGGGCTTCGCCAACGCTCGCCGTCTTCATCCCCCCATTGAAAGGAGACGGCCATGGGCTGGCTCTACATGAAATCCCTCAAGGGCCACTCCGGCCCACGCCAATATCTCGACGCCCAGTTCACTCAACTGCGTCCCGACGCGATTTCGAAAGTGCTGCGCTCGGCGCTTATCAGCATGTGCGTCTACTATGCCGCCGTGGAGCAGGTCCGCATCGCCACCGGTCAACGCGAAGTCTGGGCCGCCATCTGCCTCGTCCGGTACAACCCGCGCGACCCCGAGGGCTACATCTTCGGCTACAAGGATATGGAAGAGTCGATCGGGCCGTATGAGTGCGATTGCCCCGAGCCGATTCTCGATCTGCTGACCCTGACCGACGCTCAACATGCGCTGCAATGGCGGGCCCGCTGCCGTGAAAACATCGCCGCCCGTCGCGCGAAGGCCGCCAAACCGAGCCCGCGCGCGGGACAGGTGATCGTCTTCGACGAACCGCTCTCCTTCGCCGATGGCCGAAGCTTCGAGCGGCTGGAGGTCATCGCCAACCCGCGCAGCCACCGCACCGTGCTCTTTCGTGCGGCCGGCTCCAGCACTCTCTATCGCATTCCCAACATCAAGGACCAAACCTACCGGCTCGTCGATCCGCCGCCGGGATGAACCTGCGGTTTCTCCCCCGCGACATCAAAGGGTCAGGCGGCCCGCACCGAACCCTTTTCTTCTTCGACGTCAGGAGAGGGGGAGGACGGCCGGGACGGGTTTGAGCCGGCGGAGTCGAGAGAGAGCGCCCCTCGGTTCGACCCGTTCCAGCTCTCCCAAGGATCCCTTCGTGACGAACACTCCCGCTTACTCGGCCACCTTTGCGGCCGCGGCGTCTCCTGTAGCGCCGGCCGCTCCGGCGACAACGGGCGCGCTGGCTCACGCCGCTCGGATCATCCTTCCCCATCTCGAGCGCGGCCAGCGCGTCGATGCACCGACGCTCCGGGCATCCATGGAATCCGCTTATCGCGCGTCCGACGCCGATGGCGCTTGGGACTGGAAGACCGCCTATGATTGCTGCGAGGCGGCAACGGTCCTGTTCCTGCGCAAGTTCGGTCCCGCCATGCGCGCTCGCGCTGCCTCGCCCGCCGCCTTGCTGCCGATGCTGGCCAAGATCGCGGGGCTTCTCCCCACCCATACGCGCCGCTCCGAAGAGAGCCAGTCGCTCCAGCAATTTTCGACGCCGGTCGCCCTCGGCCTCGCGGCCAGCATCGCCGCCGCAATCACGCCCCCCGACCTTGTGCTGGAGCCTTCGGCCGGCACCGGGCTGCTCGCCATCCTCGCCGAGCTTTCCGGCGGTTCTCTCGTTCTCAATGAACTGGCCGAGACGCGCGCCGGGCTGCTGGGCCATCTGTTCCCCGGTATCGCCGTCACCCGCTTTGACGCCGCGCAAATCCATGATCATCTCGACGCCGGCGTCGCGCCCAGCGTTGTGTTGATGAACCCACCATTCTCGGCGGTCGCGAATGTCGATCGTCACATGGCCGACGCTGCCCTTCGCCACATCTCCTCTGCGCTCTCCCGTCTGACCGAAGGCGGACGACTCGTGGTGATCACCGGGGCGAGCTGCACGCCCGACAACCCGGCGTGGGCTGACGCCTTCGTCCTTCTGCAGGAGTGCGGGCGCATCGTCTTCTCCGCCGCGATCGACGGTTCGGTCTACGCCAAGCACGGCACGACCATCGATACCCGCCTGACCGTGATCGATCGGCTTCCTGCGGACGATCCGACGGTGTTCCCAGAATCGCCCGGCGTTGCGTCGGATGCCGCCACGCTGCTCGGCTGGGTGACGGCATCGGTTCCACAGAGACGGCCCATCGCTGTTTCCGTCGCCGTCCCGGCCGCCGCTCGGCCGACCGCTGTGCGGACGCCGCATGCTACCGCCGTGCGCCCTACCTCCGTTCCGGCCAGGACGCCCGAACCAGAGGCCAATGAACTTGCCTATGAGACGGTAGACTGGAAGCCGGTCGAGGCTCGCCGCATCACTGATGCGCTTTATGAAGAATACGGATTGCAGTCGATCCGTATTCCCGGCTCTCAGGCGCACCCAACCCGCCTAGTGCAATCGGCTGCCATGGCTTCGGTCGCACCGCCCAGACCCTCATACCGGCCGCATCTCCCGGCCAATATCGTCTCGGACGGCCTGCTGTCCGACGCCCAGCTCGAAAGCGTCATCCATGCCGGCGAGGCCCATTCCGGTCACCTCGCCGGATCCTGGACGGTCGACGAGACCTTCGACATCGTTTCGGCCGCTCCCGACGACGCTCCGAAGGCCGTTCGCTTCCGCCGCGGCTGGTTTCTCGGTGACGGCACCGGCGCCGGCAAAGGCCGCCAGGTCGCCGGTATTTTGCTCGACAACTGGCTCAAGGGTCGCGGCCGCGCGGTTTGGGTGTCGAAGTCCGACAAGCTGATCGAGGATGCGCAGCGCGACTGGTCGGCGCTGGGCCAGGAGCGGCTCTTGATCACGGCGCTGTCGCGCTTCCGGCAGGGGACGCCGATCCGTTTGGAGCAAGGCATCCTTTTCACCACCTATGCCACGCTGCGCTCCGACGCGCGTGACGAGAAGGTTTCGCGCGTTTGCCAGATCGTCGAATGGTTGGGCTCCGACTTCGACGGAGTGATCATTTTCGACGAGAGCCACGCTATGCAGAACGCCGCGGGTGGCAAAGGAGAACGCGGCGACCAGGCCGCTTCGCAGCAAGGCCGTGCCGGACTCCGGCTTCAGCACACCTTGCCGAACGCCCGCATCGTCTATGTGTCGGCTACCGGCGCCACGACCGTCCACAATCTCGCCTATGCCCAGCGGCTCGGCCTCTGGGGCGGCGAGGACTTCCCGTTCGCGACGCGGGCGGAATTCGTGGAGGCGATCGAGGCCGGCGGTATCGCGGCGATGGAGGTGCTCGCCCGCGATCTGAAAGCCCTCGGACTCTATGCGGCCCGCTCGCTTTCCTACGAAAGCGTTGAATACGAATTGCTTGAGCACCGGCTGACCGACGAGCAGATCCGCATCTACGACGCCTATGCCGGGGCGTTCAGCATCATCCACAATAATCTCGATGCGGCCATGGAGGCGGCGAACATCACCGGCTCGACCGGTACGCTGAACGCGCAGGCCAAATCCGCCGCCCGCTCAGCCTTCGAGAGCGCCAAACAGCGCTTCTTCAATCACCTTATCACGGCGATGAAGACGCCTTCGCTGATCGCGTCCGTCGAGCGCGATCTTGGCGCGGGCCATGCCGCCGTCATCCAGATCGTCTCGACCGGCGAGGCGTTGATGGAGCGCCGGCTGGCCGAGATTCCGACTGAGGAATGGAACGACGTCCAGGTCGACATCACACCGCGCGAATATGTCCTGGACTATCTGGCGCATAGCTTCCCGACCCAGCTCTACGAGCCCTTCACCGACAGCGAGGGCAATCTCTCCTCGCGGCCGGTCTATCGCGACGGCCAGCCCGTACAGTGCCGCGAGGCCGTCGCCCGCCGCGATCGCCTGATCGAGAAACTGGCATCGCTGCCGCCCGTCCATGGGGCGCTCGACCAGATCGTTCAGCGCTTCGGCACCGACATCGTGGCCGAGGTGACAGGGCGCTCGCGCCGGATCATCCGCAAGACCGGATCGGACGGCGTCGATCGCCTTGTCGTCGAGAACCGCGCGGGCTCCGCCAATCTGGGCGAGACGCAGGCGTTCATGGACGATGCCAAGCGCATCCTCGTCTTCTCGGACGCCGGCGGCACGGGTCGTTCCTATCATGCGGAACTGTCGGCGAAGAACCGGCGGCTCCGCGTCCACTATCTGCTGGAGGCCGGATGGAAGGCCGACGCTGCCATTCAGGGGCTCGGCCGCACGAACCGCACCAACCAGGCGCAGCCGCCGCTGTTCCGGCCGATCGCGACGAACGTGAAGGCCGAGAAGCGCTTTCTCTCGACCATCGCCCGACGTCTCGACACGCTCGGCGCCATTACCAAAGGCCAGCGCCAGACCGGCGGCCAGGGGCTATTCAGGCCTGAGGACAATCTGGAGAGCCACTACGCGCGGGATGCCCTGCGGCAACTCTATATGCTGATCGTGATAGGCAAGGTCGAGGGCTGCGCGCTTCAGGTCTTCGAGGATGCGACCGGGCTGAAGCTCGCCGACAGCACCGGGATCAAGGACGAGTTGCCGCCGATCACCACCTTCCTCAATCGGCTGCTGGCGCTGACCATCGACCTGCAGAACATCCTGTTCACGGCGTTCGAGCGGCTTCTGAGTGCCCGCGTCGAGGGTGCGATCGCTTCGGGAACCTATGATGCCGGGCTGGAGACTTTGGCGGCCGAGAGCTTCGTCGTCACCGGTCGGCGGACGATCTACACGCATCCGGGCACCTCGGCCGAAACCCGCTTGCTGACCATCGCGCAGCGCGAACGCAACCGTCCGGTCACTCTCGACGAGGCGCTGGATCGTCTCTCCGATCCCCGCGCGATGCTGCTGGTCAACAGCCAGTCGGGTCGCGCCGCCGTGCAGGTTCCGGCGCCGAGCTTGATGCTCGACGATGGCGAGGTCGAACGCCGGGTGCGACTCATCCGGCCGATGGAGCATCCCGCCATGCCACTGGCGATGATGCCCCAGACCCATTGGCGGGAGGCCGACCGCGAGACCTTTGCCCGCGCCTGGGAGGCGGAGGTCGCCGAGGTGCCCGAGTTCACCGACACTGAAATCCATATCGTCTCAGGGCTCTTGTTGCCGATCTGGAAACGCCTGCCGAACGAATCGACCCGCGTCTATCGACTCCAGACCGACGCCGGGGAGCGCATCGTCGGCCGCAAGGTCTCGCCCGCATGGGTGGCCAGCACGCTTGAAACCGGCACGTCGAACTTGTCGGCCGGCGACGCCTTCACCGCTCTGATAGACAGCAGGACCGTCCTCGATCTCGCCGAAGGGCTCCAGCTTCGCCGCGTTCGCATCATGGGCGCCAACCGCATCGAACTGACCGGCTTCACCGACACTACGCGGGACCGGCTGCGAGCCTACGGCCTGTTCCATGAGATCATCTCATGGAAGCTCCGGATGTTCGTGCCGGCCGACGCGACCGGCCCGGCGATCCTGGCGAAGGTGCTGGAGCGCTACCCGCTCTCGCGCGTCTCCGAGCGGGCGGTGGCGTGACGATGGCATTCGATGCTGCCGAACTGGCGCACCATCTCGCGCGCGACACCGAGGCGGTGTGCCGTCACTATCTCTCCAACGGCCGCCGCGAGGGCCGGTACTGGTTGGTCGGCGACGTTCGAAACGCGCCGGGTCGCTCCATGTTCGTCCGGCTGAAAGGACCGGAATCCGGCAAGGGTACGGCCGGCAAATGGACCGACGCCGCTACCGGCGATCACGGCGATCTCCTCGATGTCATCCGCGAAAGCTGTGGCCTTGTCGATTTCCACGACGTCGCCGGCGAAGCCAGGCGCTTTCTCGCCATGCCAAGACCGGAGCCGGAGCCGGACCGCGGGCGGCGGCTATCTTCCGCACCGGCGGGATCGCCGGAATCAGCACGGCGACTCTTCGCTATGTCGCAGCCGATATCGGGCACAGTCGTCGAAGCGTATTTGCGCAAACGCGGCATCACGGCTCTGCACGGAACTGGAAGCCTCCGATTCCACCCATGCTGCTACTACCAGCCTGATTGGCATTCGCCGACTGAGACCTGGCCCGCGATGATCGCGGCCGTCACCGATCGCGCGGCGGATCACTCTTCGCCACGTCTGTCAAGGCCTCTTTGGCGGCGCCATCCTTAGCAGCGCTGCTAACATCGCTGCTTATTTTCGCGCGGACGCTCGGATGAAGACTCGCCCGCCAATCGATCCGCAGTGGATCCGCATCCAGCCGAGAGCGCCACGTGCGCAAGGTATAGATCGAGATATGGTGCGCGGCCGCGTAGTCCTTAGCGTTGACGCCGCTCCAGTTCATCGCCTCGACATGCATCGCCCAGAACGCCTGGACGGCCTTGTTTTGTTTGTTTCTGGATACCGGCTCGTGCGTCCATTTACGCCACTCGCGCGCCTTGTTGCGCACCGATTCCAGCGTGTCGAGCACCTTCAGCCAACGCACGAACGTGCACTCGTTCAGGTTATGACGCCTGCAATATTCGGCGCGACTAACGCCGCTCCTGCGCCACGCCTCGAAGTGCACCGACCAATACGAACGCCGCGCTTTGTTCTGGAAGTGTTTCAACCGCATCGGAGATACTCCAATGCACGAAGGAACCCGAAATGGATCGCCAACGCACCCCCAAATCGATGTGCGAAGACCGGACGCTTACCAGGGAGGACGTATGGCAAGATAAAAGCCGCAAGGCGCGAGGCGGTCGGAAGAGCGAAGAAGCGAATAAGTGCAATTTGTTAGCGCAAGGTGCGCATGCGCCCATCACCTTGTTGAATGGGCCTTCGCATTGGCAATGCGGCGATTTATGCACCTTGCAGGTTGACGCATCATGAAGCGAGACGACGATCTCCGTGTCCGTCCCGGCCGCATCCGCGCAACCCGCCGCCAGCGCACCAAGCCTTTCATCGCTCAGCCGCTCGCCGCCGCCGAAAGGGCCGGCGGCCTGGCTCGTCGATCATCGGCATCGACTCCTGCCGGAGCCTTTGGCCGGGGCCGTGCCGCGAGCCTCGTCGCAATGCGCGGCATGACCGGCAGATCCCGCAGCGCCGTGATCAAGGCCCGTGTCGTGCGTCACGGCATGAAGCGCGCGCCGCTTGCCGCCCATCTCACCTATCTCCGTCGCGACGGGGTGACAAAAGATGGCGAGCCGGCCCGTATGTTCGGCGCCGGGAGCGACGACGTCGATCATAGCGCTTTCGCGGAGCGCTGCGAGGACGACCGGCATCATTTCCGGTTCATCGTTCCGCCCGAGGATGCGACCGAACTCTCTGATATCAAAGCCTTCATCCGCGGACTGATGGCCGATGCCGAGCGTGACATTGCCACGCGTCTTGACTGGGTCGCAGTCGATCATTGGAACACAGAGCATCCGCATATCCATGTCATCGTCCGCGGGCGCACCGACGACGACCAGGACCTCGTGATTTCGCGCGACTATATCCGCGAGGGGATGCGCGCGCGGGCGCAGCAGCTCCTGACCTTGGAGCTTGGCCCGCGATCCGATCGTGAGATCCATCATGCCCTGGAGTCGCAGGCCGGGGCGGAGCGCTGGACCAGGCTCGGCCAAGCACTTTCGCGTGATGCGGCCGTACATGACGGTGTGATCGATCTGCGGCCGGGGCCTGGCCAGCCGCCGGGGGAGTTTCACGTGATCAAGATCGGCCGCATGCGCAAGCTCGAAACGCTCGGTCTTGCTCACCCCCTCGGCGCCGCCCAATGGTCGCTGTCCGAGAATGCGGAGGGGGTGCTGCGGGAGCTCGGCGAGCGTGGCGACATCATCAAGCGCATTCATCAAAGCCTGACCGGGAGGGGATGGGAGCGCGCCGCCACCGATTTCGTTCTAAGAGGTGAGGCGGAAACCACGCCCGTGACCGGCCGTGTGGTCGCGCGCGAGCTCGATGATGAGCTGAAGGGCTCCGCCTTTGTCGTCATCGACGGTGTCGACGGCCATGCGCATCATATCCGCCTGCCTGATTTGGACGCGGCTGGGGATTCCGTACCCGGCTCGATCGTCGAGCTGCGGCGTTACGAGGATGCGGCTGGCCGGCAGCGGCTCGCGATCGCCGTCCGGTCGGATTTTGCGATCGACGCACAGACAACGGCACAAGGTGCGACGTGGCTTGATCGCCGGCTTGTCTCTGGCGAGACCGTGCCGATTGCAGAGGGTGGCTTCGGGCACGAAGTGCGCGAGTCGATGAATGCCCGTATCGACCACTTGGTTGAGCAAGGGCTCGCACGGCGTCAGAGTCAACGGGTAATCTTCGTCAGCAACCTACTCGACGCTTTGCGCCGGCGCGAGCTCGAAGCCACCGCGGCAAAACTCTCGGCGGAAACCGGCCTTCCATATCAGTCCGCGGTGGAAGGTGAGCACGTCGCCGGGATCTACCGCCAACGAATGACCCTCGCGTCCGGCCGTTTCGCCATGATCGACAACGGGCTCGGCTTCAGCCTCGTGCCGTGGTCTCCGTCTTTGGAACATCAGCTCGGGAAGCAAGTCTCGGGAATCGCCCGTTCCAATGGCGGCATTGACTGGAGCTTCGGCCGCAGGTGGGGGCTGGGGATTTGATACTCGACAGCCTTGCCGATCGGGAGCCCGGTCTTTGCGCGCCAATCTGCGAGAAACCGCGATGCTCGGGGATTGGGGATTGCCTTGTCTCCACGCGGCATCTCACAAGTGCGTAGGCGACTGGAAAATGATTGAGACCACATGCCCGCCACCAAACTCCACTGGGGCCGTCCGCCACGAAGGCGCGAGAAGGAGGCTGAAGTGTAACAGACCACCTTTGAGCAGCTTTGCTGCACAAGAGATGAGGGTAGGTCCCTCGGACTCGGATTGCAGGATCAGGGTCCAAACCACCGCAAGCTGCACTGGCACAATGGCCGGGGTGGTGAGCGTTGCGGGAAAAGGCGGGGAAAACCCGTCAGATGTGTGTCGGGAAGGCGAACGCGAGTGAACCGCTGATGACGTATCGTAAAGGATTTCTAAATGTTGCCGAAACCAGGGGAGGACTCCACTGCTGGGACGGAGCCCGGCGGAAGCCTGCCGACTGGCCGGGCGGCAACCGGTATTTAGGCGGAGCGATCCCGATGACAGGCTCTTGTGCGGAACGTAAGAACCTGTGTCTCGATGCTAAGAGAGACCTCCGAAGCGGCGGAACCGTAAGGAGCAGAGTACCGATGTGGGGCACAGGGACGGACGGGTTCGTAGTAGCGGTGAGGCCCAGTAATGCGGGCGGAGCGAAGGGACCCGACCTTTCAGCCAAGGGTGTCGGCCAACCGGCAACGGGAGACGCCGATGTCTGAGGCAAAGCCGTACGACATTTCCAAACGCCTCGTTTGGGAAGCCTGGAGACAGGTGAGGGGAAACCAAGGGGCGGCGGGCGTGGACGGCGTATCGCTGACGGCCTTCGAGAAAGATTTGAAGGGCAACCTTTATAAAATCTGGAATCGGATGTCGTCAGGGTCGTACGTTCCACCTCCCGTTCGCCTCGAGGAAAATCCGAAAGCCAATGGCGGGGTGCGCCCTCTGGGCATCCCCACCATTGCCGACCGCGTAGCGCAGACGGTTGTGAAGATGGTTCTGGAACCGGAAGTGGAACCCTTATTCCACCCCGACTCCTATGGCTGTCGTCCTGGCCGTTCGGCGCTTGACGCGGTGGGAGCGGCGCGCGAGCGCTGTTGGAAGTTCGATTGGGTCATCGACCTCGACATCAAATCCTTTTTTGATACGATCAAGCATGAGCTGATCGAAAGAGCCGTCGCCCCTCATACGGACTTGGGTTGGGTGCGTCTGTTCGTGATGCGGTGGTTGACAGCCCCCGTGGAGCGCGCTGACAAAACCCGCATGGAGCGGACGAAAGGAACTCCTCAAGGCGCCGTCGTCTCGCCCCAGCTGGCGAACTTGCCTCCAAGAACCGGAACGAAGGTGCCGTCGCGATTTGTGTTGGAATCGAGTTTGGCGCAATCTCCAGCGTGACGATATTACCGCCTTATGCGGCGAGGTCAATGATCTGATCGGAAGGCTTCTCGGCGAGGCTCTGCCAGCCGTCCACCTTGCGCATCGTGATCTGGCCAGAAGCCAGCAACGCCCAAAACAACATGGCGCCGGTTTCCGCGGAAGGCAGCACGGTCTGCGTCTTGATCCGTTGCTTGAACTCTTTATGCAATCGCTCGATCGCATTCGACGTGCGAATCGATTCACATTGGCTTTCCGGGAAGCGCGTGAAGGTGAAGAGCTTGTCGCCGGTCTCTTCCAGACTATCGGCGACGGCCTTGCACTTTAGCCGCCACTTGCGGATGAACGCCCTGCGCTTCGTCTCGATCTTCTGATTCGTGCCGGCCTAGATGTTTAGTCCCACGTTGTGCGGGAATGGATTGACATGAAAGCGGTCCGGCTCATTCGTCCAGATTTTGCAGATGTATTCGTAAGCGGTGAGTCCGTTAAGGGCTTTGAGGCGTTTGGCGAAGTTGTAGGCCATCAAGAAGGCATGCAGATGTGGTTTCAGGTGATCGTGTGACTGGTAGTAATAGCGCTTCACCGTGGCATCCTTGATGGTGCGGTTCATACGTTCGACCTGACCGTTCGTCCAAGGATGATTGACCTTGGTC
>JBOHJQ010000086.1:0-15175 GCA_050728655.1 Methylocella sp.
GAATTAACGGGCATTCCCCGAATAAGCGTCGCGCTGAAAATATTATTTCCGTACGCCGGCGGCGTATGTGCGCTAGCACACATACCGTGCGCTCATAAGGCGAACGGGCCGTTTTGGACGCATCTCTCCCGTGCGTTGGCCTCGAACGCCAGGCAATCGAACACTTCAGGCGGACGCTGGATCGGGCGGCAGACGCAGTTCCGCGGGCGTCGGCGAACATCTCGCCCGCCATCGCGCTGAAGCCGAGCGCATCATCGACTTCGCGGTATGGCAACGGTCCGGCATTGGACGTCACGACTGAACCACAAAATTGAAGCATCAATCTGCGGTCGAAATCGAGCCTGAGAAGCTCACTGATTCACCCACTATGTCCACCATGCCCACCTCGATTGAGCACGCGCAACATGCTGATTAATATAGCTGAATCGGCGTATTGGCGCAGCAAATCAATGCGCCATCTAGGGAATGCCGGATTAATCGTTGCTCTCGCTCGTGTTAAGCCCACCGTGAAACAATTTGGTGCGATTGAGCGAAAACCGGTGAATATCCTTTAAACTCTTCTTTGATCGTACTTTCTCGCGGCACGCGGATCAACCGCGGTGAAGCTCCTTAAGTTGGTGAGCGAATGAATCTTTACGCCGAGTTCCATGGTTTGATCGCAGCGATTCTAGGCCGAATTGCTGCGCAGGGCCGCTTGCCCGCGGACCTCGATTTGCAACGCTTTGCCGTCGAGCCGCCGCGCGACCCGGCGCATGGCGATCTTTCCACCAATGCGGCGATGGTCTATGCGAAGGAGGCGCGCCCCAATTTCGCCAATCCGCGCCAGCTCGCCGTCGAGATCGCCGCCGCGTTGGCTGACAATCCAGACGTCGCGGAGGCCGAGATCGCGGGGCCGGGCTTCATCAATATCCGCGTGCACCCGGGGGTTTTTGCCCGCGTGTTGCGCGCGGCGCTCGAAGAGGGACCGCGGTTTGGCCGGCCGACTTTGGGGAGCGCGAAAAAACTTAAGATCAATGTCGAATATGTCTCGGCGAACCCGACCGGTCCCATGCATGTCGGCCACGGCCGTGGCGCGGTTTTCGGCGACGCGCTCGCCAATCTGCTGGCCTTCGCCGGTCACGAGGTCACGCGCGAATTCTATATCAATGACGCCGGCGCCCAGGTCGATGTTCTGGCCCGTTCCGCGTACCTGCGCTACAGGGAGGCGCTGGGCGAAAAAATCGGCGAAATCCCCGAAGGTCTTTATCCCGGCGATTATTTAAAGCCCGTCGGCGCGGCACTCGCGGAAAAATATGGCCGCACACTGCTAGGGCGGCCGGAAGCCGAATGGCTTGACGAGGTGCGCGCCGCCGCGATCGACGCGATGATGGCGATGATCCGGGCCGATCTCGCTTGCCTTAACATCGAACACGAGGTTTTTTTCTCGGAGCGCTCGCTAACCCGTGGGGCCGAAGGCGATTTGGTTGCTGGGGCGATCGCCGAACTCCGCCGGCGCGGTCTCGCCTATGAAGGACGCCTTCCGCCGCCGAAAGGGCAGCCCGCGGAGGATTGGGAGGACCGCTCGCAGACCCTGTTCAGATCGACGGCTTTCGGCGACGACGCCGACCGGCCGCTCATGAAATCGGACGGATCCTACACATATTTTGCCTCCGATATCGCCTATCACAAGGTCAAGCTAGACCGTGGCTACACGCTCTTGATCGACGTTTGGGGCGCCGATCATGGCGGCTATGTGAAGCGAATGCGCGCCGCCGTCGAGGCTCTCTCGGAAGGCCAGGCGAGACTCGATGTCAAGCTCTGTCAATTGGTTCAGTTGATGCGCGACGGCGAGCCCGTGAAAATGTCGAAACGCTCCGGGGAATTCGTGACGTTGCGTGACGTCGTTGACGAAGTGGGCGTGGACGCGGTTCGCTTCATGATGCTTTTTCGCAAGAATGATGCGGCCTTGGAGTTCGACTTGAGCAAAGTGATTCAACAATCCAAGGATAATCCGGTGTTTTACGTCCAATATGCCCATGCAAGGGCAAAATCCGTGTTACGACAAGGTGTTGCAACAATTCTTGGCATTGATGTCTCAAGCTGGGCCCTGGCCGCGGCGGACCTCAGCCTCTTGCGAGACGAAGGGGAAATGGCGCTGATCAAGCTCATCGCGCAATTTACCCGGATTGTCGAAGCGGCGGCAATCAGCGACGAACCGCACAGGATCGCGTTTTATTTGCACGATCTCGCGGCGAGTCTGCACGCCCATTGGACGCGCGGCAAAGATCGGCCACAATTACGATTTCTTAATGAAGAGCGGACAGATTTAACTGCCGCCAGGCTGGCATTAATAACCGCGCTGGCGACGGTTCTCGCGTCCGGGCTTGGCATTTTGGGGGTGAGTGCCCCCGAGGAGATGCGATAAAGGCTGCTTCCTTCGCGCCGCCGGGTAATGGTTCCATTCACGGTGCGCCGGCCGAAGGCGAGAGATTGCTTGAACGTGAGAGATGAAGGGACGCCAAGCAATCCGCACGAGTCCAACTGGCGAAAAACGAAAACCAGTTGCGCGGCGCGGATCGGATGAAAGCCGATTGTGACCGCGTTATGTTAAACCGTTAAGGAGTTCGGTGCATGACCCGGTTCGAACCGGAGATCGTGCACGTGAGAGTGCGTAAACACTGCCCCGCGTGGAATGCGCGATTGCAATGACCTGGACTGGCGGGTTTGTCCGCCACGAAGTCGCGACAGAAGGGTGAGTAAGATGAGCGAGCCAATTGTAAAACGACGGCCGATGATCGATCTGGAGGAGTTCGAAAGGCGTCTGCGCAAGCCGCTCGCCGCAAACCAAGGGGATGACGATCCACTTGCTGAACTCGCGCGCTTCGTCGGGGAGCAGGAGGATCCATATAAGACGGTGTTTGAACCGCTGAGCTGGAGTCCCGCCGGAACTCTGCGGCACGGGCCGGATCACGCCGAAGGCGAGGAGCGCGGCACGCACGAGCCACTTATCCGCGGCGAATTCGCCGCAATCGAGGCGGGGCTGCTTGGCGCCGCCCAGCACGAAAGTGGGGAGAACCTCTCCGAATCCGAAGACTTGAACGGTAGCGAAGACCTGCGAGGCGCGGAGCACTGGCGCTACGAGGACACCGCGGCGGGGTCCCGCATGGCCGGTCCTCCCTTTGAGGAGATCAGATCGCGGCGCCCGCTCTACGTCATGGCGGCGCTGATCGTCGCTGGAATCGTCGGCATTGGTGCCACTTTTGCCTTCAAAGGCGCGAGTTCCAGTCAAGACGAGATCGCAACGATCAGGGCTGCCGATGGGCCAGCCAAGATACAGCCAGAAACGGCGGCGGGCACGGAAATTCCGGTCCAAGACGCCTCTGTCCTTGGCGGATCGCCGCAACAGCCACCGGTCGCCGTGGTTAATAATGTGGAACAGCCCACCGATTTGTCCGCGCAAGCGAATGCGCCAGACGCGCAGGCCAACCCGCCGCGCGCGATCGCCGGTCTTGCCACCGGGGCGGCGAGCGTTCCCGTGCCGGCCCCACCGGAACAGGCTCAGCCGCAACCGTCCGGCGAACCGCTCAGCATCGCCGACCTTATCGAGCCGAAAAAGGTCAAGACCGTTTCGGTTCGGCCGGACGGCACGCTCCTGCCAAATGACGCGCCGCCACAGGTTGCGGCGCCAACCGTGCCGGTGCCGGCCGCGCGCCCCACGGCGGCGTCCTTGGCCAAGGCCGCAACGCCAAAATCAGCGGTGCGCGTCGCGACAACACCAAGGGCGGCCGCGCCCGATGCGAACGGCAATCCGCAGCCCTCGCGAACGGTTATCGCCAAGGCCAAGCGGCAAGAGCTCGCGGATGCGCGGAGTCACACGGCAGGCGCGGGGACGGCACCGGCGCTGCCGGCGAGTTTCTCGGTACAGCTCGCGGCCCCAGGGACCGAGCAAGAGGCGCGCGAAACAGAGGTTCGGCTCATGCAAAAGTTCGGCGCCGAATTGGCCGGGTTCCAATCCTCGATCCAAAAGGCAGCGGTCAAGGGCAAGCCGGTCTATCGTGTCCGGTTCGGCGATTTGCCATCGCGGGGCGAAGCCATAGCTTTGTGCCAAAAAGTTCAAAGCGGCGGGGGCAATTGCTTCGTCGCCAAGAACTGAGGTGCCCCCTAGTGGGCTGCTTCAGCTTGGCAGCGCACCGGTGCCGTAGTTCGAGCGTGAAGGGGTGATGGCAACCCGAATGCTCGGAGCGCCATCCCTGTGGACGCCCGCGGCGAATCCGCGGCGGGAGTTGCGGCGATCGCTGGCGCGCGGCAAGGTTCGATATCGGTGCGGCAAACCCCGGACGGGGAGCACGATTCGTTGGAACTTCCTTTTGCTCAAAATGCCTCGGAGGCCACGGAGGAAGGCTCCTTCGTGGTCGATGTCGAGGGTTTTGAAGGCCCGCTCGATCTCTTGCTCGACCTCGCGCGCCGGCAGAAAGTGGATCTGAGCAAGATTTCGGTGCTGGCGCTCGTCGAGCAATATCTCGAATTCATCGCGGCGGCGCGCCGCCTGCGTCTCGAACTCGCGGCGGATTACCTCGTCACGGCGGCTTGGCTCGCCTATTTGAAGTCGCGCCTTTTGCTGCCGCAGGCGGCAAAGGGCGAGGAGCCGGAAGCCCTCGAACTTGCCGAAGCATTGCAGCTCCGGCTTCGCCGCCTCGATGCGATCCGCGCCGCCGCCGAAGCGCTTGTCAACCGGCCGCGTCTCGGCCGCGATATGTTTTTGCGAGGCCTGCCCGAGCCGGGCCTCAAGGGCGGCGCGCCGCAATGGCGCGCAAGCCTTTACGAATTGCTGTCCGCCTATGCCCAGCGGCGTCAGAAACAAGCGCTCGCGCGGGTGACCGTGAAGCAACGGTTTGTCTGGTCGCTCGCGCATGCACGCGGCGAACTTGAAAAACTTGCCGGGCGGGCGCTCGATTGGACGGTGCTCGATACTTATCTCATGGCTTTTTGCACGACGCCCGAAATGCGCCGCACGGTGTGGGCTTCGACGCTTTCCTCTTCGCTTGAAATGGCGCGGGAGGGCATGATCTCGATCCGTCAGGACGCGGCCTTCTCGCCGCTTTGGATCAAGCGTAAATTGCCGCGAACCGAGGTTTTCCCGCATGTGGTTCGAGGTTGAGCGGCTGCCGAAGCGGGGTGGACGCGGAGGATTTTATTTTGGCGGAACTTGCGCAACTCTTTGCTCATATTGACCCAAGCCAACGGCCGTCGCGCGACGATGGTTTGGCCGAGGCCATGCGGATCGCCGAGGCGCTGCTTTTCGCGGCGGCGGAACCGCTCGCCGAGAAGGACATCGAGAAGCGCATGCCGCGCGGCGTTGCGGCCGGCGCGGTCCTCGACGCGTTGAAGGCCGACTACGCCTCGCGCGGCGTCAATCTCGTGCGGGCCGGCGGGAAATGGATGTTTAGGACGGCGGCCGACCTCGCCTGGCTGCTCGGCACGGGGGAAGGCGAAATCAAACGGCTCTCGCGGGCGGCGCTTGAAACGCTGGCGATCGTTGCCTATCATCAGCCCGTGACGCGCGCCGAGATCGAGGATATTCGCGGCGTCGCCATCTCCAAGGGAACCCTCGATCTTCTGCTCGAAACCGGATGGGTCCGCTTGCGCGGCCGCAGGCGCGCGCCCGGCCGCCCAATCACGTACGGGACAACGGAAGCTTTTCTGATTCACTTCGGCCTTGAGGCTATAGGTGACCTCCCTGGTCTTGAGGAACTGAAGGGCGCGGGCCTATTCGACGGCCGCCTGCCGCGGGGTTTTGCTATCCCGGAGCCTACCGACGCGGCGGAGCTTGCCGAGGACGAGGACCCGCTCGAGGACGACACGGGCGCCGATTTTGCCGCCGGTACTCCCGCGGCCGGCCCGCAACAACCAGCGTGGCGCGAGGATCTTGCGGGCGCGAAAGAAGCTTTGCCCGTGCCCGAGGATTGCGACTCTTGATCGCCTCGGCCCGGGTCGCGCGGTAGCGGAGTATCCCCGCCACAAATCTTGGACTTGACCTCTTATCCCCGATGTTGTGGCCAACACTGGCGAGCTTGGCCGCTCTTATCCCTGCGAACGGCGCCTCGCCTTCTTGTTTTTGCGGTCATGAAAGCCTAGGTTCTCGGCATGGCGGGCGGTGTTCGTCTCGCCTCGTATTGGGTACGGAGATTTGCGTCATGGGCGGTCTGTCGATTTGGCATTGGCTCATTGTCGGGGCCGTCATGTTGCTCGTGTTTGGCGGCAAAGGCAAGATTTCCGACATCATGGGGGATGTCGCCAAGGGCATAAAATCGTTCAAGAAAGGCTTGGCGGAAGAAGACCAAAAGCCTGAGGTGGAGCGCCCCATTGATCCGCCGATGCGGTCCATCGATCATCAAACCGCCGCCGACCCCGCCAAGATTCCAGACACCCGCAAGCTAGGTTGATCGCTCCGGCGATGGCCGGGTCGCGTTCCGGTGCACCGGGCAGGCGCGGGGATTATCCCAGTGAGGCTTAAGAGTTTGTTCACGATCATCGCAGGTAAGCCTTGAGTGACGTTGCCTCATGTTCGATTTTGACGCCGGCAAGCTCATTATCATCGGGATCGTGGCGCTGATCGTCATTGGGCCGAAGGAACTTCCGCGCGTCATGCGCCAAGTGGGTCAAGTGGCGGCCAAGATGCGGCGCATGGCGGCCGAGTTTCGCGGCCAATTCATGGACGCCATGCGCGAAGCCGGCATCGACGATATCAAGGCCGATGTCGCAGAGCTCGCGGAAAGCGCGAAGGCCGACGCCGGCCTCAATCCGCTTGCCGAAATCAAGGCGGAACTCGCCCAGGCGCTCGACGCGGCCGGAAAGCCGGCGACTGTTTCTGCCGCAGGCGTGCCAACGATAGCGGCCCCGCACAACGCGGAGTCGTCCCCGAATTCGATTGCCTTGCCACGCCTGCCCGAAACCCCCGAGGACGACGCCGAGTCCTTGCTTGCCGCTGGCATTGCTCCGAGCGCCCCCAAAGCCGGCGCGGCCGCGCCAGGCCGAGTGCCGCCAGGCGCCGGGGCGATCGACGCCGAGATGCGGGCGCTTGCCGATGCGCTCGCGGCCGAGATGGGAGAGGCCGCGCCCCGGCGCGCTGAGCCGGACGGCGCGAAGACGCAAGACAAACGGTGACTGTTCTAGGCGCCCCGGTTCGGTTACACGAAAGTAACCCATGCCTTCCGGAACGAGCCACCCATGACCGACGCCGATATCGAGGCGACAAAAGCGCCCTTGATGGACCATTTGATCGAGCTGCGCGCGCGGCTCATCAAGGCGCTCGCTGCCTTCGTGGTGATGTTCATTGTCTGCTTCTATTTTGCCAAGGACATTTACAATATTTTGGTCGTGCCGTTCGAACATGCCGCAGGTCCAGACGCGCGGCTGATCTATACCGCGCCGCAGGAATATTTTTTTACCCAAATCAGGGTCGGAATTTTTTCCGCCGCGTTTCTCTCCTGTCCGGTGATTTTCGCGCAGCTTTACGCGTTTGTCGCGCCGGGCCTCTATAAGCATGAACGCAAAGCCTTCGCGCCATATCTCATCGCCACGCCGGTGTTTTTCGCGGCAGGCGCGCTGCTCGTCTATTTCGTCGTCATGCCGAATTTGTTGCGCTTTTTTATCGGCATGCAGCAGGCCAAGGAGCCGGGGCGCGCGCAAATCGAGCTGCTGCCGCGCGTCAGCGAATATCTTTCGCTGATCATGACCTTGATCTTCGCATTCGGCATAACGTTTCAGTTGCCGGTAGTTTTGACCCTTCTTGGACGCATCGGCATCGTGACGTCGGATTTTTTGCGCAAGCAGCGGCGCTATGCGATTGTGCTTGTGTTTATTGCCGCCGCGATTCTGACGCCGCCCGATATTTTCTCTATGCTGGCGCTTGCCGTTCCGGCCTTGGGCCTCTACGAGCTGTCGATCTTGTCCGTCGGCATGATCGAGAAGAGCCAGGCAAAGCCGGCGGGGCAGGGGCCTTAGTCGCTGCCGAGCCTTTGGAAGCGCTCCATGTATGACATCAAATGGATTCGCGACAACGCGGAGGCTTTCGACCGCGGGCTTAAAAGAAGAGGTCTCAAGCCGCTCGCGGAAAGCCTTCTGGCGCTTGATGACACGCGCCGCGCGGCGATCGCCAAATCGCAGGCCGCACAAGAGCGGCGAAATGCTGCGTCGAAGGAAATCGGCGCCGCCATGAAGGCGGGTGACACGGCGCGCGCGGAAGCTCTCAAGCTGGAAGTTGCGGAATTAAAAACGGCACTTGCGGCGTATGAAACCGAGGAGCGCGAGGCTATCGCGGCCCTTGACGGTGCCCTCGCCAAAATTCCAAACACGCCGCTCGACGACGTGCCCGATGGCGTGGACGCGAACGACAATGTTGAATTGCGCCGCGTCGGCGAGCCGCGCGCGGTGGGCTTCCAGCCGAAGGACCATTTCGACATAGGCGAGGCGCTCGGGCTCATGGACTTTAAGACGGCCATAAAAATTTCTGGCGCGCGCTTTGTCGTGAACAAAGGCGCTCTTGCGCGGATGGAGCGCGCGCTTTCGCAATTCATGCTCGACCTGCACACGGAGGAGCATGGCTACACGGAAGTGAACCCGCCAATCGTGGTGAAGAACGAAGATATGTTCGGCACGGGGCAATTGCCGAAGTTCGTGGAGGACCAGTTCATAGTCGCAACCATACAAACACGCAAAGAACTACTTGATAATGCATTGAAAAGTGCACCTGAGAAAATGAATAAAGGCGAGATCAACGCCTATCTTGATAGAGCTCCGACGATGGAGCAATTTTGGCTCATCCCCACCGCCGAAGTCCCTCTCACCAATCTCGTGCGGGAATCGATTCTCGACGAAAAGCAACTTCCCCTCCACTTCACCGCCTGCACGCCATGCTTTCGCGCCGAGGCGGGGGCGGCCGGCAAGGACACACGCGGCATGATCCGCCAGCATCAATTTACCAAAGTCGAACTCGTTTCCATCACCACGCCCGAAACCTCGCTCGCCGAGCATGAGCGAATGACAGCTTGCGCCGAAGAAGTCCTGAAACGCCTAAAACTTCCCTATCGCGTCGTCACGCTTTGCACCGGCGACATGGGGTTTGCCTCGCAAAAGACCTATGACATCGAGGTTTGGCTGCCGGGGCAAAATCGCTACCGCGAAATCTCCTCCGTTTCCATCTGCGGGGATTTTCAGGCGCGTAGAATGAACGCGCGCTACCGTGCCCACGATGGCAAGCCCCGCTTTGTCCACACGCTCAACGGCTCTGGCGTCGCGGTCGGCCGCGCGCTTGTCGCGGTTCTGGAAAACTATCAAAACAGCGATGGTTCCGTCACCGTGCCGGAGGTATTGCGGGTCTATATGGGCGGCATCGAAACAATCACGAAAGCTTGAGGCGGCGCGGATGCGCATTCTGATCACCAACGACGACGGCATTTACGCGCCGGGCCTCGCCCTCATGGAGCGCATCGCCAAAACCTTCTCGGACGATATACTTGTCGTCGCGCCCGAATATGACCAGTCGGGCGTCGCGCATTCGCTGACGTTGAATGATCCCTTGCGGCTGCGCAATATCTCGGAGCGCCATTTCGCGGTAAAGGGCACGCCCACCGATTGCGTCATCCTGGGCGTGTTCAGGCTGCTCGAAGGCGCAAGGCCAGATCTCGTCCTTTGCGGCGTAAATAACGGCCAGAATGTCGCCGACGACGTGATCTATTCCGGTACGGTCGCGGGCGCGCTGGAGGCGGCGAGCCTCGGCCTGCCCGCGATTGCTCTTTCCCAGGCCTATGGCCCGATCGGGCGCGACGAAAGTTTTTGGGACTGTGCCGAAACCCATGCGCCGGGCCTCATCGGCAAAATCCTTGCGGAGGGGATCCCGCAAAATATCGCGATCAATGTGAACTTTCCGGCTTGTCCGCCGCAGGCGGTCAAAGGGGTAGCGGTCAGTGTCCAGGGCCAGCGCGACGCGCAAACGGCAATGATCGACGAGCGGGCGGACGGGCGCGGCAATCCTTATTACTGGGTCTCGTTCACGCGCGGCAATTCGACCTCGCGACACGGCAGCGACCTCGAAGCCCTGGCGGGCAACAACATCTCGGTGACGCCGCTCAAACTCGATTTGACCGACGAGCCGGCGCTCGCCCGCCTCGCGCTCGTATTGCGCTAATCGAGGCGCTCTCGCGATGTCCCACGAAGAGCCGCCGCCCGGATTGGAGGAGCAAGCGATCGAGGCGCAAAGCAAGGCGGCGTTCCTGATGGATCTCCGCGCGCGCGGCATCCAGGACCTCAACCTTTTGCGCGCGCTCGAAATTGTCCCGCGCGAGATTTTCGTGCCGCACCGTTTTGCCGATCTGGCGCGCCGGGCAATCGCGCTGCCGCTGCGTTGTGGCCAGACCCTTCCGGAACCCTGGCTCACCGCCAAGATGATCGAGGCGCTGGCGCCACTGCCGCATCATCGCGTGCTCGAGATCGGAACCGGATCGGGCTATGCGACTGCGTTGCTGGCGCGGCTCGCGCGGGAAGTGCTCTCCATCGAACGATTCAAGAGCCTCGCGATCGAGGCCGAGGCGCGGCTCGCACGGCTCGCCATCAGCAACGCCGGGGTCGTCTTTGGCGATGGCCTGGCGATCTTGCCGGGGATAGGCCCCTTCGACCGGGTGATTGTCCAGGGTTTGCTTGCCGAGGTTCCTGAAAATCTCATTGCGGCGCTTGGCGAGGATGGCCTGCTCGTCGCGGCGCGGCCCGATCCCAACATCATGTCGCGCCAGCACATCGCACGGATCGCGCGGAACGGCGCCGGAGGCATTAAGGAGACCCCGGTTTGCCCATCCCGGCTCCAGGCGCTTTTGCCGGGCGAAGCATTAGCGCTCTGACGGGACCAGGATTCATTGCGAAGAAATACAATTTTGTCGGTTTTTTCGTGAATATTCGTTCATCTTTAAACCGTCCTTTAACTTAGTCGGCACCTTAATGGGTCGAGAGACAATGCGTTGGTGGGTTGTGTCATGAGTGATTTTGTCTGTATGTCCCGAGCGCGTATCGCGTTTCGTCTAGCCTTGACCGGAGCCGCAGTTGGCTTGCTCGCCGGTTGCTCAAATTCCGAGCGTTTGAGCGATCCTTGGTCCAATCCTTTCCAGAGTTCGGCGAACGTCGCCAGCGAGGCGCCGGGGGCGGGCGTCGCGGCTTCGGTACCGGTTCCTCCGGTGCAGTCGCGACCGCTTGGCGCGCCGACGGCAAGCGCTAATCCCGCGTCACAGCCAAGCCCTAGGATCGCCGCCAGCGCACCGCCGCGAGGGTCGCAAGGCGCAGCCGGCTGGTCGGCGCAAGGCGGATCGCCGGTCGTCGTCGCTCAGGGCGAGAACGCCGAAATTCTCTCGAACCGTTATGGCGTGCCCGTCGACGCGCTCGTTCGCGCCAATGGTTTTGCCTCGGCGGCGCAGATCCGGCCTGGAACCCGCGTTGTTATCCCGGTGTATAACGCGGCCTTGGCCGCTTCGAGCGGCGCTCGCGTGGCCGCTCGTTCCGTGCCGGCAAAACCGGCGTCTCCGGCAAAGGTGGCGGGTGCGCGCCCTCGCACATTGGCCAGCCAGGCTGAAAGCTTGAAATCCGGCAAGGCGCGGACGCCCGCAACCAAGGTGGTCGCCGCGCGCAAGCCAACCGCCCCCGCGGCAAAGCAGGAAACGGCACAGGCCAAGATATCTAGCGAAACCAAAGCATCGGCGCGCAATCCGGCGTCGGCCCCCGCCGCCGAGCCGAAAAAAACCGCCATGGCCTCCGAAACGGCCAACCCGGAATTCCGCTGGCCCGCGCGGGGACGCATCATCCAAGGGTTCAAGCCGGGCGGTAACGACGGGATCAATATAGCGGTTCCGGAAGGAACCTCCGTGAAAGCGGCGGAGAGCGGCGTCGTCGCCTACGCCGGGAACGAGTTGAAGGGTTACGGCAATTTGATTTTGATCCGGCACCCCAATGGCTTTGTTTCCGCCTATGCGAATAATGGCGATATCGAAGTCAAGCGCGGCGAGACGGTCAAGCGCGGCCAGACCATCGCGAAATCCGGGCAGAGCGGCAATGTCGCATCGCCGCAACTTCATTTCGAATTGCGCAAGGGGACAAAGCCGGTCGATCCGACGCAGTATCTCGCCGGGGTTTAGGCATCTCGGGCCGCCCAGATATTTGGATTTGGCCCGGGGTCCTTTCTCGCGAAGCGTTGCGTCAAACCCCCGCCGCGAACGCCAGATAATACGCGATCTCGCTGAGTTGCTGCGCGGCGCCAGCGACATCCCCGGTCTGGCCGCCGATTTGTTTTCGAGCGAGCGGCACAATGGCATATGCCGCGCCTGTCGCGGCGGCAATACCTGCAAGCGAGCGGGCCAAATAAGCGCCCGTCACAATCGGAGCGAAGGCAAAAACACCGGCGAGGCAGGCAGCGACCTTGAGCGCCGCTCGTTCCGGCTTGCCCGCGACAAAACCCGTTCCATTTTCGCGCGCGGGCGTAAGCAGGGCCAAGGGCATAAGCGAAGCTGCGCGGGACAAAGCCGCCGCTCCGATTAGCACGGCGCAAGCGAGGCTCTGGCTTTCGCCCACGATAAGCGCAAGGCTCGCCGCCCGCAAGTAAAGGCTTAGCACGAGTGCCACGGCGCCAAACGTGCCTATCCTGCTGTCTTGCATGATTTCGAGCTTGCGTTCGCGCGTGGTCCCGCCCAAAAAACCGTCGGCGCAGTCGGCAAGCCCATCTTCGTGCATTGCCCCGCCGAGCAATACCAAAGCGCAAATCGCGAGCGGCGCCGCGAGGGGCGGGGGGAAACCGAACCCAGAGGCCACCCCCATGACGAGGGCCGCGAGAGCTCCGACGAGGCCGCCCGCCACCGGCAGCATGCGGACCGCGCGGGGGAATTTTGCAAGTGACTGTGCGTTGCTCTTGGATGCCGCCAAAGGACACGGGAGCCGCGTGAAAAACCCGAGACAAAAATAAAAATCGGAAAGAAGCGGCGAGCCGGGGCGCATCGCTTCTCATCGGCGATCGTACGGGTTTTGTCGAGAGGCATGGAAAGCGCCGTGGGATATGCGCGTTTGCCCAGGCGCGAAGCAGGGGCGGGAATCTCAGTTCACCAATGTGGGCGCGTGCTCACGCTCACGGACCCAGCCTCGGTAAGACGATTATGCGGAACTTGACACAGACCTTGCGATGTGCAATCATGATTATCAGATATCGGGAGCACTCCTATGGCCGGCCCAAAGTTCACTAGACAGATGACCGTCGCGCAGTTTGATAAACTTTTCCCAGACGATAATGCTTGCAAGTCCTACCTCGTCGCGAGGCGTTGGCCGAATGGCGTTCGTTGCCCGCGTTGTGGGAGCGAAAATCTCTCTGAACTGATGAAGCGCCCATTTCATTGGCAGTGCCGGCAGTGTTCTCCGCTTGGCTACCGATTTTCTGTTTTTGTCGGAACGATCTTCGAAAACACCAATGTCCCGATGCGGACTTGGTTCAAGGTCATTTACCTCATGCTGACCAGCAAGAAGGGCATTGCCGCATTGCAGGTGCATCGGACGTTTGGTTTCGGTTCCTACTCGACCGCGCATTATATGTGCCATCGCATCCGCGCCGGGCTCGCCGATCCGAATTTTCGCAGGCTCATAGGCACCGTCGAAGTTGACGAAACCTAAATTGGTGGCAAGAACAAAAACCGGCATTGGGATAAGCGCACTCCGGGAAAGTCAGCCGCAAATATCTGCCGCTGTACGTCGCGGAATTCGAATGGCGCTACAACAACCGCGATAACACGGACATATTCGGAGCGGCGATTGCACATTGCTGAGTCGCCGAAAGAGTCGCGAGAGGTGGAGTCGTTATCAGCCAGAACGATAGCGTCCAATTCTTCGCAATGGAAATTAAGGGATGCTGACATTTAATCGACCTTTTCGGCAAATGGCTCCCCGTCTTTGAAATAAATGCGCACGTGGAATGTCAATAATTCCGTGTCGTTGGCGCCTACTCTATAAGTTAGAAGCCACTCTTCTTCAGGGGCTATTACTATAGCAGAATCATTTAAGCGAGTTATTTTTCTTGAATCTAACCCTACGACACGAAAATGCTCATCTTTAGACAGGCGTGTCTCGAACAGCTCGAATGGCACTCTCTCACCACGATCAATCGGGAGTTGAAATGCTGACCAATCTTTCAAATACTTTAGTTTTTCTGGACGTACATCGTAAGGGTATAAAGGTTTCCAGCTCTGATCCTTTGGGCCATTTGCAATTCCATCTAGTTGGAACCTAAGTCTTTTTGCCGCGGCTCGTCCTATATTTTGAATGTCAACATACCAAAAATAAGAGTATCCATCTTTTTTCTTGTAGAAACGAGTCACATGCAATTTTGGTTTGCGGGAGCCACGCAATAGGTGCCAAGAAAAACACAGAACGCTAGCAGCGAGGCTAAATCCCGCTCCAAGAAGAAACCATTGCTGAAGCCATGCGTGTTCGCGGGGCAAACCGATCATGGCAACGGCCAATGTAATGGCGATGCCAAGTAAGCCCCAAAAGGTGTTTGCCCACATGCAGCTGACGCTAGACCAAAGCTGTCGCCAGTGTCAAGTTCCGGATAATCGCGATCGATAGAGGCTGCCTGCTCGCCTTTCATCCCGTTGTTCCAGTAGATGCAGCGCGGCGCCTGCCTTGCATTGTAATATCGCAAATGCCGCAAAGAGCGAGACGTTTTGGCACATGCAACTTCCGGCTTTGGCCGCGCTGGATTAGAAGACACAATTTGGTGCTCCCTCAGGTCGCGATGTCCGCCTCAAAACATCCGTTTGACTCGATCCGCGATCTCGTTGCCTCCATGCCCGAGGCCTCGGAGGCGGCTCGGCAGGCGGTCCGCGCGCGCCAGGCGGAGTTGACCAAACCGCTGGGGTCGCTCGGGCGGCTCGAGGAAATCGCCGGGTTCCTGGCCGCTTGGCAGGGGAAGCGAGAGCCGTCGATCGACCGGCCTCTCGTCGCGGTTTTCGCCGGCAATCATGGTGTCGTGGAAAAAGGCGTGTCGGCCTATCCGGCCTCGGTCACCCGCGCCATGGTGGACAATTTTCGCGCGGGAGACGCCGCGATCAACCAGATCTGCGCGGCCCATGGACTCGGTCTAAAGGTTTTCGATTTGGCGCTCGACGTTCCGACACAGGAC
>JBOHJQ010000087.1:0-14279 GCA_050728655.1 Methylocella sp.
AAAGCCACAACGGCGGCTTCTTCGACCGAAGTCAGAACTGTCGAGCGCGCTTCCTTCGGCCCCATCGGAGCATCGTTGGCGAAGCTGCGCTTTTTCCACTTGGCAACAGTTTTTGGGTTGATCCCATGCTGTTCCGCCAGTTTGTTCAGGCTCTCTTGACTTTGTTGGATTGCTCGACGCACCGCCTCTGTCGTGCGGGCGCAGCCGTGTAAAACTTGTCCCATAATCCCTCCCGTTGCAGCCGGCTATAACATACACCAGCACAACGTGGGACTAAACACCAAGCGTATTCGTCTGCTATAGTCGTGTCGGCTTTCGCGAGGAAGGAGGGAGGTGACCGTGATTGACGCTTGGCTTTCATTACCGCTTCCGGCGTTGATTTTGATTTTGGCGGCCTCATACGGCGCCTCCGCCTTGGTGTTGATCGGCCTTTCATTCGGCATTACGGCGGGACCCTGGGTGCGAAGCTTCCGCGGCGTCGTGGCACCCTTTATCGCCGCGATCGTCACAATATTCAGCATTCTCGTCGGCTTTCTCGCGAGCGACGTCTGGGATCGCAACCGGCGCGCGGCGGCAACGGTGCGCGGGGAAGGCGCCAGTCTAGTCTCCCTCCATGCATTGGCAGCCGCCTTGGGTGCGCCGCATGTCGCGATCGACCGCGCCATCCGGGCCTATGCGACCGCCGTTGTAAACAAGGAATGGCCGCGCATGGCGAACGGCGAAGCCGCCCCGGAGGCCGAAGCGGCACAGGACGAGCTGTTGGAATCCGTTGCGCAATCCAGTTTTGCGCTCGCCGACACCGCGGCGCTCGACCGCCTATTGCTTGACACCGCCATGAGGGTCAGGGACGCGCGCAGCGATCGGCTGGCGTTCAGCTCGGATTTTTCAGAAAACTTTAAATGGACTTGCGTTCTTTTGATGGCCTTTATGGCGCAGATCAGCCTTGCCGCGGTGCATCTCGACGAGGCGCGCGCGCAGATCGCCGCGATGTTCATTTTCACCGCCAGCATCGTCCTCGTGATCGGATTGATCGCGGCCCACGAAGGGCCTTTCCAACCACCGCTTGGCATCTCGCCGGCTCCGATCGCCAAGCTTCTCGACATCGTGCCGGATAGTTAAAGTCTCGCCGGATAGTGGGCGCCGGCGAGCGGATTCCCCGGCCGCTTGCGTTCGGGATCGCGGATTGGGATCGGCTTGCCCCGGTACGTATGGCCCGCTATACCGCTTCCCGCCAACCTTTACGAATCCGGTTTACCAGGGGCCGATTGATTTTGGTGATCGGGCATGTTCCAACTTTTTGGTTTTGCGCGCTTTCGGATTAAGCGGGAAGCGCGGAAGGGGCGCGTAGCTCAGCGGAAGAGCACTACGTTGACATCGTAGGGGTCACAGGTTCGATCCCTGTCGCGCCCACCATTACGAGGCCGTCAGCCGGTAGGTGTCGGTTCAATTGATATGATGCCGCCGCGATCTCTATTTCAGACCATCGCTTGTGACGAATACGATGACCCAAGCTTCGTTTGGCTCTCGCCGGTTCTCCACCGGACCCGAGAGCGCGCAAGGCGACCTCAATCAGGCCTTTGAAATCGCCGAGCGCGGGCCGATGCCGCTGCACGTGGCGGACATTCATTTGCATCGCGCGCGGCTCTTCGGATTGGACGCAGATCGACCGGCGAGCTACCCATGGACCTCCCTACAAGCCGACCTCGCCGAGGCGCGGCGCTTGATCGATAAGCATGGTTATTGGCGGCGCAAGGAAGAACTCGAAGACGTGGAAGCCGCCTCCCGTACGGTCACGTATCCCCCTTGAATTGGCAACACCTTCAGGATGGCCTCGGCGATGCGAGCATATCGAGCACCGGACAGGCCGGCGCTGTCTCCATAAGACAGCGCTCCAGGGCGCCGGCGAGAACAGCCTCTAGCCTGCGAAGATCGGCGATCTTGGCGCGGACCTCGCCCAGATGGATCGCCGTCAGGTTTTGAACCTCGGCACAAGATGCCTGGCCCGGTTCGGCGAGAGCGAGCAGCTCCTTGATCGCGCCGATGGAAAAGCCGATCTCGCGCGCGCGGCGGATAAACGACAGCCGTTCGACATGCTCCGGCCCATAGTTCCGGTAATTGCTTGCGGTCCGGGAGGGTTTCGGCATCAGGCCGATGCGCTCATAATAGCGCACCGTCTCCAGATGGACCCCGGCAGCCTTGGCTAGCGTTCCGATGGTCAGCGGTCGCATTTTTGTGATCCTTACCTGCTTGACCCCGTAGTAACTACAGACTTTACCATGATCCCAGAAATTGAGGAAGCGATGATGAACGTTCAACACGATGACCCGCGCGCGACGGCGATGCGGCTTACCGCGGTCGGCGGCATTCTCGGGGCAATCGCGGCATCATCCTGCTGTATCGCGCCCTTGGCGCTGTTCAGCCTCGGCATCAGCGGCGCGTGGATCGGCAACCTTACGGCGCTTGCTCCCTATCAGCCCTATTTCATCGCGGCGACCCTTGCCTGCCTCGGCTACGGCTATTGGCTGATTTACCGCCGCAATAAAATTGCCTGCGCTGAGGGTGCAGCATGCGCCCGGCCGCTACCAAACCATATCGTCAAGGCGGGCCTCGCTCTCGCCACCATCCTCGTCGCCGGGGCGATTGCCTTCGACCTCCTTGCACCGCTGATCCTCAAATTGTGAAAAACCGGCCCATGACCAAAATGCTTCTCTTTATGTCCCTCGCGATCGGCGTGCTCGCCGCGCCCGCCTTTGCGGGCGAAACGACAGTGACGCTCGCGGTGCGCAACTGGTACTGCGCGGCATGCCCCCATGTCATAAAGCAAAGTCTCGCCGCCGTTCCGGGCGTCACCAATGTCGCGGTCTCGGACAAGACCAAAACCGCCGTCGTCACCTTCGACGACACGAAGGCGGACGTAAAGGCGCTCATCGAGGCAACAACCGCGGCAGGCTATCCCTCGTTTCCCTATACGAAGGGGATGTTATGGCCATGAAAGGCCGCGCGCTCATTACCTCACCTCACCTCTTACCTCCGGCACTATGACGTGATTCCGGCGCTGATGCTCAGTGCCGGGTTGATCAAGGCGACCATGGAAGCCGGCTATCCGGTTGCCATCAAGTAACGGGTCATCACCATGCAGCATACCGATATTGATCCCGCTCTGGGCCTCATGGCCGAGTTTGGCAAGGTCACCAAGGGCACGGTCCGGCACATCAACCAGATGCGGCAGGACGCTATTTTTGCCGACGGCGCCGTGCCCGCACGCTACAAGGCGCTCGCGGCGACGCTCTGGGCCGTCTCGGCCCGTTGCGAACCATGCTTCAAATTCTATGTGCAGGAGGCCGTTCGGCTCGGCGCGGACCAAGCCGAACTCGGCGAATTCCTCGCTGTCGCCTCCACAATGGGCGGATGCGTCGGCGAGATGTGGGCTTTAAAGGCCTTCAAGGCATACAAAGACCTCGCAAATGGCGAACCGGCGACGGCAACAGCAACAGAAGAATCCGGCTGCTGTTCTTCGCACTAAGCACTCTGCGGCGCGCGCCCGCAGCATATCCGTCCACACCGAAGAGCTGAGCGGCACAACTCTATGAGACCGTCGATTACATCTATCTTTCTCCTCACACTGTTGATCTCAGGGTCGATTGCCTTGTCAGGATGCGACGGCGCTCCTATTACGATTTCTTATCGCGAGGTAGGCATATGCAAAGGGTACGGCACGCCAGCCGGCCCGGTGACAGCACGGTCTAACGAAGCCTTTGCTATCTTCAAAATCGAAGGTGTGGACAATACAAAATCCAGCAAGAGTTTCGATTTCGATCCAACGCATCTTTATGTGGACCAATCCAACGCTGAACAACAGGCCAAGAAGGCCGTGTGGGACCGAAATCGTCAGTTTATGAATCCCGATCCGAGATTCGCGCACAGCATGGGCGTTTCGAGCGCTGGGGAAACCACTATCCCGGAGGGCACAAAACTTGAGATCAATGGCTTTGTTATCGTTCCGCTTGGCATAAATAACCCAAGTGGCGAACCGGAAGCCCATAAGTACTCATTCGACCTCGTGTATGATACTTGGTCTACAGATGAACACGAAACGAATTCGGCAGGGGGCGGGCTTACCTTTATTGTTGTGCTGGTAGAGTCGTTGTTCGGCCCGAAGAAGTCAGCGTCGATAAATATTGACTTAATCAAGACAAATGTATCTGAGGAGACGTGGTCAGTGACTGACAATTGCAAAGCGCTATCGTTCAAATAGAGGTCGCCGGAGGAATGAGAACGAACCGCGATGACGCAAGCCAGGTTGGCAGATGTAATCGCCAGCGCGGGACGACGCGAGCTTGGCGATGGTCAGCGCTCGCATTTTTGTGATCTCCCTCCCCTTGAAAGTTAAAGCACGACAACAAAAAAGCAGGGGTGCCGCGCCATGAGAACGCTAATCTGCCCGACATGCGGCTGTTCGCTTGTCAGGTTAGGGATCAGCAAAACCAAGGCCGTCAGCTACAAATATGATGGCACCGATCGTTATTTTTGTTGTGACTGGTGCGTCGAAAGCTTTATCTCGGATCCTGAAAGATACCTGCGTCAAAGTCGAGACTTAGTGGTTTGCCCGACGTGCATTGCGGAAAAGCCAGTGCAAGTAACCGTAAGTATTGACTTCGCCGGACAGGCGATAAAATTTTGTGCCTGTCCTCACTGTGTTTCTGAATTTATGAAGAAGCCAGATTATTTTATACCGCGGCTGGAGGGTCAGATTGCGTTTGAGGGTATATTTGGTTCGGCTTGTTCATGCGAGGACCCATGAGCATGAACCACGCTCAACCTGCGGACGCCGGCGGCTGCATTGCGGGTGCTGCTGTAAAGTCGGCGGGTTCTCGGCGCTCGCGGCCTCGACGATCTTCGTCGCCGGTGCGTTTGCCTTCGATCTGTTTGCCCCGCTCCTGCTGAACTCCTGAGAGGAATCCTCATGATCAAATTGCTTGCCACGGCCGCCTTCGGGTTTGGCCTCATCGCTTCGTCTTCCGCTTTCGCCGCCGAGAAGACGATCACGCTCGCGGTTCAGCACATGACCTGCGCCGCCTGCCCAGGCACGGTCAAGGCGAGCCTCCAAAGGGTGCCGGGCGTAACCAACGTCGTGGTGTCGGCCGAGGACAAGACGGCGGTCGTAACCTACGACGATAGCAAGGCGGGGGTGGACGCGCTCGTGACGGCGACGACGAACGCGGGCTATCCTTCCGCGCCCAAGGGCTGAGCGCCATGCGCGACCGCAGTCTCATTGCGGCGAGCGTTGTTGCGGGGGTCGCGGCAATCTGTTGTGCCGCGCCAGTGGTGGTCGCCGCAATTGGCGCGGTCGGGTTAACTGCCTGGCTCGCCAAGGCTGGTAATGTACTGGTTCCGGCGCTGATTCTCTGTGTCGGGTTGATAGGATTTGGCCTATACCGCAAGCAGCGCCGCGAACGGTAAGCGATGGACAGCTACGACCTCATTGTCATTGGCACCGGTACCGCCGCGCAGGTGACGGCCGCAAGCGTTCGGCGCGCCAGCCGGTCGGTAGCGGTGATCGACCACCGCCCCTTCGGCGGGACCTGTGCGCTGCGCGGCTGCGATCCCAAGAAAATGCTGGTCAGTGGGGCGGAAGCGACCGATTGGGCGCGCCGGATGCATGGACGTGGCGTCGTTGGCGAACTCCGCATCAACTGGAAAGAACTGATCGCCTTCAAGCGGACCTTCACCGATCCCGTACCGAAGAAGCGCGAGGATAGTTTTGCCAAACAGGGCATCGATGCTTTTCACGGCGTGGCTTGCGTCATGAGTCCAGACACGGTCATAGTGGAAGGCCGCGCGCTCAAAGGCCGTAACATCGTGATTGCTACTGGCGCACGCCCGGTCCCGCTCGATTTTCCCGGTGCGGAGCACGCCATCGCCAGCGATGCATTCATGGAGCTTGAGCATTTGCCCAAGCGGATCGTCATGGTCGGCGGTGGCTATATTGCTGCGGAGTTCTCGCACATTGCGGCGCGCGCGGGCGCAAACGTCACGGTGCTCCAGCGCGGCGCACGGATGCTGCCCAAGTTCGATGCGGAGCTGGTTGAATGGTTGATGGAAGGATTTCGCGACATCGGCATCGGCGTGCGTACCGACAATGTGGTCACAGGGATCGAACGCACCGGGGAAGGATTCCGCGTGTCCACGCGAACGCGGCAAGGCACGGAAACCTTTCTCGCCGACCTTGTGGTGCATGCCGCGGGGCGGGCGCCTGATATCGCCGAGCTTAATTTGACCGCGGGCAATGTTGAGGTGGAGAAGGGGCGGCTTCGGCTCAACGAGTATCTGCAAAGCGTCTCCAATCCGATCGTTTATGCTTGCGGGGATGTAGCGGCCCAAGGCCCACCTCTGACTCCGGTATCGAGCCACGATGGCAAGATCGTTGCAGCCAATATCCTGGAAGGCAACCGTCACCGCCCGGACTATCGCGGCGTCCCCAGCGTCGCCTTCACGCTGCCGCCGATCGCTGCCGTTGGGCTTTCCGAAGCCGCGGCACGTAACGAGGCACCGAAGCTGCGCGTGAATTCTGGCAAGGCAACCGAGTGGTATACCGCACGCCGCGCCGGCGAAGCCGTGTACGGCTACAAGACGCTCGTCGAAGAGGACAGCGGGCGGATTCTCGGTGCGCATCTCGTCGGACCACATGCCGACGAGGTGATCAACATATTCGGCCTCGCCATCCGGCACAATCTCACCGTGGACCATCTCAAAACCACGATGTTTGCCTATCCGACCGGAGCCTCCGATATCGGTTACATGCTTTAGGCAGAACCATGATCCGCGAATCCATCATCACCTGTCCGCATTGCGCCACCGCGAAATCGGAGACCATGCCGGCCAATGCCTGTCAGTTTTTCTATATATGCACCGGTTGCGGCGCGACGCTGCGGCCGAAGCGGGGCGATTGTTGCGTATTCTGTTCCTATGGCTCGGTTCCGTGCCCGCCGATTCAGGCTGAGCGTGCGGGTGAGGCGGACGCCGCTTCCTGCTGTGGCGGATAGCCGTCGTGGGCGCTCATTGGCGCCATCACGATGGATGCACACATACGCACGAGCCCCGAACACGAGCTTGACAGAGGCCGCCGGCGGCCATAGGGTACACCGGATCGGCAAGCGCCTAATAGTCCGGCCATCCGGTTTCGCCTCGTCGCAAGAAAGTCGCCTTCCTCGCTTTTTGGACCGGAAGGGCCTAAATTGCGCTTAAGTGCTATTGCGAGGTAGCGAAGCACTCGGCGGAGGAGCCAGACGGGTGGCGGAGCGCGGCGGACAGCCGGACAAAGATCAACGAGAACAAGACGAATGGCGCGGCGATGAACCGCGCAAAGATGAAAGCCGCGAGCGTGAAAACGAAGCCTTACGGGCGCGGCTCGACAAGCTGTCCAGCGCGCTCGACGCCCAACGTGGCGCGGGGAGGTCTTCGGACGTAGCCAAACAGGGGCAAGACGGCGGCTCCCCCGCGTCGATGGGGAACGCGATGGGCCTCGCTTTCCGCGTCATGAGCGAGTTCATGGCGGCGGTGATCGTCGGCGGCTTCATCGGATGGTGGATCGACCGCGCCGCCGGCACCACGCCGGCATTTGTTGTAGCCTTCCTTCTGTTGGGAGCGGCGGCGGGGTTTTGGAACGTCTATCGCATCGCGATCAAGCCGCCTGGTTCAGAGGGCTGATGTAGGATCGAAGAGTGGCGCTGGAGCCGGATCTTCGATGGTGGCATCGAGTTGTGTGCCTGGTAAGTTTGACTGGTACAGACGAGGGTAGTATGCCATCGATCGTGTCCATTACTTTCTTGGTGGGGCTGGCAATGATTGTCGTTGCCTTGCTCGGCGGAGGAATCAAAGTTAAAGAAATAGAAATTCCTAAGCTGGCAGTATTTCCCCGCATCCTCAGTTTTGTCACCGGTTGCGCACTTCTGGCCTTATTGTTTTTGCGGCCAGATTTATTTCAAGTATTTAGTGATAAGGTCTCGCCGCCAAATCCGCCGCCCAGTCCAAGCCCTGTGAGCCCTACAAGCCCGAATACTCCGAAGCTACCGGAGATCTCGGAACCGCCGCCTGAAGGGCCTGCCACTACTGGGTGCAAGAGCGGTTATGTTTGGCGCGAAGCTCAGTTTGGCGATGGTGTCTGCGTTACGCCTGAGGACCGGGCGGAAGCAAGGGCGCAGAACACCAATGCCCCCAACAACCGGGTAGTCGGCGGTGGCAACTACCGGCCAAACACTTGCCGTGTTGGATATGTCTGGCGGGAGGCGTTTGGGGGCGACGTTGTTTGCGTGACGCCGTATGAACGCGAAAAGGCCCAAAAACAAAATGCAGAAAACCCGCAACACTCCCTGCCATAACTGCTGATCCTGCCGCATTCCACTGATAGCTCCAGTAACCGCTGTTTTCAGGATGATTTAGAGTCCAAGAAATCAGGTCACGGTGGCAACGTCTCCTCCCGCATCCGCCTGCGTTTTTCCTACCTCGCCGGACAGAGAAAGTTTCTCGATCAGCGCAGGGGAAAGCGCGTATTTTGCTCACTGGTATGTGGAAACCCCGACAAGAGCGCACGGATATTGGAGTGGTCTTAAAGCCTTGAGTCAAACAAATGGCGACCTTGGCATTTTTGGTCTATAAAGGCGCGTGTTGGGAAAATTCAACAGCTCGGATTTGCGCCTGGCGATAGCGCTAATTGTGTAGAGGCTTGGAAGACAAGACGAAGGCGAAGAGCACACCATGGATCCCATCCATCAGTTCACCATCAAACCGATCATCGGCCTGCATCCTTTCGGCATCGACGCCTCTTTCACCAATGCCTCTCTGTTCATGGTGATCGTCGTTCTTTCGATCGCCGCGCTTATGCTCCTTGGAACGCGCGCGCGCGCACTCGTTCCGGGCCGCCTTCAGTCTATCGCGGAGATGGCATATGAATTCGTAGTGTCCACAGTGCACATGGGGGGCGGTCAGGATTGCATGCGCTTCTTTCCATTCATTTTCACGCTGTTCCTGTTCGTGTTGTTTTGCAACGTCATCGGGCTCATTCCTTATACTTTCTCGCTGACGAGTCAGATTGCGGTCACCGCCGCGCTTGCGCTGCTTGTCATTAGCATCGTTATTGTTTACGGCTTCCTGCACAATGGCGCGCACTTTCTTCGGCTGTTCGTGCCTTCTGGGGTGCCTGTCGTGCTGCTGCCTTTTTTGGTCCCCGTCGAAGTCATTTCGTTCCTTGCCCGACCTATCACCCTTTCGGTTCGTCTTTTCGCCAATATGCTTGCCGGACACATCACGCTCAAGGTGATGGGCGGTTTCGTCGTGAGCTTGCTTGGAGCCGGGGCCTTCGCGGTCGTAGCGCCATTGCCTTTCGCGGTGGCGATCGTATTGACCGCATTCGAATTGCTCATCGCCGTCCTGCAGGCCTATGTCTTCGCCATTCTCACTTGCGTCTATCTCAACGACGCAATTCATCCGGGCCACTGAGCAATATTAAACAACAGATCGGTCGCCCCTCATCGCGAGCTTAAGGAGAGCATAATGGATCCCACAGCAGCCAGATATATAGGCGCGGGTCTTGCCGTGATCGGCACCGGCGCCGCCGCGATAGGCGTCGGAATAATCTTCGGACAATTCCTTTTGGGCGCCTTGCGCAATCCGACTGCCGCCGATGGTCAATTCGGACGTGTTTTCATCGGCGTCGCGCTCGCCGAAGGCTTGGGCATTTTCGCTCTTCTCGTGGCAATTCTTCTGCTGTTCGTTGTCAAGTAGGTCGTCAACGAGAAAGCCCGCTGGCGTGCGTCCGGATGTTTTCTGGACGCATTCTTGAGGCTGCAAAGTTTTTTGCGGGGGATATGACGGATGGCCAGCACCGACCAAGAAGGTCAGATCGCCGGAACCAGAGTGCCGGCGGGCGGCGGCCATGGCGAGACCTCTTTCCCGCCGTTCGAACCGGCCAATTTCACGCCGATGCTCATCTGGCTGTCCTTGAGCTTTGGGTTGCTCTACCTTTTGATGGCGAAAATCGCTTTGCCGCGGGTGGAAAGCATTCTCCACGCCCGCGCCCATAAGACCACCACGGACATCGCCGAGGCGAATGCTTTCCGGGCGCAGGCGGACGAAGCCGCCTTGGCGCACGACAAGACAATCGCCGAGGCAAAAGCCAAGGCGCTGGCGCTCGCCCAGGCAACCCACGCAAGTCTCAATGCGGAGGCCGAGGCAAACCGCCTCACGCTCGAAGCCGAACTCAACGCCAAGCTCGCGGCGTCGGAAGCGCAAATTCTTGAAATCAAGGCCAAGGCCATGGGCAACGTGGAGGCGATCGCCAGCGAGGCGGCGGCGGCGATCGTTTTGCGCATCACCGGCAAACCCGCCGACCAAGAGGCCATTGCAAGGGCAGTCGCGACAAGCAAAGCCTGACGCTGGAGCGTTTTTATGTTTGATGCGGAGTTTATCGTAGCGGTTGGCTTTGCGATTTTTGTCGGCCTGATGCTCTATCTCGGCATGCACAGGAAGATCACTGCCGCGCTCGACGGCCGCGCGGCAAGAATTTCGGCCGAGCTCGCGGAGGCCGCAAGGTTACGGGCGGAAGCCCAAGCCCTTCTCGCCTCTTTCGAACAGCGGCGCATCAAAGCGCAAGACGAGGCCGAGGCCGTCGTCGCGCAAGCCCATGCGGAGGCCGAACGTATCGCCAACGAGGCGCGCGCGCGCATGACCGAATTTCTTCAACGCCGGACCAAACAGGCCGAGGAAAAAATCAGCGTGGCGGAAACCCAGGCGGCGGCGGAGGTGCGCGCCGCCGCCGCCGAGGCCGCGACCAAGGCCGCGGAAATCGTGCTGAGAGGCGAGGCGCAAGGCGCTTTTGGCGCCGAGCTCATCGCCAAGGGCATCAGTGATTTGAAAACCATGCTTCAGTAGTGCGTGGTTCGAGATCGTGCAATCGAGCCTCCGGATAAAGTTGTCACGAGTTCCAGCTTGAGCCGCGCGTGGTCGGGTCACTGCGCCCAATTTTACTCCGCCGGTTTTACCGCGAATAAAACTCGATGACGAGATTGGGTTCCATCACCACCGGATAAGGCACTTCCGAAGGCAATGGAATCCGGGTGAGTTGCGCCGTCATCTTGGTGTGATCGACTTCGAAATAATCCGGTACGTCGCGTTCGGCGAGCTGCTTCGCCTCCAAAACGAGGATGATCTGGCGCGAGCTCTCCTTGAGCTCGATCCTATCGCCAACCTTCACCTGGTGCGACGCTATATTCACCCGGCGGCCATTGACCTTGACATGGCCGTGATTGACGAATTGGCGCGCGGCAAAAATGGTCGACACGAATTTGGCGCGATAAATCACGGCATCGAGCCGGCGCTCCAAAAGCCCAATCAGATTGTCGCCGCTATCGCCCTTCATGCGGATCGCTTCGGCGTAATATTTGTGGAACTGCTTTTCCGAAATGTTGCCGTAATAGCCTTTGAGCTTCTGCTTGGCCTTAAGCTGGGTGCCGAAATCGGATAGCTTGCCCTTGCGGCGTTGCCCGTGCTGGCCCGGCCCATATTCGCGTCGGTTGAAGGGGCTTTTCGGTCGGCCCCAAATATTCTGGCCCATCCGGCGGTCGATTTTATATTTGGCTTCGGCGCGCTTCGTCATCGCGTGTCCTTATGAAAGCGGTGCACCGGAAAAAGGACACGGGCCCGCGCGGGAGCGCGTAGCGTCATACCGCGTCCTCCCGCCGGCAAGGGGGAGGAACGCGCCCTCCTCTGCCAGGCCCGCAAGAGCCAAGCCGACAGGCCCAACGCTTCACAAAAATAGTTATGAAGGCGGCGCCACGGGTGCGTCTGCGGCGGGTTGAGCCCGCGGCAAAATCTCGAAACTCGTAAAGGAGCACCGAGCCCAGCCTCGGTTAGAAGGTTTTGCCGGGCGGGTCAAGATCGTGTCGCGCTCAAACAGTCTTCAATCCCGCCGCCATCGAAAAGGACTTTATCGTTTTATTGTCCGTTAGGCCCTCGCGCCCTCAAGCGGTTGCGATCCGGTGGCCGTGCTGATCGACGACGCGCTCGCCATTTTCCTTAAAAAATTCGCCTTGCTGCGGCGGCAAGAGGTCGATCACGAGTTCGGAAGGGCGACAGAGCCTAACCCCTTTCGGCGTGACCACGATCGGCCGGTTGAGGAGAATGGGATGCGCCTCGATCGCGTCGAGCAGAGCATCCTCGGCGAGGTTATTGTCGTAAAGCCCCAATTCGCGAAAAACCGGTTCCTTGTCGCGCAGCAGGGCACGCAGCGGCACGCCGATGCGCACCGCGAGCTGGCGCAGCAATACACGCGTTGGAAAGGTCTTCAAATATTCGACGAGATGCGGCTCGATGCCCGCGTTGCGGATGAGGCCTAGCGCGTTGCGCGACGTGCCGCAGCGGGGATTGTGGTAGATGATCACATCCATCGGGATCACGCCACATCCACACGGCGGCTCGCGGAGCCCTCGGTTTGGTTACCGTCGCAATTCTCGAACCCAACCCGCGTCAATTGACTACCTCCCGCAAAACCGTGTGCCTCTCCACCTCGTCGCGCGTGCGAAAAACCTGCCTCAGCGTCTTAGCGTCAAAGAATGGCAGCTGGTCGGTCACATGGGTCGAGCCGGGTCGCGACGCATTCCCATAGCCAAGCAGAGCTTGGGCTTTTGCCCCTTCCTTTGCGAATTCGACGACCTGCACATAGCTCTCACCGCTGTCAGCCAAGAAATGCAAAATGTTAGGGTCAGGCTGAAACCGAAAGATGACGCGCAACGGGCCGAAAGGATCGTCGGCGCCGCTCTGCGGATCGTTAGAGAGGGGGATGGTGTTCTGGAATGGCCCGTCGTGGGTAACAAGCACAATCTTATGAACGTCACCCCATGCCACATCGAGCGGGCACGGCGGTTTCGCGCAAGAGGTTGCCGCCACCTGCTGGGCCGCGATGATCAAGTCGGTAACCGTAGCGACAGCGGCAGCCGGCTTAGACAAGTCCAATCCGAATGGCGTGTTCAGCGGATCGGAAGCCGACCAGCCGACGCGAAATTTGGGGTGAGGGAAGGTGAAGTTGATCGTGTTGTCCTTCGACAGCCTCGGGTCGAAGCTGACGATCGCCAACCATGCCTCGAACAATACCGCGCCTTTACTCGTGGCGTCGGCGTTGCGGTCCCACGTAGCGAGGGTTGCGGCCGCTTGCTGGGCGATAGGATTGCCGGATAAATTGGCGGCGAGGATAAGGTCCGGCAGCACGCGGTCGGCGAGCAGCATGTGAGTCGATTCTTTGCCTTGGAGGACCAGCGCAGGTGTTAGGCTCTTTCTGGACAGCAGGAAACCCGCGCCGTTTTGGGCCCGCATCTCCATGAATTGCGGCGCCACATAGGCGGGAAACTTGGCGGGGTCGTTGGTGGGGGTCACGGGGAAGGTCGAGGTCCAGGGCGGGTTGTTGCTATTGGCAACGAAGCCGCCAGGCGGGTCGATGGCGCGGGGCAGCTCTGACCAGGCGAAGGTGCGAGTCCAAAGCAAGGAAGGATCGCTGCCGTCGAGGACGCCGGAATATTTGCCCCAGTCGCCGCCCTGCCGCACCGGCTGCCGACCCCCGAACACATAGAGGATATGGCCGTCGCGGTCGGCATAGATCACGTTGAAAAACGGATTTTGCAGACTGGAGTTCGCGGCGATGAATTCCCCAAGGTTGTGCGCTTTGATCATCCTCCAATACTGCGTGACGAGAGAGGGCTGGTCCAGGCCGGCGACGCGAAGGGCGAGCGCCTTGTTGCCGTTTTTCGCGATGACCGGTCCGTGCAGCGAAGAAAAAATGTCGATGTTTTGGCTGGCGAGCGAGCCGTCGGCCTGGCGTATCTTAATTGTGTCGGCGCGAAGCAGCAGTGGCAGGGGAATGCCACCGAAATTGTAGGTGCCGTTGGGGTTCAGAGTGAGTTCATAGAGGTTGGTGTTCTGGATCGTGTTATTGGTGTGGGTCCAGCCGATCTCGTCGCTGTAACCAATGGCGATGAAAGGCCCGCCCGCGAACACGGCGCCGCTAGCGTTCAGTTGCGGTTCCTCGGGATCGCCGATGACAAGGTTGACCTCCATCAACTGGGAGATGCCGAGACCGGGGACAGGTGTATTGTTGCCCCAGGGCAAATGCGGATTGCCCATCAGGATGGCGTTGCCCGAGGCGCTTTTTTCCGGCGCGATCGCCCAGCCATTCGAGCCGCCGGGGGCGTCGTTGCGCGCGACTGCCGTGACGATGGGACAGCCGGGTGTAAGGT
>JBOHJQ010000088.1:0-14213 GCA_050728655.1 Methylocella sp.
CGAGACGCAGGCGCTGGTCGTCGCGACGCTTGGCACCGGGGAGGACGAGCAATACGTCGATAGTTTGGAGGGCACCTACAAGGAGCGCTTCCTTCTGCATTACAATTTCCCCCCCTATTCGGTCGGCGAGACTGGCCGCATGAGCTCGCCCGGGCGGCGCGAGATCGGCCATGGCAAGCTTGCCTGGCGCGCCATCCGTCCGATGCTGCCCACGGTGGCGGAATTTCCCTATACGGTCCGGATCGTGGCCGAGATCACCGAGTCGAACGGCTCATCCTCGATGGCGACGGTCTGCGGCTCGTCGCTCGCCCTGATGGACGCTGGCGTTCCCATGAAGCGGCCGACGGCGGGCATCGCCATGGGCCTGATACTCGAAGGCGAGCGCTTTGCCGTCCTCTCCGACATTCTCGGCGACGAAGATCATCTCGGCGACATGGATTTCAAGGTGGCGGGCACTGGGGAAGGTATCACCTCGCTGCAAATGGACATTAAGATCACCGGCATCACCGAAGAAATCATGCGGGTGGCGTTGGATCAGGCCAAGGCTGGCCGGCTGCATATCTTGGCCGAGATGGCCAAGGCGCTCACCGGCGCGCGCGCCGAACTTGGCGAATTCGCGCCGCGCATCGAGACCTTGAAAATTCCAACCGACAAGATCCGCGAAGTGATCGGGACCGGCGGCAAGGTCATTCGCGAGATCGTCGAAAAAACCGGCGCCAAGATCAATATCGAGGACGATGGCACGGTGAAGGTCGCTTCCTCCGACGCCAATTCGATCCGCGCCGCGATCAATTGGATCAAGTCCATCGCGAGCGATCCGGAAGCCGGCCAGATCTACGACGGCACGGTCGTGAAAGTGGTGGATTTCGGCGCCTTCGTGAATTTCTTCGGCTCGAAGGATGGTCTCGTCCATATTTCGCAGCTCGCCAAGGGCCGGGTCGCCAAGACCACCGATGTCGTCAAGGAAGGCGACAAGGTCAAAGTCAAGCTCTTGGGTTTTGACGATCGCGGAAAAGTGCGCCTTTCGATGCGCCTTGTCGACCAGGTAACTGGGGAAGATCTCGAGGCGAAGGAAAAGCTCGAGCAACGGGCGGCGGGAGAATAAGTGCTCCAGGCCGGAGTGAACCCCAAAAAGGGCGCCTTGCGGCGCCCTTTGCCATATGATCCGCGCAAACCCGCAAGGCGGGCCATGCCCCGGACGGCATTTCTGGTGCAAGATTTGATAACGAAACAGGGGTTGGGGCCGCGCCCAGGTTGAACGCAACAGGGGGCAGAGGGGAAAGGAGCAATGGTGATGCCATCAATTCTCCGAGTGACCCTCATCGGTTTGAGCACCGCCGCCTATCTCGGCCTCGCCGTCCTAGGCTGGGGCGGGCCCGCCGCCTTCTTTTCCCACAGAGCCCTGAGCGCGCTCGCGGTCGCGCTCTTCATCATCGCTGGCGCGGCGCTCTTCGCCGGCGGGAACATCAGTCCTGGGGTGCGCGAGGATCGCGGCAACCGCTGGGTCATCACGGCTCTTGCGCTGATCGGGCTGCTCGCCGCCATTCTGCCGGCTTATACGGACCGGAAGGACTTCTGGACCCTCGACGGCGAAAGCATCCGCTGGCTTGGCGTCGTCCTCGTTTCGGCCGGTGGCGCGCTGCGGCTCTGGCCGGTGTTTGTGCTCGGCCACCGGTTCAGCGGGCTCGTCGCCATCCAGCCCGGGCATACACTGGTCACCAGCGGTGTTTATCGCGTCATCCGCCACCCCAGCTATTTGGGATTGCTCGTCAGTACGCTGGGGTGGGGCCTCGCCTTTCGCTCGGGGGTCGGCGTGCTGCTCGCGGCGCTCACAATCCCGCCGCTCGTCGCGCGCATCCGCGCGGAAGAGAGGCTGCTGCGGGAAGAGTTCGGCGCCGAGTACGATGCTTACCGCGCCCGGACGTCACGGCTAATTCCGGGCCTCTATTAGGAGCAAAAGGATCGCAGGCCGGCGGCGAGGTCGCGGTGCGGCGAGGTCTTTCAAGCCTTTGTAATTGCAGCGAACATTTGCCGGCGATGCGCATGCGGAATCTTGCCGCGCCATCAAGCAAAAATCGCACGATGATCAAAATCGCACAGTGATTCCCCTGCGGCGGGACACGGCGATCGCAAAGGCGGCGATCCAGACCGAAAAGGCGCTGACGAACGGAAAACGCGCGAAAACCGGCGGCGCGATTGCTTGCGGTAAACCGCCATCGAGCACGCCTTCGGCGCCGAGTGGCAGTTCGGCCAAAACGCGGCCATAGGGATCGACAATCGCCGAAATTCCGGTGTTCGCGGCGCGGATCAAGGGCAATCCTTCCTCGATCGCACGCAGCCGCGCTTGCGCGAAATGCTGGTAAGGGCCGGTCGTCGTCCCAAACCAACCGTCGTTTGTTACATTGAGAAGCAATCCCGAACGCGGCGCCTCGGAGGGCACAACCTCGCCTGGAAAGATCGCCTCGTAGCAAATCAGCGGCGCGACGGCCGGCAAGCCAGGCACAACCAATAACCGCCGCTTTGAACCAGCGTCGAACCCGCCAGGGAGATGCACGAATTGACGCAGGCCGAGACGGTCGAAGGCGGTCCGGAACGGCACATATTCACCGAAAGGCACGAGATGCACTTTGTCGTAGCTGTCGAGAATATGGCCGCCGCTAGCAATGACTTGAATGGCGTTGAAGTACCGGGCGCGGCCGGGCGCGGACCGCCGCACCTCATCGTCCGCACGCGCGGCGCCGGTGACCAGAACCGTATCTTGCGGCAAAATCGCGCCGATTTCGGCAAGGGCTCCGGCATCGCGCGACAAGATGAACGGGAATGCCGACTCCGGCCAGATGAGCACTGTGACGTCTTCGAGGCCCGAACGGTCTGATTCCGCGCCCGCGGACAAGGTCAGATAGCGCGCCAATATCGGGGCTTTGTTTTCCGGCCGGAATTTCGCGTCCTGGGCCAAATTGGGCTGCATGATGCGCAATTTCACGCCCGCGACCGGCGGCTGCGGGATTGTCCACGCCAGGCGCAGGGCGCCAAACGCGCAAATCCCGGCGAAGGCCAGGACAGCAGCGGCGATTGCCGGCGGCAACCGGCGCCTTGCCCCTCGCATTGCGGATTTTTCGCCAAGAACCGCGGGGGCTGAGAAAATGAGGATGGCGATGACGGTCAGACCATACAGGCCGACGATCGAGGCCAGTTGCGCGGTCACGAGATTACCGCCTAGCGCCATGCCGAATGTGTTCCAGGGAAATCCGGTCAGCGCATGTCCGCGCAGCCATTCGGCAAAGCTCAATCCGGCGGCAAAAGCAAACAGACGGTCAGCGCCAGGTGTCCAAAGCAGCCGCGCAATCATGAATCCGAGGCCCGGAAAAATCGCAAGCGCGGCGGGGAGGCCGACAACGCCCAGCGGCAAGGCCCAGGCGAATTTGTCCGCCTCGACGAGGAACGCCGCGCCAAGCCACCAGAGCCCGGCGAGGAAATAACCAAGGCCCCACCACCAGCCAACGCTAAACGCGCGCCAGGCGGCGACCGGCAAGCCCAAACGAAACCACCGCGCCGGCGGCTTCTGGCGCGTCTCCGCGCAACCGTCGATGAGCCAGACGGCAACCGTCATCGGGATCGCCAGCGCGGGAAAAAAGTTGAAAGGCGCCATCGCAAGCGCGCCGGTGGCGCCGGCGGCAACCGCGATCAGACGGCGCCGCCAGCCAGAAGCGAGAATGATCGAAGTGGCGAGCGCGAGCATGGCGCAGCTTTCTCGAATGCAAACACGATTTCGATAGAGATTGCGCGAAGGACTTTCGCGCGTGTCCCCTCCGTTCGACCAAACCATGCGCGGAAGCGCTTTCCGGCGAAGGGTATTATCCGCCACCCTTCTCCGGGGGGCCGCCTTGTTTGGCAAGCTCGGAGGCAGCGGGGCTTTCCGCGTTTCGCCTGGGGAGCGGACGCGCCCCGGCGATACGGATCTTGACCCGCTTGACGCGGCGCGGGTCGGCGTCCACCACTTCGAATTCGATGCCGCCCTCGATAATGATTTCGCCGCGCACTGGAACATGCCCAGCGAGGGCAGTGACGAGCCCCCCCAACGTATCGATCTCCTCGGCGTCAGTGATCGAGTTGAGATCGGCGTCGATCACGCGAGACACGTCGCCGAGATCGGCGCGCGCGTCGACGATGAAATTTCCGTCCGCGGCGGCTTCGATCTTCGGGCTTTCGCCAGAATCGTGTTCGTCCTCGATATCGCCGACAATCATTTCCACAATGTCCTCGATCGACGCGAGACCTTCGGTGCCGCCATATTCATCGATGACGAGCGCCATGTGGGTTCGCGTGGCTTGCATTTTCACCAGGAGATCGAGGGCCGGCATCGACGCCGGAACGAACAGAACCGGGCGCAGAATATCGGCCTGCGATAAAGACAAATCCAAGCCGCGGCGTGGCCAGCGGCAGCTTGGAGCAGCTTCGCCCTCCGGGTCCGTGGGCGGCGAACCGGCCGCGCTCTCGTTGCGATACGGGGGGGGCGTGGCGGCGGCGAGATACGCGACAAAGTCGCGGATATGCACCATGCCGCGCGGATCGTCGAGGGTGTCGCCGTGCACGGGCAGGCGCGAATGACCGGCGGTGCGAAATACCTCAAGCACATCGGCGAGTCTGGTTTGAAGCGACGTGGCGACGATGTCGGCGCGGGGAACCATCACATCGCCGACTTGTACTTCATGCAAGGCGAGGACGTTTTTCAACAACGCGCGCTCTTGCGGGGAAATGTCGTCCTCGATCGACGTATCCGCGAGAGCATCCTCGATATCGTCGCGAATCGACAGTCCGCCGAGGCCGAACAAAGCGCGCAACCGGTCGACTAGGCTTGGCTTGCCGCCGGAACCTGCTTTGCCTGCCTCGCTCAAGGGGTCGTGCTCAGTCATTGGCGCCGGCTGCTTCCTCGCTCAACGATTCCCAGAAGGGGGCGGCAATTCCGAGCCTGCCGAGACTCGCCCGTTCGAGCGCCTCCATGGCCTCGGCTTCGGCCGCGCCGATATGGTCGTAGCCGATAAGATGCAGAAAGCCATGCACCAGAAGATGGGCGACGTGATCGCGCAGCGGCCGTCCTGCTTCGGAGGCTTCCCGCGCGGCAGTCTCGAACGCGATGACGATATCGCCGAGGAGCGGCGCAAAGGCCGCATTGCCCTTGGATGGAAAAGAAAGCACATTGGCAGGTTGATCGATTCCACGCCATTTGCGGTTGAGGCCGCGGATGAAACCGTCGTCGCAAAAAAGGACGCTGATTTCGGTGTTCGCGGCCAGCGAGACGCCGCTTTCCCTTATCGCCGCGAGGATCGCGGCCTCGGCAAGTCGGGAAGGGTCCTCGAGGGATGCCCATCCTTCCGCTTCGATCGCAACGTCGATCGCCGGATTCATGTCCGCCGTCCCTCGCCCTTGGCTAGCCGCGCCGCCGCCTCATAGGCGCCGACGATTCGGCGCACGAGATCGTGGCGGACGACGTCGCCTTCCCTGAAGACGACGTGGCCTATTCCTTCTAGCCCGGAGAGAAGTTCGATCGCCTCGCTGAGCCCGGATTTCTGGCCCGGCGGCAGATCGGTTTGCGACGGATCTCCGGTGACAATCATGTGCGATCCTTCGCCGAGGCGCGTTAAAAACATTTTCATTTGCATCGAAGTGGCATTTTGCGCCTCGTCGAGCAGTATGCAGGCGTTGGTCAAGGTTCGCCCGCGCATGAACGCGAGGGGAGCGACCTCGATCATCCCGATTTGCATCCCGCGCTCGAGCATACGGGCATCCATGAAATCGGCGAGCGCGTCGTAGATCGGCCGCAAATAAGGATCGACCTTGTCGCGCATGTCGCCGGGCAGGAAACCTAGCCGTTCGCCCGCTTCCAGCGCAGGCCGCGACAGGACCAGACGTTCGACCGCACCTTGTTCCAGCAAAAGAACCGCGAAGCCGACGGCAAGCCACGTCTTGCCGGTGCCGGCGGGCCCCTCGGCGAAAACCAGCTCGTGGCGCTTCATCGCGCGGAGGTAGAGGTCTTGCGCCATGTTGCGCGCGCGTACCGTGCCGCGCCGGCGGGTGCCGATTTGCTCGAAAACGGCGCGCCCGGCCTCGTCCTCCTTCGGGAACAGAGTGCCTTGCATGGCGCCTTCCTCGATGGCGCCATCGACGTCGCCGAGCCCGACCGGCTGGCCAAGCTCCACCCGCGCATAGAGGTTTTCCAACACCAGCCGCGCACATTCGCACGCCGCCGGCGGCCCCTTGATCGTCACGTGGTTGCCGTTCGCATTGGCGATCACGCCGAGCCTGCGTTCGAGCTTCGCAAGGTTCTGGTCATATTGCCCGAAGACGAGCGAGGCATGGCGATTGTCGTCGAAGGCCAAGGTAATCTCGGCGGCGGCCTCCTCGCCCGGAATTCGCTTGAATTCTTGCCGCATAATCGGTGCTGAACGATCCGGTGGTTTCAACGAGGCGCCTCGCGCGCGGCCCGGTCCGGCAAGAGCCGCCCGAATAGCGAATTGGCGCCAGCGGAGACGATCTCGGCACCAACGATTTCGCCGATGCGATCGAGGCTCCCTTCAATTTGAACCGCCTGGAGATAGGGCGACTTGCCCACGATTTGGCCCGCGTGCCGGCCCGGTTTTTCAATCAGCACCTCGAGCGTGCGCCCGACCATCTTGCGATTGAATGTCCGCCGCTGCTCGTCGAGGAGCGTCTGAAGCCGCGCGAGCCGCTCCGACTTTACGGATTCGGGGATTTGATCTTGCAACTCGGCCGCGGGGGTGCCGGCGCGGGGCGAATATTTGAACGAAAACCCATTCGCGAAGTCGACTTTCTCGATCAAATCCAAGGTCGCCGCGAAATCCTCTTCGCTCTCGCCTGGAAAGCCGGCGATGAAATCGGAGGACAACGCGATGTCCGGCCTGGCGCCGCGGATTTCCGCGATAAGCGCGATGTAACCGGCGCGCGTGTGCCTGCGGTTCATCGCGGCGAGGATTTTGTCGGAACCGGATTGAACCGGCAGATGCAGGAAGGGCATTAAACGTGGCTGATCGCGATGCGCCTTTATGAGGCTCGCATCCATGTCGCCTGGATGGCTCGTCGTGTAGCGGATGCGGGCGATGCCCGGCACATCGGCGATCCGTGCGGTCAACTCGGAGAGCGAAGCGAAGGCGCCTTCCGGCGTTCGGCCATGGTAGGCATCGACGTTCTGGCCGATCAAGCTCACCTCGCGGACGCCCGCGGCGGCCAGCATTTCAACTTCCGCAACGATGCCTTCCACAGGCCGCGAGGCTTCCGCGCCGCGCGTGTAGGGCACCACGCAGAAGGTGCAGAATTTATCGCACCCCTCTTGCACGGTCACGAAAGCGCTGACGCCACGCTTGCGAATTTGCTGCGGGCCAGGCGCGGCGAGGTGATCGAACTTGCTTTCGGCGGGAAAATCCGTGGCAAGGACCTCGCGCGAGGTTCCGGCACGGCGCAAAAGCTCGGGCAAGCGGTGATAGCTTTGCGGTCCGACGACAATATCCACCGCTATTTGGCGCCGGAAAATTTCCCCCCCTTCGGCCTGCGCGACGCAACCCGCGACAATGATTTTGGTCTCAAGCCCAGTCGAGGCGCGCGCGGCCTTAAGAGCGCGCAGCGTGCCCAATTCGGAAAAAACCTTCTCGGTGGCGCGCTCCCTTATGTGGCACGTATTCAAGATGACAAGGTCGGCCTCCTCCACAAGCGCGGTCCCGGCATAGCCTTCGGGCGCCAAAACATCGGCCATCCTTTGCGCGTCATAGACGTTCATCTGACAGCCGTACGACTTCACGAACAGCCGGCGGGGTGGCGAGCTTTGTCCGGTTTCGCCGGAAACGCCGCGGGCCATCCGCATTTGATCGAAACCCGACATCGAATGCCCCGGTCTACGCGGTTCTGGCCTTATTCGCGGCCTTCACGGTGAGCGAGAGGCCATCGAGAATCTCGCGTTCGCCGATGGAGATGCGGAGGATATTGATTTGGAGCATAACCATCACTCTTCGCCGTCGAAGTAATCGAGGGACTGCGCGTTCCTATGGCCGATGAAGCGCACGCGTGCGCCGAGAAGCCCCTCATCATCGGGGATCATGGACGCCACCGCGAACTTCCCGGAATCGGGATATTCGACAACATCCGGATCATTGCGTGTCGAAAAGGCCAGGTAGCGTAGCTCGTCTTTGCCCGTGTTGGCGATTTGATGTGCTGTCTCGCCGGCGCCCGCCGGCGCGGCGATCACATCGCTCGCGCGAATAGAAAAGCTCTCGGCGCCCGCGCGGTATGTTCCCTCGCCCGACAGAATGAGGAACATTTCCTCGTTGGCGTGATGCGCGTGACGCGGATAGGCTTTCTTGCCAGCTGGCACGATATGCAACTGGCAGCCAAGTCTCCGGGCGCCGATCAAATGGCCGACGCGCCCGAGCCTCGCCGCGAAAGCGCGGCCATTGCCGAAGTCACGCAGCGGAACGTCGGCGAGATTGACGATCGGCTGCGCGCTCATATCATGCTCTCCTTCGATGAGATCGCAAACGGCGGCATTTTCCCGGCGAGCATTTTCATAGCAGGCTCTTCAATTGCCGCCGCACGTGAACATACCGGACGACTTCCACTTCGTCACCGAGAATTCGATATAAGATCAAGTACGATCCGCTGACCACGCTTCGCACTCCAGCCGCGATGTCAAACCGTTCGCGCCCAATATTCTGAGTGCTCGCTAACAACCGCGTCTTTCTTTCCAGCGCGTCTAGCACTCGATCCGCCGCCTGCTCATTATCCAAGGCGATGTATGTCCAGATGTCGATCACGTCCTCTTCGGCGCGAGCGGTCCGAATGATGCGCACGGTGTCACGGCCGCGAAAACCGGCGTCGCGCCTCCGCTTTTATCTCCTCGATCGACATGGAACGTCCCGGCCCGCTGTCGACCCCCTCCTGCCAAAGGCGCCGCAGCTCCTCGACTCCGATCGTCTCCGCCAGACGCTGGACGCGCCATTCCGCGACTGCCACGAGAATGGCGTCGCTCTCCGACTCATATTCGCCACGCGCAACCGCTGCCGTGACTTCGGCGGCAAGGTCATCCGGCAAAGAAACCTGTAACGTTCTTGGGCTCACCTCACGTTCCCTTCGAGACTTATTGAAATCAGCCTCCTTATCCAATGTCCGGCTTTTCCAAAACTGAGTCTAGGTCAAGAAACTGACAATGGGCAGCCTTCCCGAAATGAATACCTTATAGCAGGTCGCGCCGCATGACGAGAGCCGTGGCCGAGCGAGCGCCGGCAGAGCGGTAATAGGCTTTGCGCGCGCCCACCTGCTCGAAGCCGAAATTCGCATAAAGGGCGCGGGCGGCGGTGTTTTCGACATCGACTTCGAGAAACAACCGGGTCACCCTGGTCGCGGCAAGGCCAGCCAGATGTGGCACCAGAAGACTGCTGGCGATCCCGCGCCGGCGCCATTGCGGCGCGACGGCGATGGTCAGGATGTCGGCCTCGCCGGCGGCGACGCGGGACAGGACAAAACCCGCCAGATACTCCACTTTGGCGTCGAACGCGCCATCCGCGAACGTCCCGGGCGCGACATAAAGTTGTTCAAAATCGGCTTCCCGCCACGGATAGGCGAAGCTCGTCGCGTGGATGGTGGCGCATTCCGCGCTCCGCTCGGCCCCGATGGGGCGGATGCAAGGCGCAGCTTTGGCCGGACAAAGGATCATTCCGGTTCACGGCGCCCCCGGTTGAGACTGTGCCGCCTCTGGCACCTTGGCGCCCGGCGGCGCCAAGTAGAAAGGTCGCGGCGGCGTTAGGGCGGGGTCGGCAAGAAGACCGAGTTTAGCAACAAAAACAATGTCTAATCCAACATTTTCGCGGCCGATCCAGGCATCTGTCCCGGCCGCCGAGGCCTCGATTGCGAGCAGCGGCGCGCCCGATCCGGCGAGCCGCACCGGACCCGCGCCAAGCGCGCGCACGGCCTCGCGCGCCGGCGCGATCCGAGGCGCCAGGACGGCTCTTCCGTCCGTTCCGAAAGCGGCAAAGTAAACATTGCCCCGGCGCGCATCGATTGCGGCGGCGACGAGACCTGGCTTTTGCTCCAGGATCAGGGGCGCGGCTAGGGCCGCCAGGGTCGAAACCCCGGTGACCGGAATCTTGCAAGCGGTCCCCATCGCGCGCGCGGCGGCGATCCCGACGCGAAGCCCGGTGAAGGATCCAGGGCCGACCGTCACCGCGACCCGCCCGAGCGACGCAAAACCTCCCGCCACGCGGGCCATGACCCGGTCGATCAACGGCAAAAGTGCTTCCGCATGGCCGCGCTCCATCGCAATCGTCTCGATCGCTTCCGGGCTATCCGCGTCATCGCCTAGGACGCAGGCCGAAACCGCGGGAAGCGCTGTGTCGATCGCCAATATTTTCATGTGCCGATGCGCAAAACTTGCCTCAACTTCGGTCGAACCCGCGGAACCAGCTGGTCGAAGCCGCGGGAATTAGATTTGTTCGACCGCGCGCACATCGGGGACATAATGCTTGAGCAAATTCTCGATCCCGTGCCGGAGCGTCGCGGACGACGAAGGACAGCCAGAACACGACCCTTTCAGGGCGAGAAAGACGGTCCCATCGCGGAAACCGCGAAATTTGATATCGCCGCCATCGTTGGCGACCGCCGGACGGACATGCGTTTCGATCAGTTTCTTGATCGTTGCGACCGTCTCGGCATCGTCGCCCGCGAAAAACTCCTCCCCGTCGCTTTCCGCGGCGCCATCGAATTCGCCGATGAGCAAAGGTTCGCCCGAAACAAAATGCTCCATGATGGCGCCGAGGACCACCGGTTTGAGATCCGGCCAGTCACCGCCGGATTTCGTGACGGAGATGAAGTCCGAGCCAAAAAACACGCCGGAAACGCCGTCGATCGAGAACAGCGCCTGCGCGAGCGGCGACTGTCCTGCGCCTTCGGCGTCTCTGATGTCAAGCGTGCCTTGCGGCAAGACGGGGCGGCCGGGCAGAAATTTCAAGGTTGCGGGATTGGGCGTGGTTTCGGTCTCGATGAACATGAAATTCTCCCAAGCGTCCGGCTCAAGGCCGGAGCCGGATAGAGGACAGAAATTGTTCTAAAATATGATGGAGAGACCGCCAATGGGCAAGCGGCAAGCCTGGTGGGGGAATTTTTTGGCATCGCGGCTAGCAAAACGGTTTCTTGTCACATTGGATTCAGTCGTGCCCGAAGCCAGTTGATATTACGTGAGCTTCGCCACGCTCGTTAGCGTGAAACCGGTTTTTATTGCCGCCGATCAAGCGCCAAAAAACAATTGGCCCTGGCGCGCGCGCGTCTTGTGGCGGGGAACCAGCCACGCCATGCAATCGTTTACCGGCAGGATCTGGCGGGCTGGCGCGAAGAATCCGGCCCGCGGGACAAGATGCCTTGTATACTTCGCGGCGGACTGAACCGCAAAGGCGCAGGGCATTGCGCGGGACGCTTGCGCTCGAACACGATGGGCATTGATCATGGCTCAATTAGCCGAGGTAGGCGAACATTTCCTCGCCGCGGCGATAGCCGCTCCTTATCTTGAGCGCGACGAAGAACATGCGCTTGCCTTGCGGTGGAAAAATCAGGCCGATGAAGCGGCCATGCATAAGCTCGCCCGGGCGCATATGCGGCTCGTGATCGCGCTTGCGGTGCGTTTTCGCCATTATGGCTTGTCGCTCGCCGACCTGATCCAGGAGGGCCACGTCGGGCTCTTGGAGGCCGCCGTGCGGTTCGAGCCGGACCGCGACGTGCGCTTTTCGACCTATGCGACGTGGTGGATCCGCGCCTCCATGCAAAATTATGTTTTGCATAATTGGTCGATTGTGCGCGGTGGAACAAGCTCGGCGCAGAAGGCGCTTTTTTTCAATCTCCGCCGGCTGCGCGCGAAACTGGCGCAGGGAGGCCATTCGCGGACCGGGACGGAAGTTTTCAGTCAAATCGCCGAGGTGCTCGGCGTTTCCCGCTCGGATGTCGAGGTCATGGACGCGCGTCTTTCGGGCCCCGACGTGTCCTTGAATGCGCCGATCGGGGACAGGGGGTCCCCGGTCGCCGAGGAGCAAATGGTGATGCTCGTCGACGATAAGCCGCGCCCAGACGAGGTAGTTGGTCTTGCCCTCGACACCGATCGGCGAGTTGCCTGGCTGAACGAGGCCTTGACGGTGCTTTCCGAGCGCGAACGGCGAATTCTCCGCGAGCGCCGCCTCGCCGATGAAGCGGCGACGCTCGAAGCCCTGGGCAATCGCCTCGGCATTTCAAAGGAAAGAGTCCGCCAGATCGAGAGCCGGGCCATGGAAAAATTGCGCGAGGCGCTAACCAAACGCCATGTGGAAAACGCCGCCGAAGCCATGCTCTGACCTCACCGCTGCAAGCAAACACGGGTTGCCTCGAGCGGGCCGCGGAAAAGCCGCCAGACTTCTTTCATGCGTTCGACTTGGCCATTGGCCCAAGGATGGTTAATCATGGTCAGGCGATGGTAGATGCCAAGAGTATCGCACAAACGATCGAAGGGGATTGCCCAATACGTTTGCGTGCCGTCGCGCTTGGCGAACTGAATGCCGTTGTCGGTCAGAATGGTATGGATTTTGTGCGGCACGGCCTTGGTCAGCCTATCGAGAAGTCCTTGGCGATCATGCGCGTGGCCCTTAAAAGACGCGGGCCACCGGGCGTTGAGTATGTGGTGTCCGACGCTCATCCCGCTCTCAAGGCCGCGATCCAAGAAGCCGCCTCGATACGGCAAAAGGATTCCCGAGTCACGGCGCGCTCGTAGGCCAAGCGCTCGTGTCAAGCCTTGAATTGAGCGATCCCTCATGTGGTTGCGGTTTCGCTTGTTTGGGTCCGCGCAAACCAGCGATAGACCTCGTTGACGCCCTCTTCGAGGTTTGTTTTTGGCCGCCAGCCGAGCGCGGCCAACCGGCTTGAATCGATCAGTTTGCGCGGTGTTCCGTCGGGCTTCCCGGTATCGAAGACGAGCTTTCCTCCGAACCCGGCGACGCGGCCAATCATCTCCGCCAGCTGGCGGATGCCTATCTCGGAACCTGTGCCGCAATTGATCGGTTCGCCGCGGTCGTAACGATCCATCAGAAACACCACGGCATCGGCAAGATCATCGACATGGAGAAACTCCCGCAACGGCGTCCCGGTGCCCCAGACGACAACCTCTGGCTCGCCGGCGGCCTTCGCCGCATGGAATTTGCGGACAAGGGCGGGCAAGACATGGCTCGTCGAGAGGTCGAAATTGTCGTTTTGGCCATATAGGTTGCTTGGCACGACCGAGATATAGCGCCGGCCATATTGGCGCCGATACGCCTGACACATCTTGATGCCGGCGATCTTCGCAATCCCATACCCCTCGTTGGTCGGCTCGAGCGGACCCGTCAACAGCGCTTCTTCCTTGATCGGCTGCGGCGCGAACTTTGGATAGATGCAAGACGATCCAAGAAAAACCAGCCGCTCGACATTTGCCAGATGCGCGGCCTGGATGACATTTGTTTCGATCGCAAGATTATCGAACAAAAACTCGGCTGGATAACAATCGTTGGCAAGAATTCCGCCAACCTTGGCGGCGGCAAGGATGACAACATCTGGCTTAGCATGGGTCACCCATTGCCGGACGGCCTGCTGCTCGCGCAGATCGATATTTAGGCGATCCACGGTCAGGATTTCCACGTCTTCCTTGGCGAGGCGTCGCAGGAGAGCCGAGCCGACCATGCCGCGATGGCCCGCGACCCAGATTCGCCGCCTTGTCCCGGCACCGGCCGAGAGGTTAGCCATGAAATATTCCTCAGACCCGGCCGCGTTTCCGCATCACGGTCAAGTCGCTCGCGACCATTTCAGACACCAGCCGTGCGAACGTAACCGTGTGCTTCCAACCGAGTTTTTTGAACGCCTTCCCAGGATCGCCGAGATGGCGATCGACCTCGGTCGGACGAAAGTAACGCGGATCGATCTCGACAAGGGTCCGGCCGCCATTTTTATCGAAACCTTGTTCGCCGGCTCCCGATCCTCTCCAGCCGATCGCAACGCCAATTTCGGCGAAGGCGCGCTCGACGAATTCGCGCACGCTATGGGCTTCCCCGGTCGCCAAGACATAATCGTCCGGCTCGGGCTGTTGCAGAATGCGCCACATGCCATCGACATAATCCCGCGCGTGTCCCCAATCGCGCTTAGCATCGAGGTTGCCCAAAAACAGCTTG